>NZ_BAABGA010000021.1:0-21868 GCF_039541335.1 Novipirellula rosea | reverse complement strand
TCAAGACGACTCGAATCTACTTGCACTCGCTCAACCGCGAGGATGTGAAGGTGGTTAGTCCTCTGGACCGGATGAACTCAAATCGTCAAACGATTTCGGCAAACCGCAAAGCGATCGCCTCGGACACCCACGATGCGGCCGAGCAAGACGCCACCACCGAATGCGGGCAAGCCAAATGCGAGGCAGTTGCTCGCTCCGATTGCGAGCAAACACCCGCTCAGGATGGCATGATTTCCCAGAACGCTAAAGTTGAGGGCGAGGTGTCGGCGTTGGTGAGTGCGCTTTCGTTAACCGCAGATCATTCGCGACAGAGACGCAAAGCGGCCCCAGGGCATCAAGTGCCCCGACGCGTCCAGGAACGGGGACCATCACATGCAGCGGCACCGCCAGGGGCAACCCGAAAACGGTTTGGGTGGTGGAGCCAGGTGAAGAGTTGGGGGCTCCTGCTTGACGCGAGTGGGGGGAAAACATTGAACAGGAGGTAAGGGAGGGAACGGAGACAAAGCGTTTCCTGCCGCCCCTTCGGGGCTTTTATTGTTGCGTTGTTTTGTAACCCACGGCTCACGCCGTGGGCTACAACATGCCGTCCCTTTCGGGACTTGGGGATGATGGCTGAAACGCGTGCGTTGCACGATGTGGTTGCAAGCAAGACAATGCACCGATGCGGAAACAGACGAGGAGATTGAAAAAGTTAAATTGACAATTGTAAATTTTAAAATGGATGGGCGTCGCGACTCGGCGGGAAAGGATGCCACCGAAAATGATTCAACAGGAGGAAAGGGAGACAACAGAGAATACGCGGCTTGCAACCCTGTTTCCTCTGTTCGCTCCTGTTCAAATTGTCCGCTCGATCATCTCGCTTGTTTGGCGACGGATAGTTGGTTGCTCGGGTGAGATTAAGATCATGAGTATGATTAAGATTAAGAATTTTGTGGGGCGGGATCTTTAGCAAGATCCACTACGGGAGGGTGGGGCGAGACGGACCGGACGCTCTATTGATGGGCGGTGCGAGTGAGATCGAGGCGGGCCCTCACCCGGACGAGGCCTGAAGGGACCGTCCGACCTCTCCCGTGCTGCGCTCGGGAGAGGTGGCTGATGGAGGCGGTGAACGTAGCGCTTTCTGTCGCCCCTTCCGGGGCCTTCATTCTTGGGTTGTTTTGTAACCCACGGCTCACGCCGTGGGCTGTACGCTGTCGTCCCTGCCGGGACTTGAGGACGACGGTTGTCGCCCATGCTGCGCACTGCGATTACTGACGATTGCAGCGACGTTGGGGAGGGTGTGAGAATTGAAAAAGCTAAATTGACAATTGTAAATTTTAAAATGGATGGGCGTGGCTCGGCGGGAAAGGACGCCTCCGGAAATGATTGAACAGGAGGAAAGGGAGGGAACAGAGATGAGGCGACTTGTAACTCTGTTCCCTCTGTTTGCTCCTGTTCAAATAAGTCCGCGCAATTGTTGCTTTCGTATGCGGCGGGGAGCAGCTGCCGTGATGTGGAGTTGTGATTGAATGACTTTGGCTGAGAGTGGTTGACGGTCACCTTGGGGCGGGATCTTTAGCAAGATCCACTACGGGAGGGTGGGGCTAGACGGAACGGACGCGGAATTGATGCGCGGTGCGAGTGAGCCCGAGGCAGGCCCTCACCCGGACGAGGCCTGAAGGGCCCGTCCGACCTCTCCCGTGCTGCGCTCGGGAGAGGTGGCAGCAGGAGAATACGTGACTTGTAACTCTGTTGCCTTTGCTTGCTACTGTTCAAATTGTCCGAGCATTTGTTGCTTGCGATTGCGGCGGGGAGCAGCTGCCGTGATGTGGAGTTGTGATTGAATGACTTTGGCTGAGAGTGGTTGACGGTCACCTTGGAGCGGGATCTTTACCAAGATCCACTACGGGAGGGTGGGGCTAGCCGGAACGGACATGGAATTGGTGGGCGGTGCGAGTGAGACTGAGGCAGGCCCTCACCCGGACGAGGCCTGAAGGGCCCGTCCGACCTCTCCCGTGCTGCGCTCGGGAGAGGTGGCAGCAGGAGAATACGTGACTTGTAACTCTGTTGCCTTTGTTTGCTCCTGTTCAAATTGTCCGAGCATTTGTTGCTTGCGTTTGCGCCCGGGGGCAGCTGGTCTAATTGAATGGGGGCGGCTGGGTGTGGTTGACGGTTGTCTGGGGCCGGGATCTTTAGCAAGATCCACTACGGCAGGGTGGGGCTAGACGGAACGGCCGAGGAATTGATGCGTCGTGCGAGTGAGCCGGAGGCGGGCCCTCACCCGAGCAATCGCTGTAGGCTCTGCTCGACCTCTCCCTGCTGCGCTGGGAGAGGTGACTGGAATGACAGATGTTGACGTGCGAGTGAGCCCGAGGCAGGCCCTCACCCGGACGAGGCCTGAAGGGCCCGTCCGACCTCTCCCATGCTGCGCTCGGGAGAGGTGGCTGATGGAGAGGGAGCCGGCGGTGTTCGCTTCGCTCGACCGCCGGCTAATCTCTGTAACGCCTCCGACGTAGATGCATGTCGGGAGGGATGCTTGGGATCTTTATCAAGATCTACTACGGAGCTTGCCGTTGGTTAGGGTGAGGTGGCGGTCGGCTAGGGCGGCGGCTTCTTCGCGGTTGTGCGTGACGTGAAGCGTGGTGACTCCGGTTGTCGCTTTGACTTGCTGCAGCAAGTCGCTCATCTCGCTCCTCGTCTCTTCGTCCAGTGCACTGAGTGGTTCATCCAGTAGCAATATCGAGGGTTGGAACGATAACGCTCGACCAAGTGCGACCCGTTGCCGCTCGCCGCCGCTGAGCCCGCCAATCGTTCGATCGACCAGCAGTCCGATGCCGAGCATCTCGGCTAACTCCGCCGTGCGCCGTGCGATCTCCGCCGCCGACCGTTTTCGCAGTCGCAATGCGAATGCTAAATGTTCACCAACCGTGAATGTCGGGAACAACACTTGATCTTGCGGCACATAACCGACTTGTCGATCACCGGGTGACCAACCGGTGATGTCAACGCCGTCGAGCCGGATCGAGCCCTGCATGACCGCTCGCAATCCGCAGATCGCTTCGAGAATCGTCGTTTTGCCGCTGCCGGTCCGCCCCATCAGCACCGCATATTCGCCGCTGGCAAGCGTAAATGATAAATCCGACAGAACGAAGTCGCCTGCGCGGATACTCACACCCGAGAACTCGATCACTGAGCACCTCGTGTGTTCAGTAGCCTCAGAAATAACAAAACCAGTACCGCGATCGCGACCATCAACAGCGAAACTGCGACGGCGGCATCCAGTTCGCCGGCACTGATTTCCAGATAAACGGTGGTCGATAACACTTCGGTTTGCATTCGCGTCGCACTGGCGAACACCAGTATCGGACCAAACTCGCCGAGCGCTCGGGCCCATGCGATGGTGGTTGCCGCGATGATCCCTCGCCACGCTTGCGGCAAAGTGACTTGCCAAAACGCTTGACCGCGTGTGCAACCGAGCGTGCGGGCGACGTCTTCGGTTCGTGGATCAATCTGGTCGAACGTGACTCGCATCGTGCGAATGGCAAACGCACATGCGATCGTGAACTGGGCCAACACCACGGCGGGCCAATGATAGGTGACGGGGAATCCCACTTGGTTCTTTAACCAGGATTCCAGTTCCCAGCCGTAGATGGGAGTGTGAAACAAGATCAGCAAGCTGAGCCCTAGCACCAACGGCGGCAACACCATCGGGATATCGACTAACGTGTCGATCAATACGCGACCGGGAAACTTGTAGCGTGACAGTAGATAACCAAGTGGAGTGCCGACCCAAACCGATGCAATCGCGGCAACCGTGCAGGTCAACAGCGTCAATCGAATCGCCGCCTGGATCTCGGGTTTGCGAAGCGCCGCTGTGAATTCAGACCAGGATGTGAATGACACATCGGCGGCGATCAACAGAAGGATCAGGACGACGAAGATGGCCGAGATGCCTGCCATCACCACGAAAAACGGTGCGTCGCTGCGTCGACGGCGCACGGGAGGAGTGAGCGTTGCGGCCGGCGGTTGATTCATGTGCCGTTTTTTTGCTGCTCAGTGGTGGTGGAAGGGAGAGAGGGAGAGAGGGAGACAAGGAGACAAGGAGACAAGGAGCTGGGAGCTGGGAGCTGGGAGCTGGGAGTGAGGAGTGAAGGGTGAAGGAGGGGAACTAGGCGGGGGGGAGGAGGCCTTCGAAGAGGCGGGAGCCGATGCGGACCATGGTGGCGCCTTCGGCGATCGCGGCGGCGAAATCGCCGCTCATCCCCATCGATAACTCGGGTAATGCGGCGCCGGTTTGCTGCGTCAGTTGGTCTCGCAGTTCGCGTGTGGCTGCGAATTGTTGGCGGGCGGCGTCCGCATCGGTGCCCCAACCGGCCATCGCCATCAATCCGACAATCTCGACTGCGTCGGTGTCGCTGGATCCAAGCTGTGACTCGATCATCGGACGCAGCTCCTGTGGCTTCAGCCCCGTCTTCGCTTCCTCACCGCTGATGTTCACCTCTAATAACACTTTGGTAGGAATCTGCTGCGCCGTCGCTTCTTCGACGATCGCGGTCAACAATCGAGGACTGTCGACGGAATGGATCATCGGATGAAACGGCAGTGAGCGACGAAGCTTGTTCCGCTGCAAGTGACCGATCAAATGCCACTGCACATCGTCAGGAAACGCAACCTCTTCGTTTTTCTTCCAAAGCACTTGCGGGCGATTCTCGCCAAGCACGCGGCATCCTGCATGGACCAACCCCAGCGTCATCTCGGCATCAACGTACTTAGTAACTCCGATGATCGTGACCGAGCCGGCGGGACGATCGGCCGCCGTCGTGGCTGCATCAACGTCGTGTTGTACCGCTTGCCAATTTTCGGTTAATCGAGCTTGCGAACTAGGGTCAATCATGATTCCGATTCATCATCCATATGCTCGGCGTCGTCCACGGTCACCAATTCATCATAGATCCCTTCGCCGGGATCAAATTTGGCGGCAAAGAAGTCGGCGATCAAGTGTTTCCCCAAAACAGTTCGGCAGCGACGTCCGCCGAGGGAACGATAGATCATCCATTGTTCGGAACCGACTTGAACGCGGAACCCCGCGGCTTCGTGATGTTCGCAGATCCGGCGTTCGTCACCCACGGTCAATTGACGCCAGGTGCGTTTACGTTTGAAGCGTCGTTGTTGCAGATCAAACCACAGCGGCACATACAACGCTCCGGTCCCTTCGGCAGTCCATACCAAGTGCTCATCCTCGCTGGCCGAAAGCTTTGTGGTGGTGGGGCCGATCCGCCATTCCGATGCGGACATTGGCATCACGACGGCGCTTCGTTGACCGGCACACAAATAGACTTCGCGAGTTTCCTTCTCAAGCTCGGGCGACACACCCGATGCGACGGGAATGCGAGTGGAGTATCGAATTTTTTGCGAAAGGGCACCGGGTTCTTGACGATCTTTTGGCAGCACTCCGTCGGCAAGCAGCAAAGTGCGGTCCGAGCGAATCAGCATCAATTGCCGCTGCAACACCACTCCGCCAGTCCAATCCTGTTCAATTTCGATGTAGTGCACATCGTCGTCGGTGTACTCGCAAACTAATCCCCAATCGCCTGTCGCGGACTGTTGCGTCCCATTGATTTCGATCGAGGTTTGGACTTGCCCCGCGATGATTTGGGTGCGGCCAGCAAAAATTTCGAGCTGGTTGTGTTCGCCGGCGTAATGCAGATGCGTGCGTCCTCGGCGGACATCCCAATCGGGCAGCATAATGGCAAGCTTGGCATCTTCGTTATGCAGGAAAGATTCGGGCAGGCAGACTTCCCATGCCAATCGTCCGCCAGTATGGCCAAGCCCCAGTGCGGCTTCGGTGGCCGGCCGCAGCGTTTCAGGGTCAAACGCAATCGCATGCTCAAGCAGTCCGGTTTTACCAAGATCGTCTTTCACATCTTTGCGGCTCAGCGGACTCAGCGCCGATGTGCCGTGATGAGTGGTCATTGCGGCGACCCAGGTCGCCATTTGATCACCGACAGCGTGCCACGATTTATGAAACTTCTTTTTCGTGGTCGACTTCATAATCGCTTGGCATCGCATGATCGAACCGAGCACCAGCCGGGCGATGGTTCCTTTGGCAAGCGCATTTGGAATCGCGTCTTCTTCGTGGTCACACCATTGAGCCAGAGCTTCGATTGCCGATTTCTGAGCCCGTTTACAGGAGGGTAATTCGGCGAGCCGCCATGCCAGGGTCAAACCGAGTTCCGCACCGACGATCAAGTGGGCGGGCGAGTCCGGCGAATGGGATTCGAGTACCAGTTCGCGGAATCGTTGCAGCGACCCGAGCAATTCCCACCACAGGGTTGGTTCGAGTTGTTTGCTGAGCAGCGGCATCGCGGCGGCCCAAACCACCGCGTCTTGGCACGACAATGCGGACATGTCGCCGTGATCCAATTGGGCGATCATCTCGGTCGTCGCAGAAACCAAATCCAACGGCCGAGTCGAGCGCCGCCGCATCGGTTTTTGGTCACAGGCCAATTGGCTGAGCGACATTCGCACTGGATCGATCGCACTGCCAAGCGCGGTTGCGACGCCCCAGCGATAGACAGTCCCGCCGATCGCCGATTTGCCAAACACATGCTTGGCGGACATTGTGTTGGCGTGCGATTCGACCTTTTTGCGTAACCGCTTCCAATTTTCATCGGACATCGGCGTGGGAGCCGCATTCTCGCACGCGGATGCGATCGCCGGTGCGTCGGCTAGAGCGTTTGCGAGTTCGGGGGCGTTTGCGAGTTCGTCAGCCCCCCCCGCCACCTTGGCGGGCTTTTGGCGAGTCGCCTTTTTTGACTTCGTTTTCGCAGGGGATGCCGGTCGACCATTGGAGGGTACAGAGGCGGTCGAGGCGTTTTCGGCCTCCGTGGTTCGTGTCGACATGGGCTATAATGCGATTGCTGAAAAGTATCGTTTTTGTGTCAGGTTGACTGACGTATAACTTACTCATTCAACCCAATGACGCTAGCGCTTCCTCCCCACTCGATCGACACTCTATGCCCTATTTTGCCAAGACCACGCCGACGCTCACCCTGCTTGTAGTCTTCGCCACATCCCTAGCGGTCGGGTGCGGCAGCGAATCAGCGCCCCGGAAAAGTGCCGAGCTGTCCTCGTCCGTGACGGCCCCCACTGCGGAAAACGAGCGAAATGCAGCTGAATCTGCTGCCGACGGTATCGCTGCGGCCGCGGTCGCTGTCGAAAAAGATGCGTCGTCCGACGTCGACGTGGCGAAGCAAACCGAGCCCAGTGGGCTGCGTCAGTTGCCAATGGCCGAGGAAAAACCGAAAGTTGAAGATTTAGTGAAGAAGACTGCGACAGGCGTGTCAGCCCCCGAGTCCGATGCCGGCCCCGAGTCCGATGCCGTGCCGAGTGCTACACCCAAGGCCGATATTGCTGCGGAGGAACCGGAGCCAGCGATGGAGGATCCGGAGCCGCAAATGTCACCTGCGGAATTTTTGAGCAAGCAGTTTTTGCCGCCACCGGGAGCAAAACGCTTGAGTCAGGAATCGCTGCTGTGGGTCGATCGCAAATCGAATCGCGTTTACATCGACGGTTACGTCGCGATCGATCGCGGTGCATTAGAGATGTTTGCGTGTCCGGTCGGCAGCAAAGAGCATGAGTCGATCGTGGCGGTGGTGGCGAAATCGAGCGAGGTGCACGCGGCTCTGTTGGTCGTCGGCGCGAAAACGGGAACAACGGCGATGTTTACACCTAATTTTGTCCCGCCGACGGGCCAGGCGATTCGGGTCTGGGTCAGTTGGCGTGACAAGCAGGGCAATTTCCACGTCGAAGACGCGCGACGTTGGGTGCAAGACACCGAGACCAAAGAATCGGTCGAGGCGGATTGGGTGTTTGCTGGCAGCGGGTTTTATAAAGACGAAGAGGATGGACGCGAATATTACCGAGCGGACGGCGGCGACATGATCTGCGTGTCGAACTTTAGTACCGCAATGATGGATCTGTCGTTGGCCAGCAGTGCGGATGCCGACTCGCTATTGTTCCGACCGTTCGAAGGCCGGGTGCCCGAGCGTGGCACGCCGCTGCGATTGATCTTGGTACCAATCCCAGTGCCAACCGACGGGCCACCACCGGAGTTGACGCCCGAGCAGGATCCGAATGTGAAACCGCAGGAAACGGTGTTGCCAGTGAGGGAAGGGAAAGAGGAGTGAGGAGTGAGGAGTGAGGAGTGAGGAGACAGGGAGACAGGGAGACAGGGAGACACGGAGACACGGAGACACGGAGACACGGAGACACGGAGACACGGAGAGTGGGAGAGTAGCGGCGGGCGCCGATTGTCGGCCAGCTTTCCAAGCTGGAACCGCCGGCGCTGAATGTCGCGTCTAAGCCGAACGTAGTATCAGTTTCGCATCGAACGTGAAATCCGAGGCACGCTGTCGGCTTGGAAAGCCGTCCGACAATCGGCTCGGTGAATTCAACAAATGAAAAAAGGCCGGTCACACGGGTGTGTGACCGGCCTCTTTTCTGTTTGGTTGGTCGTAGCGGAAGTCGTCGAGACTTTCGTCTTGTCAGCCTGACGGCTTAATAACGCTCGCGTGAGCTTTGATGCTCGCGGTTGCTTGACGAAACCCTTCGCGAGTTTCGTTACTTCGCAGCGGCGGTGCTTTGCGACAGCAACGTGCAAATTCGGTGTCACCAGCCCTCCCCGAAAATCTCGCTGAAGGCTCGATTTTCGACCCTCCCGACGCAAGGCTGGGAGGGTGAATCAGGTGGTTACAGCCGCTTGAATTGCAAGCTGCAGCTAGCCGGCAGCAACTTAGGTTGCTGGAGTTGGCTCGTAAGGCACGTCTTCGATCAGATCCATTGGCAATGGAGCGACGTGAACGCCGGCGTCACGCGAGATCGAATCGATTGCTTCTTGAGCCTTTTGCACGGTGTTTTCACGTGTTTGGCCTTTGTAACGCGACGACGATGCGGTCGGCGAAACGGGGCCCTTGTACTCAGCTGCCTTCAAGTGGCTGATCACGCTAACGTGAGCCAATGCGCCTTCTTTTTCAGGCAACACGCGATCGGTGGTCTTGGCGGTTTCGGCAGTCGCGTCACTGGCGACCGAGCCCAATCGGACGGCAACGATCTTTTCCGCGTCCAAACCGGTCAGTTGAGCCAGCGTGCCTTTGCCGACAACCCAGTCAAAGGTGTCAACGATGTAGCCGATGTTCGCTGCGGGAATGCTGCTGATCAAAGCGATAAAGCCTTCGACGTCGCGAACGAATTCGAATTCTTTGCCTTCGGCCAACTCTTTACCGGCCGAGAAGGAAACGCCCAAGCGAATTTCGCGAGGAGCGAGGACTTCGGCGATTTGGTTCAAACGAGCACGTTGAGTTTCAAAATACTCGGGGTAGGGCAAACGATCGGTTGCGGCGGGCAGACGCAAGTAGGCTCGTTTGACTTTCAGTTCTTTGGCGATTTCGGCCATCGGGTGAAGCGTCGCGACTTGAGCGGTGAACGTATCGTCGTCCGCGTCCAAGTTGACGCCTAGATCGAAGCCACCGATTTTGATGTCGGTTGCACGAAGGTACTTGGTGGCGTCTTCCAAACTGGTGCGTTGCGAGCGACGGAGCATGTCAGCCATGTCGACATCCATGCCGCGGAACCCGTAGGTCAACGCCAACTCGATCAATTCACTTTGACGGCCGTTGATTCCAAGTAACCAAGGTGAAAAATTCTTGAACATTCAGTTCTTCCTGCTTTTTGATGACGTTTAACGTGATTGGCTCATAGTGGAGCTGATAAAAATGGAGCCGATGGCGTTTGCCACGGGCCTCGGGACGAGGCACCAAGCTTGTGTAGGAAGGCCCGAGGCGATCGCCTGCGGCTCACGAAAACACATGGATTTTTATCAGCCAAGCCCAAGAGTATCGCAGAAACAGGCCTCTGCAGCCAAGGGGCTTATTGACAGCTTTCCAAATCGCTGAGAAGTTCCTTCGTTATGGTCAATCCAGAGCCCTCGCCGCCCCCGAATCCCACTGTTTCGGGCCCCGATCCGTCCACTCAGGCGGAAGTCGTCTTTTTGGGGACGGGAACCAGCGTCGGTGTGCCCGCATTGGGCTGCGAATGCGCGGTCTGTCAGAGCGATAATCCCCGCAATAACCGCACTCGATGTGCGATCACGATTCGGTTGCCCGAGTCGATTGCGTACAGCGATCCGGAGTTCGATCACGAGACGCCGCATCATGCGTCGCGGACGATTTTGATCGATACGCCGCCCGATTTGCGGACACAATTGCTGCGTGAAAAAATCCCGCTGATCCACGCCGTATTGTTCACTCACGAGCACGCAGACCATCTGTTCGGGTTAGACGATTTGCGTCTTTTTCCGTTTCGGCTTGGCTACCCAGTTCCCCTGTATTGCCAAAGTCACGTCGAACAGCGGATCCGTCATTCGTTTGACTATGCGTTTTCGAAACGCGAACCGACGCATCCGGGGGCGGTACCGCAGCTCTGTTTTCGCAATATTGTCGAAGATACGTTTGACGTGTTTGGAATTCCGATCACGCCGATCCCGATGACGCACGGGCCTCATTTCAACGTGTTGGGGTTCCGAATTGGCGATTTTGCTTATTGCACCGATACCAACGGGATTCCCGATTCGTCGGTCGAGCGACTTCGCGGGGTCAAGACGTTTGTAGTCGGGGCGCTGCGGCATGCGATCCATCCGACGCACTTCAATTTGACCGAAGCAATCGAGATGGCCAACCGAGTCGGAGCCGAGCAGACTTATTTCACGCACATCTCACATGATCTCGAGCACGAACAGACCAACCGCGAGCTCCCCGCTGGCATCTCACTAGCGTACGACGGTCTGCGAGTCAAAATCGGCCTGAATGTGGGATAGGTTTCCCAGGCTCGTCATCAGCCGTAGCGAAACTCGCGAAGAGTTTCGGGGGGCAGCCTGTGAGCCGTGGGCCGTAAGGCACCGGGTCGTGCGTGGGACCCGGCCGCTTACGCGTCACGGCTCACTCGATCAATAAACCGCGCTGGCCGAAAGTCTTGGCGACTTTCGCTACGAGTCTGTTTCATGATTTCGGGGGGGCAATCGGCGGAAAAATCGGAATCGTCGTTACCGCTTGCCAAGTTTGTGTTTCTGACGTCCCCCTTGCCGGGCGAACTGGGTTAATATGGGGCCCGACAACGCTTGTCGACTCCACTCCCCGACTCCCCCATACTCGTTCTCACCCCCTCCTTCTTCCCCTTTCTCATTCACTTATGCCCACTCCACTGCCCAAAGCGGACGTGCCCACTGCGGCACGTCAATACAACTCGCGACTTGGCATCGTGCTGTTTGTCGTCTACTTGGTTCTGTATGCCGGATTCGTCTTCATCAACGCGTTTGCCGCCGAAAAAATGGAAACGGTCGTGTTAGCGGGATTGAACCTCGCGATCGTGTACGGATTTGGCTTGATTATCGCCGCCATCCTGATGGCACTACTGTATGGAGTGATGTGCCGGAACGAGCCGATCAACGGATCGCCCGCGAGTGACGCAAGCAACGTCGATACAAACGAAGGAGCGTCACGATGATTTACGAACCTTCATGGATCGCAGTTTTTGTTTTTTTGGCGTTTGTTGTTGTCACCGTCGGTCTCAGTTTTTTCCTGGGCCGCAAAGCAACTTCGAGCGAGGGGTACTTTGCCGCTCATGGTCAAATCCCTTGGGCGGTCAACGGCGTGGCGTTCGCAGGCGACTATTTGTCTGCCGCTTCTTTCCTGGGTATTTGCGGGATGATCGCAGCTTACGGCTACGATGGATTCCTGTATTCGATCGGTTATCTGGCGGGCTGGATCGTGGCGTTATTTGTGATCGCCGAGCCGATGAAACGACTTGGGCGATTCACATTCGCCGACGCCTTGGACGCCCAGTTCAACTCGCGAGGCATCAAGTTGGCTGCGGGGATCAGTACATTGGCGGTCAGTATTTTTTATCTGATTCCGCAAATGGTCGGTGCCGGTTCGTTGATCCAGCCGCTGCTCGGTTTTCCGCATTGGGTGGGCGTCGTCTTGGTCGGGATGGTGGTCATCGTGATTGTCGTGACCGCAGGGATGGTATCGACGACATGGGTGCAATTTTTGAAAGGCTCGCTGCTGGTCTTCTTCAGTGCCATTTTGGTAGTGATGTTACTCGCCCGTGGCTTTGTCGAATCCGATGGTGGATTGAAATCGATTGGCCCGATCGCGTCGGCGAGTCTGGGGCAGACACAAATTGACGGTCGCGACGTCGTTCCGCCGACCGGGCAATGGGCCGAGCATCCCGAGTTTATCCGGTTAGCCGACGACGAGGGCGGTTACGAAATCTATCACGTCGACGCGATGGAAGCGGACGCGGCGATGGGAGTGTCCGATCCAGTAATGCTGCAGCAAGCGCAAGAGATCACCACGGCAGCCGACGGGTCACGAACGGTCGACGGGTTGCCGTTCGGATCAGGCGAAGGCGAGCGTCAACTGCAAGCGGTCGGTCATGTTTCGAAGCTGCCTTCGGATTACAAGTCGGGCGAAGCACTGGGGCCGATCTCGTTTTTCACAACGATGTCCAAGAGCGAAATTGTGCTCTGGGGCAGCGAGGTGATCCGGCATGACGATGGTGGATCGACAAAGGTTTTCTATCAAAAGCCGACCGAGGGAACTCGCGTGCTGCGACCGGGCGAGCATCCGAAATTCGCAGGAATTCGCGGCGGAAAGCCTACCGACCGGATCAATTTCTTATCGTTGATGTTGGCATTGTTTTGCGGCACCGCGTCGCTGCCGCACATTTTGATTCGCTATTACACGGTCAAAGACGGTGCGGCGGCTCGAAAAAGCACGATCGTGGGGATCACCAGTATCGGTTTCTTTTACGTGCTGACGCTGTACCTCGGACTCGGCGCGATGACCAGCAACGCGCTGGATCTGACCGACACCAACATGGCCGCTCCGCTATTGGCTCGCAGTATGAGCCAGTGGTTGTTTGCGATCATTTCGGCGATTGCGTTCACCACGGTACTGGGGACGGTCAGCGGTTTAATTTTGGCCAGCAGTGGCGCGGTGGCTCACGATTTGATCGGCGGAGTGATGGGAATCGAATTGACGGGACACGCGCAGGTGCGAGTCGCGAAGTTGGCTGCCGTTGCGGTCGGAGCGATTGCGATTCTGTTGGGGATCGCGTTCAAAGAAATGAACGTCAGCTATTTGGTGGGTTGGGCGTTCAGCGTTGCGGCGAGTGCGAACTTGCCCGCGCTTGTAATGTTGCTGTTTTGGAAGCGAACGACCAAAGAGGGAATCATCTCCAGCGTGATCGTTGGCATGATCAGTTCGTTGGGATGGATTTTGTTGTCCGCTGATACGTACGAAAAGGTATACGGTTGGAACGGAGCCGACGCGATCGCGCCGTTCACCCAACCGGGGATTGTCACAATTCCGTTAGCGTTTGTGACTTTGATCGTCGTGTCATTGATGACCAAGCGAGACGAGCCAGAACCATCGGTCGCGTGATTCCGGCCTGGTCCGTAGCGAAACTCGCCAAGAGTTCCGGCGATAATATGAGTGGGCCAGGACGCTTGCGAGCCTGTCTGGCCCTGAAAAACCATAACCCGACGCGTGAGTTTTGAAGTTGCGCGTTTAGACGTTCTTCGGGCCAAAGTCCCAGCAAACGGCCGGGCCGTTAGCCCTACAATTCATTGTTTTTTTTGGTCCCAGCCCGTTGGGCTGGGCTAGGTAAACGTCCGGGGCTTTGCCCCTAAATACAAACGCGCAACTTCAAAACTTACGCGTCGGGTTATGATGAAAAAGCCGAGCGTTCTCTTACGGGGCCACGGCACAAATCCAATATATGTTTTGTTTCTCACCCACTCGAAGCGACGACAAGATGAAACGACGATTTACCGCGTACCGATCTTTAATGCTGGTTGCTTTGCCATTGATCGCCTGCAGCGGGTTCGCTGCGGATCATGTGGCGTTTCGCGGCGATTTCCAGAATGCTCGGATCAAGTTCGAGCAATCGAAAACCGGAAACGTGGCTTTCATCGGCGGGTCGATCACCGAGATGGACGGTTATCGGCCGATGGTGTGTGAGATTCTGCAGCGACGTTTTCCAGCGACGAAGTTCAACTTCATCAATGCAGGAATCTCATCGACCTGTTCCACCACCGGAGCGTTTCGTTTGCAGTCGGATGTACTGGACCGAGGCGACATCGATTTGTTGTTTATCGAGTTCGCGGTCAACGATGATCAGGACGCTCATCACTCCAAGGCCGCTTGCATTCGCGGGATGGAAGGGTTGGTGCGTCACGCCCGAATCGCCAATCCTAATATCGATTTGGTGATTACCTTTTTCGTCAACGAATCGATGCTGGCGACGCTGCAAAAGAGCGAAACGCCGCTGACGATTGCGGCGCATACGGCGGTGGCTGAGCATTACGACGTGTCGACGATCGGATTGGCCAGTGAAGTGGCCGATCGGATCACCGACGGCACGCTGACTTGGAAACAGTACGGCGGAGTGCATCCCGCACCGGCGGGCAATGCGATCGCCGCGACGATGATCGACGAATTGATGAGCGAGGCCTGGTCGGAACCGCTGGCGAAATCCGCGGCGATCAAGCCTCACCCGCTGCCCGAGTCGCCGCTGAATCCGACCAGCTATTGGCGAGGACGTTTTATTGATCCAGCGACTTCGAAGATTCACGACGGTTGGTCGATCTCGGTTCCTGATTGGTTATCGCTTCCCGGTAGCACTCGCGAGCGTTTCCGCAAACTTCCGATGCTGTGCGGCGAGCAACCGGGGGACACAGTGTCGCTGTCATTCGCCGGGACGGCAATCGGTGCCTATGTTGTTGCGGGACCGGACGCGGGGATGATTGAAGCCAGTGTCGATGGGGGTCCGTTTGAAGTGGTGGATTTGTATCACCAATACAGTAAAGGGCTGCATTATCCGCGGACTGTCATGTTCGCAACCGATTTAGAAGCGGCTGAGCACACCATCGAGCTGAAGATCGCAGACAAAACCCGCAGTAAAGGGAATGCGGCTCGGATCATTCAGTTTGTTGCAAACTAAGTGGTTGTCGTTCGCATCAAAGTCGTCCCATCCGTAGCGGAAGTCGTCAAGACTTTCGTCGTTTTTCTTAACGATCCGAGACCTACACCTCTGCCGAAAACGAAGTTTAGGGAGAGGGCGAGCGGAGCCTTTAGCGATGCTCGGGTGAGGGGCTGGCTCAGGCGTACTTGCACTGGGCATCCCACCGACAACTGCTTGTCACGATTTCTTTGCGCGGTCGGCCCTCACCCGGACGAGGCCTGAAGGGTCCGTCCGACCTCTCCCATGCTGCGCTCGGGAGAGGTGACTTGTACGCTGCACCTCTGCCGAAAACGAAGTTTAGGGAGAGGTCGAGCGGAGTCTTCAGCGATGCTCGGGTGAGGGTCTGGCTCCGGCTTGCTTGCACTGGACATCTCACCGACAACCGCTTGCCGCGATTTCTTTGCGCGGTCGGCCCTCACCCGGACGAGGCCTGAAGGGCCCGTCCGACCTCTCCCGTGCTGCGCTCGGGAGAGGTGACTTGTTGACTGCCACCTCTGCCGAAAACGCGGTTTTAGGGAGTGGTGACTCAGACAGAGGTGACTTGGCGCTTGCCGGCTGCGAATTGGCGTGAACAAAGATCAATCGGTTGCTTTGAAATAAGCATCTAGCACGTCGCACAGCTGTTGGCCGTAGATCATCCAGTGCTCGGCGGAAGGCCGCGACTGCAGTCCTTCGATCCAATTTGCGTTTAGCTCGTGAATCACGGCGTCGATGCCGAAACGCGAGAGCCAGCCTTCGCCGAGCGTTCCCGAATTGCGAAACGTTGGATCGGTTGCCCCTTCGCGGAACCACGTTTTTTCGACGAGCAGTGATTCCAGGCGATTCATGCGGACCAAGTAGGCTTCGAGCTGGGTGTCGTCGGGACGGCTGAGATGCAATTTGCCGCTCTCGTCATTGTGCAGCTCCAGTGCCAGATGCGGCCGGCGGCCTGAGTTGAGCATTCCCGTGAGCCATAGTTCGAGGGCCGCGTTCTCGGGGCAAAGGTTTTCATCCGCAGGGGCGTTCCAGTCGCGATTCAGATCCTTGCCGAGCACATTAAACCGGGTTCGCCCCATCGCGACACCATCTTTGTTCGCCATCGGCATGATGTAAACGCAATATCGGTCCAAGTACGACGCACTGTCCTCGTCGTGCGTTTTCAGCAAATGACGCATCATCCCTTCGACCACCCAATTGCCGCCCGGTTCCCATGGATGGGCACGTGCGCGAATGAAGACACGATTCGGTGCATCTTCGCGGCCGATTCTCACAATCTCGAGCGGGCGTTGCTGGACGGTTTCGCCAATCGGGGTGACTTCAACGAGCGGATGCTCCGCGATCTCAGCAAGCAATCGGTTCAAGTCACTGATGCGATATGGCGGCAGCCGGGCCACCCACAAGCTGCCGCTTGGGGGTACCGTCACGGTGAAACGCAATTGCCCCGCGTCCTTGATAAATTCTGTTTCGATCGACTGCCATTGCGATCCATTGGGACTGATGAATCCGATCGTGGCGTCAGAACATGCCAACGCCGAGCGGCCATTCCAAACGTTGGAAAAGTGGTTTAGCAGCAGCGTCAACTCGCTGCCGGGTTCCGCGTCGATGCGAAAATGCCAATGCCCTGCGGCTCGATTGGGCGAATCACGCTCGTGATCGTAGATCAGATCGATGCGGACGGTGCCATCGGCTAAGACTTCCCAATCCAGCGGCGAAGCATTCTCGAAACTGGTGTCGATAAAGTGCAGCGGGTCAGCGGCCAGGACTTGATTGGCCAGCATCAGGATCGCAATGGCTAACGCGTGCAGTACAGGGGAAGCGAGATGTCGCATGGTTGCGTTCCGATTTCTAAGGGGCGGGCAGGGTGGCAGGGCGGGCAGGGTGGCAGGGCGGGCAGGGCGGGCTGTGTGGAAAGGGCTGGCGGGACGAGCGACACGTTGGACGCTCGCGGAGTTTAGCTATCACCGTTTTCACTATAACCGAAATCACGACACGAATTAGTTTCGCAGATCGTAAAATCTTGTCCTCGTTCCCGGTCTCTGCCCTAACGCCGTGAACGATTTTAAACTGCAAGTTACAGCATTTGCGTTTCGTAGCTACGCTCGCTAGAGCGTGGATTGTTGGTGTCCATTGCGAATCACACCTTCTGGCGAAGGTAGCTACCAGAAAATGCTTCAGAGCGTTCCGTTTGGATGGTGACGAAACCGTGGCTAGCGGCAAAACGGCTAACGAAATCAGCAGTCTGTTCGGGAACGAGCGGTTGTGGATGAACCACCACGTTGGGCGACGAGCAATCATACGAGTTGTGTCCCTCGTTAAACCGTCTTTATCTCGAGCCATCTCCGGTGCAACGAACAAACTTTCCACATTGGCGTTTTGGGGCTATGGCGGGAGTATCGCGGCGAAATAGTGAAGTGAATCACGATTCTTGTTGATTCGCCACAAAATCAATTGCTCTTTCGGCGCGCCAGTTGCGAGCCACTGGAGGCATCCACAATTCTTTCAGCTGAACACAGATGTGGTGATGTGGAGTCGAAAGTGCGGCTCTTCCCTTTTCCCCTCCAGTCCAATTAAAGGTATTACAATGTCACGTTGGTTAAAAACAACACCTCTCTTTACGATGCTGGTCGCTGCCGCGATTTGTGTCACTCCGGGCAATGCACACGCGGATGAAACGATCACGACGGGCGATGGATTGTTGTCGCTTCGTGCGTCGATGCCCGAAGAAACGCGGGTGGGCGAATCGTTCACGTACACAGTCGAGGTCACCAATGCATCGGACAATATTGTCTTGCATGACATCGAGCTGAAGCAGCGGAAGGCGAAGGGCTTGAGCATCGAGTCGGTCTCGGTGAAAGGTGCAGACGCCAAGAAACAGAACAAAGACAAATCAAAAAAGACGACCACTGAAAAAACGTCGAATTCGGGCGATAGCATGAAGATCGCGATGTTGAACCCCGGTCAAAGCCGGACGCTCGAAGTGACGGCGTCTGCCGACGAAGAGGGCGAACTTCGCAGTTGTCTTGAGATCGCAAGCTATACTCCTGCGTTGTGCTTGTCGAGCAAGGTGGTCAAGCCTCAACTCGAGCTGACCAAAACGGCACCCGAAAAAGCGAATCGCTGTGACGTAATTGAGCTTGAATATGCCGTGAAAAACGGTGGATCCGGTGACGTAGGCCCCTTCGTTGTCAGCGACTCGCTGGGCGACGGACTGGCCACAATCGAAGGAAACAGCGACTTGGAATTCCAAGTCGACGGTTTGAAAGCTGGCGACACTCGCAAGTTTGTTGCACGTGTTTACGCTCAGAAAGCGGGAACGTTCTCGAGTCGTGCGGTTGCCAAAGCTAAAAAGAGTGACTTGAAATCTCGCAGTAAAGAAACCAGCACCGAAGTGATCACCGCCGATTTGGCCGTCAACCTTGATGGTCCCAATCGTTTGTATGGCGATCAAATGGCCGAGTTCACCGCCAGTATCACCAATACTGGAAACGCGGTAGCCGAAGACGTTCAAGTTCGCGTGTTGTGGCCCAACCAATCTCGCTTGTTGGACATGAGTGATACTTCGTTCGCAAAACAGGACAAGCAGAGCAAGAAGTCTAACCAAGGCGAACCGACTCCGGCAAAGAACAAGAAGTCCGAAAAGGACCAAAAGGATAAGTCGGCAAACGACAGTGATGCGAAGAAGAAGTCGAAGAACAACGAATCGGGTAACAACGATTCGAACGATCAAAAGATCGCAATGGAGATGAACGAGGACACGATCACCATTGATCGATTGGAAGCAGGCCAAACTGCGACATTTGACTACGCCATTCGTGCTGGTGACATCGACAAATTGCCGACCAAGGTCATTGCAACTTATGTGTGTGCCGTGGATGGTGCGGAAGATCAAGCCAAGGCCAAAGCACGAGCCACGTCGATGGCGATGGCGGAAGCCAAGATCGTGCGATTGCCTGCGATGCAAATGTTGGTGATCGACGACGAAGATCCCGTCTCTAACGGCGACGAAGTGGTTTACATGATCCGAGTTTGGAACGAAGGCGATGCTGCGGACAGCAAAGTCAAAGTGGTTGCCGAACTTCCCGAAGGGTTGACGTTCAAATCTGCCGAAGGGCCGACCAAGCATAAACAAGACGGTTCGTCGGTAACCTTTGAGCCGATCAAGACGATGAAGCCTGGTGATCGAATGGATTACAAGGTCACCGCAAAGGCGAGTGGCAATGAAAACGTGCTGTTCAAGGCGACGCTTTCGAGTGAAAAGCTTTCACAAGAAGTAACGACCGAAGAACCGACACGACTGTTCAGCCGCCAAGCCAAGAAATAGGTTGAATCAGTAGTCGTCGACTCTGAAGACAAAGCCCGCTCGAGCGATCGAGCGGGCTTTTTTTGTTTTGGGCCCGTGTTAACGCTTTATTTTTGCGTAGCGAAACTCGCGTCGAGTTTCGGGCACAGGATTCCTGAACCGTCACCATCGCGACCCGAAGCGTCAGCGAGGGACCGCGCCAAGATCGAGATTCCCTCGCTCACGCTTCGGGTGGTGATTTTTTTTGGCTGGATCAAGCAAACGGCGTAAATGCCTACGACTCGGCGACGAAAGTCTTGACGACTTCCGCTACGACTAGGCTTGCTTGATACCGAGCATGCGGTCCAGTGAATCGGCGGTTTGATAGATCAGGGCTTCGGGGAAGTGGGCGTAGGGATGAAAGTACTCGAACGTCAGATAGCCGTCGTACCCGGTTTTGTCCAAGGCGGCCAACACTGCGGGCCAATCGGTTGTGCCATCTAGCAACGGCCGGAATGCTTCCAAAGAATGGTCGCTCCCCTTTTTTGTGTACTCTTTGAAGTGGATGTTCTTGATGCGGTCGCCGAGGATCGGAATCCAGTGCTCGGGGAACTGATACTCCATAATGTTCCCCGTGTCGAAATGCACCTGTACATGTTTGCTGGAAAAGCTGTCGACAAAGTCAACCATTTCCATCGGAGACATCAAGAAGCCGTTGAAGAAGATGTTCTCGATGTTCAGGTAGACGTTCAGCTTTTCGGCTTGCGGCAGCAACTTTCCAATCGCCTCGCGAGCCCTTCGATCGCAAACATCGTTAGGCGTTGGATCATGATCGGGACGCCACGGCATGTGGACGGCGCCAGGAACGACCAACAGATTCTCGGTCCCCAAGTCGTGGGCTGCCTGCGTCATTTTGCTGGCCAATTCCATGCCGCGGGTGCGTTCGGCGGGATCGTTGCTGGTCAGCGGGTAGGGCCAAAACAGAAACGAGCAGACGCCGCTAATCGCGATCCCGATCTCGTCTGCCATCTGGCGAATCGCTGTGAACTCTTTTGTTCCCGATTTGGGTGACAGATCACTTTCGAGGTCATAGTTCAACTCGATCCCGTCGAAACCGGCATCTTTGGCCAGCTGCATGCATTGCCGCAACGTCATTTTGTCGGGGTACGGAAACGCCCACAGGTTGATCGACTTTTTCATCTCGTACTTCGGTCGCGGTGGGGTGTCCTTAGTCGAGTCGGCGGGCGCTGCGATCGCCTTGTTTCCGGTTGCCAAGACCGCGCTTCCAAATGCGGCATAGGTCAGCAGATCACGACGCTTTAAAGATGATTCCGGTTGCATGTCAGATTCCTGGTGAGGCGTTACCGTCAGCGTGTTATTTTTTAGCGATCGAATTAACAAATCGGAGCAGCAGAGGAAACGCAGGCTTGCCCATCTGGCCGTGATCAAAGCCATCCAATTCGTACAGCGTGGTTTGCGGGTGACCGACGACTTGCATCATCCGCCACATGTAGGCGTTCTCTTCATAACGACCGAGCATTTCGAGTTCACGATCACCGGTAATTAACAGCAGCGGTGGGCAGTCGTTACGAACATGAAACAGCGGAGCCAAGGCATCAATGACCGGTTGTTTGCCGCCGATCCCCTGTTCTTTGCGAGCGGTAAAGTGAGTGATGGTGTGGCCGCTAAACGGGATCAGGCCCGCGATATCGTCGGCATCAACCTGATGTGCCGCGAGCCATTTTTTGTCCAGCCCAATCATGCTGGTCAAATAGCCGCCCGCAGAATGACCGCTCACAAAAATCTTGTCGCGGGATCCACCATATTGCTCGATATTGTTGAACGTCCATGCGACGGACGCGGCGGCATCGTCGATGCAATCGTTTACGGTCACATCGGGGCTGAGCCGGTAATCGACTCCGACAACAATCACGCCGTTCTTCTTTAGCGACGCAGGGATTTCTCGTTTGCCGGCGGTCAGTCCCCCACCGTGAAACCAAACGATCGCGGGGGCATCTTTGGCATTTTCGGGGTAGTAGACGTCCAGGCGACATTTCTCGCTGATCGACGCGTCGTCGGACGTGCGATAGGTGATGTCGGTCGCGGTTTTGTAGCCCGCCGGTTTGGGCTGGCTATCGGCGGCGAAGATTAGTGTGGCGGAGGTCCAAGTGAGCAGCGCAAAAACGCAAATGGGAATTCGAAACATGGGTAGGCGCCATGGTAGGAAAGAAACGAGTGCAGCGAGTACGTTAATGTACTCGCTGCACAACGCTCTGTGTTGACGCGAACGCTAGTAGGCAAGCCGACTTTGCAAGTGAATTCTCGGACAGTAGCGTAGCGGAAGTCGTCAAGACTTTCGTCGATTTCCCCGCAAGCGGCTTGTTGATTTAGTGAGCCGCTCGCGCGTGAGCGGCCGGGTTCCACGCATTACCCGGTACTTTGCGGCCCACGGCTCACTTACGCAATTTGGATTTGGGAGTGCCGATGACAGGCTGGAAGCCCAGGGCTGTAAGGGTATCGCTGTGGCTTGATTGTCGTGTATTACCG
>NZ_BAABGA010000020.1:7133-9775 GCF_039541335.1 Novipirellula rosea | reverse complement strand
CACGCTCCGTCTTAACGTATTCGGGGATAGCATCGTCCGAAGCGATCTTGATGCTGACCAGTGACGCATGGGTGAGTTGCGGAATTCCGGCAACCGAAAGTGCGTTGCGTGCGTCGTTTCGTAACGGTTCGGCCGTCCAGATTTCACCCTCTGGAAACATATCTTCGTCGTCAAAGAAACACTCTCCGAACGCAGCTCGGTACATTTGTCGTCGAGTGGACGTTGCCGCGTTTATCTTCAATTCGCCAGCAAGTTTGTTGAACTCTAACATCGCTTCGCCGCGTTGGCGACTATGCCGGTCCACCGGTCTGCCATCCTCGACCAACTTGATTGCCTTCAGCGGCGATCCATGCGTCACGAGCAACCTGAGCATCGCTTGATCCTCTTCCAACGTGACATCCACAAAACGGCCGCATCGCTTTTCAATGTGGAATCTCAGCACTTGCTCCTGAAAGGCAAGTCGCCGCGGTTCCAGCGGCAACAACAAATCCGGCGGCAGATCGGTTTTCGCTTGAAAGTATTGAAAGGACTTGCGTGATTGAATCCGTTCCCAGCGCAGGACTTCTTCTGCTTCATCGCGATGATGCAGAAATGCCTCGACGGCTACGTCCGCGATCGTCGCGTTCTCGTCGTCGTTGAACTTTGCGGCCAAGCCATCAATCCGATCGAGCAGCTTTTCCATCCCGCGTTCGGTACATAAGTCGTTGACAAAGTGAGCATACTGCAGCAGCTTGCGAGGCGTGTCATCGTCAGGTTGCCGAAGAGCAACGCGAATCTGCTCCCGCATATCATCGTCGATCAACCCGCTTGGCAGTTTGATACCGCGAGTCCGTAGATAGTCCGCAAACGGAGATAAAAACTCATGGAGTCGTCGGTCGGCCACGTTGCTGAAGAAGTTTTGGTTGGTCAGCCGTAAATAAAAATTAGACATCGTTATTCGTTGTGTTTAAGCCAATTATTTTGTCATTCGCATCCGTGGGAAAAGTGGAGGTTTCAGCGGTCCAAATGCACTGAAAAACGGGGACCGGGCCGGCGACGGTTCCACCATCGCTATTTCGTCCGTCGTGGCGTCGTGCCGCTCATCCGTGGCCTTGTTCCTAAGCGTCTCCTGACGTCGGCCCGTCCCCGAAGATCCGCGAGTGTCGCGGATCGGTGTGACACATCAAGTCACTTCCATCATCAGCACACCTAATTCAGTGATGGCTGGGTGTTTTGCCAAAGGTCTGATGAAGAAATGGTCGACGCGGGACGCCGTCGCTTCGGCGGTCGCTTTGACGGCATCGGCAACACCGCATCGCGTATGTCCGAATCGATGACAAAAACGTGGGTCGGCACCCGAGTGAATTTCCCGCGAACCTCCGTCATGACCGCTTTTGCTTCGCAACCGAGGCCCTGCCAAATGAGCACCACGGCCGCGACATCGATTTTGCGAACTTTTCCGGATTCAATTAGTTTCCAAACCTGCGGTGGCAGCCCAGCGGATTGCGAACACTCCGCGACAGTTCGTCCGGACTCCTTCCGAATTCGACGGATCTTTGCGATGTCGAGTTTCGGGTAATCGTTTACTTTTTGGGTGGATGTCATGGCGTTTCCCTTCTTGGAAGCGAGTGAATGAGTGATATGCAAGCATTCTCTCGTTGTCGGTGACAAGTCTGGTCACAACGATCAGAAAAAGTTTGCTTGCAAAGACATAGTCACCACTCGCTGGACACGTTTGGTCCAGCGCCGCAAATTTTTTCGGAACAGCTCGAATGCACTGACAGGAGCGTGATTTTCCGAACCGGGACCGCCAATCGCGTCGCAGCCGGAGTAGCTCAAGGAGTAGGGGCGGCCCGTTAACCGCCCAGTCCCTTTTTCTCACTTTTGGTTCTTCCGTGCGAACATTCGATTCGAGATCCGCTTGCGAAAACGCCTTGTTGAGACGTTGCGAAATCGTCAGCTTGCTTGCCCGTGCCGTCGTCCGCTGGCAACAAATCTCCACATCTGCCGTCTCTTCTGGCAAAACTTCTGGCGACATCGAAAAGGATGGCTTGATCGAATCCGAAAACGATCGCTCTCTGTGACACTGTCGTGGTGAACGCACCCGGCAAGCACCTGATTCAAATCATGGAGAAGAACATGAGTAACCCAATTGGCCGAGAGCTGGCCGCGCTGCGCCGCATGAAGGTCAGCGAACTGCAAACCAAGTACGCCGAAGTGTTCGGCGAATCGACGACCGGTCGCAACAAAGTATGGCTGCAGAAACGGATCGCATGGCGAATCCAAGCGAACGCGTATGGTGGTCTCAGCGATCGGGCAATACAGCGGGCCGGCGAGCTTGCCAACGAATCCGATCTGCGTGTTACCGCGCCGCGTGAACCATCAAGTGTCCCGCTGCCGCCACCAATCAACCGCGATCTTCCGCCCAAGGACGAACGGCTTCCTCCCGTTGGCGATTGTCTTGTTCGCTTCTACAAGGGCCGAGAATGCGTCGTCACCGTGATGCCTGAAGGATTCGACTTCGAGGGCGAACGCTACAAAACGTTGTCCGCAGTCGCCAAAGCCATCACCGGCCAGCACTGGAACGGGTTTCGATTCTTCCAACTCAACAAGCAGGAGTCCGCATGAGTCGCCAGCAACTCAAAGAGACAGTCCATTGTGCG
>NZ_BAABGA010000020.1:6124-7110 GCF_039541335.1 Novipirellula rosea | reverse complement strand
GAAGTGAAGGCTGGGCTTGCCTTGACGAACGATATGACGATGGCGGTTTCTCTGGCGGCAACCTCGAACGTCCCGCTATGAAACGACTCATGGCCGATATCGAAGCCGGCAAGATCGACTGTGTGGTCGTGTATAAAGTTGATCGGCTCAGTCGAAGTCTTCTGGACTTCTCACGATTAATGGAAACGTTCGAGAAGCACAACGTTGCCTTCGTTTCGGTCACTCAGCAATTCAACACCGCCAGCTCAATGGGCCGGTTGATTCTCAACGTGCTGCTCTCATTCGCCCAGTTTGAACGCGAGATGATCAGCGAACGGACGAGAGACAAAATCGCGGCAACGAGACGCAAAGGAAAATGGTGCGGTGGCGTACCGGTGTTCGGTTACACGATCGAAGAGACGAAGCTTGTAGTCGTGCCGCACGAAGCGGAACGTGTCCGGCAGATCTTCGATCTTTACCTGCGAACTCACTCGCTCCTCGAAACGGCACGCGAAGCCAACCGCCGAGGCTGGCGTACCAAGCTGTGGACGACAAAAAAAGGATTGACGCGAGGTGGTCTGCCCTACGACAAGAATCGGATTTACCAGATGCTGACAAACGTGACCTACATCGGAAAGCTGACTTACAAAGACGAAATCCACGATGGTCAGCATCAGGCAATCGTCGATCCTCAGGTTTTCGCCAACGTCGGACAGTCGCTTCGGAAAAATGGTCGTACCGGCATGCTACGAGCGGCGACGAACTTCGACGGAATGCTGCGAGGGATACTCCGGTGCGCGGCCTGCAACCGAGCCATGCGGCACACGTCCACTGGTCGAGGAACGAAACGATATCGCTATTACGTTTGCGGCAAAGCCGAAAAACAAGGCTACGATTCGTGCCCATCGCCGTCGATCCCGGCCAAGCAGATCGAAAGCTTTGTGGTCGAAGAGCTTCGTATTTTCGCCGGCGATGACGAACTCATTCGAGATATCTACGAACGTTGT
>NZ_BAABGA010000020.1:0-6074 GCF_039541335.1 Novipirellula rosea | reverse complement strand
TGCCGAGATCGCACACCTCCTCGCAACGTCCGCTGGACCCGACCTGATTGAATCAACGCAATCTCGTATCGACAAGAACGAATCCCGGCTGAATGAACTTCGCGAATCGATTGACAATCATCGACCAATACGCGTCAGTCACGCATCAATCCGCAATACCCTCGGCGAACTCGACAAAGCCTGGGACGCGATTCCACCTCGAGATCGATGCAGACTGATGGAGTTGTTGATCGAGCGGATCGATTTCGACGGCGTCGCCGGGACGATCGATATCACGTTTCATCCGGCTGGACTCAGCTCATTGGGTCAAGACGGTAACTTCGCACGCCACATTTCGGAGAACGCCCAATGAGCGACGAAACAAATGGTGCACCTGAAACGTCGGCCCGCACGCGGCCGATCCGCCGCGCCTTTCACGTTGCACGTAGTGATCGCGGAGCTCGCGAGTTTCGCCGCGGTGGGGCCCCACCGCTGCCCACAACCGGCCGACTGCCACGCGTGTCGCGCTTGATGGCGCTCGCGATCCATTTCGACCGCGTCCTCGCTACCGGTCGATTTGAATCGCAAGCTGATCTGGCCCGTGCCGGCCGCGTCACCCGCGCTCGTCTTACTCAGATTCTAAACCTGACCAATCTTGCTCCCGACCTTCAAGAGAAAGTCCTTTTCCTGAGGCCCTACACTTACGGCCGAGCCCCGCTCACCGAGCGACAAATCCGCCCGATCGCGGCCGAGCCGAACTGGGACAAGCAGCGTCGCCTCTTTGCTAAACTCACAGACCAAATGAGTAAGGATGGTGAGCAAAAGCGTGCGACGGTTAATTGAAGATGAATCAGGACATGCGTTGGCTTTATCGGTTATGCTGTCCAAATGACCGAATACGTAGAACCCAACTCCGCGATGGCCGCATTCTTCGCCCATCCGCGAGTCACGCATCTGAAAACTCGCGACTGGTCAACGCCTGGGGGACAGCGGCATTGGTTTTCCATCGATCCGAAGATGACACTCGCGGAAACGAGGGAACTACTGCAGCGGCTGCCGCTCGGGGCGTATGTCCGAAGCTTCGACTGGCAATACGATAGCCCCAGCGATGCGGGAGCCTATGTCGAACTCCAAAGGTATCCCAATCTTTGGACCGCATCGTTTAGCAATCATGGGTGGTCGTCTTATGAGGTGCCCATCGAATTCGACTCTGCCGTAAAGTTGTACTGGGACGGTTTGCTAGTCGATGATCTGCACTTTATGGGTTACCAACGAGACCGCGAGCCGAGATTGCCCGAGGAGTATACGGCGCACTCAGGGCTCTCGCACGAATTGCCAGAGAAGTTTGAAGAACGGATCAAACCTTCGATTGTCGACTACATCGATCAACGTGTGGCGGATATAGACGGATCAGTTCAGGCGTCTCCTAACCCACGCCGGGAATGAAACGACATGTTGCGACGCTCGGACATCAAGAAGTTCTGTCACGCGTGGACGGCGATTGTCTTTCGCTCCCTGGTGATTGACCGGGCCGGCTGTCTGCCGCAGTGCCATGTGGTGGTCGCGCAGACCGTAGAGGGAGACGTTTTCGGCACCGCGATTTTACTGAGCTACGGCGGTCATCACTTTCAGTTTCCGATTTCTTCGCTGCACCCAATAACGCATGGAATCATCGAATCGCTCCGAAGCTACCGGCCGACTGCCGATGCCATCAAGCGATTGAAGGCGGAACAAGTCACGTTGACCGGCGGCCAGGAACTTACTTGGGACATCCACAACGCCGTCGAGCCAGCGAAGTTACGTCACTTAATCCTGGAAGAGATTGTCGAAGCAGTCGCAGATACCTCCGCGCTGAGTCGGTCGACGTGCGAGTGATCATCGTTCGGAGAGAATGTGCAACCGCCTTGAGGCAGCCGAGCTACTGACGCGTTTGGTAGAATCCCGAACCCGCGCCGTCAAATCCTCGCAATCAACCGACTAAGCGAAGGCGCCCACGTTACGGCCGATCGCAGGGAAAATACCGGTCGCAGCGGTCAGCGATAGCCTGAGGGTCCGATAATCTGGACTATGTAGCGAACGATTGCGTGTTGTATTGGTTTTTACGCTACTAGCAACGATGACCAAGAACAGCTGCCGCGGATAAGGGACGAATTTCATCGGCGTCTCGGTGTCCGGTAATCCGAGACGATCATTGGTGTGAAGCGAAATGAAAAGTTGCGTGGCCAAACCTGTGAGCGATCGAGGCTTGGCGCAATTCCGGTGAGAACGATCGCGGAAACATTGCCGATGTCGACAGCACGTCAATTCGGCTGAGATACCTGGCTGACAATTGTTTGAAAGCAGGTTTTTCGGCGTGTTTAATGCTCGGCTGAGTATTTTCACCCCACGGGCTCTAGCATTGGAGAACATCATTGACTGTCAGGTCAGATCGCCACGACTGCATCCAACGCTGAATCGTTTTCATGGGCACCCGGTGCGTTTGTCGACTGCGTTCGGCAAGAGATTCGGCCCAACGATCAAGCAGTTCCGCAGCGACATCGTCCTTGTACTTCAGTAACACACGTAGTTCCTGCCACCAGGGACTATCGAGTTCGCGGAGTTCGACTTGGTAACGAGATTCGTGTGCCAGCAGAACGTATGCGAGTGTTTCGCTGTTCAATCCGTTGCCACGGTCGATCACGATGGGGGACACACCGTGAGCCAGCGCAGCACGAAACCGACTCAAGTTCCATGAACGTGCATCGGACAATCGCTCGTTACTGTAATCGTAGCTCCCGGGATCATCGCCAACCTGAGTGTAGAAATACTGGTCCGTTTCCAACACAATTCCATCGCTGCCCGCCAAGCGGCGAGCCCTATGACTTTTGCCACACGCCGGCAGGCCACGCATCAGATAGGCGATATGTTTGCGTTGATTCATACCGATCGCTGCGTCTGAAGATAGACATTTAGTGGGAGGTAAGCGTATGGCCGAGCAAGAAAAGGACAAGCAGACGACAAGTCGTAGACTCGACGTCTGATGCCCGTATAACGTATCACGTTGGATTGTTAGAACTTCAGCTTGTCATTGCCGCTGCCGAATAGTTCGTCGTCGTCTTTTCCGCCTTTCAGGTCATCCTTATCGCCATCAGACGTGAGCGTTCCGAGCGCCGCCATTGCCGCGGGTAAATCGTCGTCGTTCCATGCGGTTAAAGCAGAGTCGAGAGCCGAAAGATCGTATTGGTTTGCAGCGATGTCTGCGATCATCAAATCGTCGCCTTTTCCGCCTTTCATCTTATCCTTACCGTCGCCACCGATCATCAGATCGTTGCCATCGCCGCCTTTCATATTGTCGTTGCCAGCACCACCGATCAGGATATCGCGGCTTGGCAGATCGCCGCCGCCGTCGGAGTTTCCATCCGATCCACCGTCGCTGCCGCCGTGTAATTTGTCATTGCCATCGCCGCCAAGCAAAATATCGCTGCCAGCACCTCCGTCCAGGTCATCATTGCCGTCGCCGCCATCGAGCAAATCATTTCCGCCGCCGCCGTCAAGGTTATCCTTGCCAGCACCACCGTAGATCTCGGCATCGATGGTAACTTTCTTGTGGATCTTGGCCTTGTCGTCGCCGTCACAGAGATGGATCACGATCTTGTCGACGTCGGCGACGTTGAAGTAATCGGTGCCGCCATCGCTGCCACCATCCGATCCATTATCGCTGCCGCCACCTTTGTCAAATTTCGCCTTGACCTTCAGTTGATCCGGTCCGCCATCGCTGCCACCATCGCTGCCGAGCTTGATGTCTACATCATCGCGACCATCGGTTCCGATCACGTATAGCACGCCGTTGACAACGCCCACACCATGCGTGACCGCCGTCGTGGTCTCCGCGTCGATACCACCGTTCCCGTCGTCGACAGTGACGGTGATGACAAAAATGCCGCCAGAAGCGTAGTTATGCATAGCTTCAAAAGTATCCGCTACTTGATCGACACCGGTCAGCGTTTCGATCGCAGAGCCATCACCCCAATCGACCTTCACTGCGTGAATGTCGAGTTGATCCACGTCCGAGAATGTTCCGCCAATATGGACACTCCCGTCCGCGGAGCTATCACAAGGCTCATCATGGCTCGAATTAAGGCTGTCGATCGTGGGAGGATCGTTTACGGGATTCACAGTGATGAACACCGTTTGGGTCTCGATGTCACCGTTCACATCGGTCGCGTCATAGGTGAAGCTGTCGCTGCCGTTGAAGTCCGGATCAGGTGTGTAGGTGAAGGTACCGTCGGGATTGACGGTAGCCGTACCGTTAGCCGCTCCCGTGTTCAGGGCGAATCCGACCGCACCAGCGTAGGTGTCGTTGGTTGAGACGTCTCCGCTGACCGCCGTGTCTTCATTGGTGGTGGCCGTATCATCGTTGGCATCGTCGACCGGGTTGACCGTCACGGTGACCGTTTGTGTTTCGATGTCACCATTCACGTCGGTCGCATCATAGGTGAACGAGTCCGTGCCGTTGAAGTCGGCATCGGGCGTGTAAGTGAACGTACCGTCGGGATTGACCAGGGCTGTGCCGTTGGTCGGTCCCGTATTCAAGGCGTAGCTAACGGCCCCGGCGTAGGTGTCGTTGATCGAGACATCACCGCTGACCGACGTGTCTTCATTGGTCGTGGCTGTGTCATCGGCAGCATCGTCCACCGCATTGACCGTCACCGTCACCGTCTGCGTTTCGATGTCACCGTTCACGTCGGTGGCGTCGTAGGTGAATGAATCGGTGCCGTTGAAATCGGCATCGGGTGTGTAAGTGAAGGTGCCGTCGGCGTCGACGATAGCCGTGCCGTTGGCTGGTCCTGTGTTCAGGGCGTAGGTAACGGCCCCGGCGTAGGTATCGTTGGTCGATACATCTCCGCTGACCGGCGTGTCTTCATTGGTCGTGGCCGTGTCATCGGCAGCATCGTCCACCGCATTGACCGTCACCGTCACCGTCTGCGTTTCGATGTCACCGTTCACGTCGGTGGCATCATAGGTGAACGAGTCCGTGCCGTTGAAGTCGGCAGCGGGCGTGTAAGTGAAGGTGCCGTCCGGGTTGACCACGGCCGTACCGTTGGCTGCTCCCGTGTTCAAGGCGTAGCCGACCGCGCCAGCGTAGGTATCGTTGATCGAGACGTCACCGCTAACCAGGGTGTCCTCATTGGTCGTGGCGATGTCGTCACTGGCATCGTCGACGGGGTTGACCGTGATCGTGACCGTTTGCGTTTCGATATCACCGTTCACATCGGTCGCGTCGTAAGTAAAGCTGTCCGTACCGTTGAAGTCGGCAGCGGGCGTGTAAGTGAAGGTGCCGTCCAGGTTGACCACGGCTGCGCCATTACTCGGGCCGGAATTGAGCGTGTAGTTAACGGTGCCGCTGTAGGTGTCGTTTAGCGACACGTCGCCGCTGACCGCCGCGTCTTCATTGGTCGTGGCCGTATCATCGGCAGCATCATCAACCGGATTGACCGTAACCGTCACCGTTTGCGTTTCGACATCGCCGTTCACGTCGGTCGCGTCGTAAGTGAACGAATCCGTGCCGTTGAAATCGGCATCGGGTGTGTAAGTGAACGTGCCGTCCGGGTTGACCACGGCCGTGCCGTTGGCAGCTCCCGTGTTCAAGGCATAGGTAACGGCGCCAGCGTAGGTGTCGTTGGTCGACACATCACCAATGACGGCCGTGTCTTCATTGGTAGTGGCCGTGTCATCGCTAGCATCATCGACCGCATTGACCGTAACCGTTACCGCCTGCGTTTCGATGTCACCATTCACATCGGTAGCGTCATAAGTAAAGCTGTCGCTGCCATTGAAGTCGGGATCAGGTGTGTAAGTGAAGGTGCCATCGGGGTTAACGGTCGCGTTACCGTTGGATGGCCCCGTGTTCAAGGCATAGCCCACCGCACCGGCATAGGTGTCGTTGGTCGAGACATCGCCATTGACTGCCGTGTCCTCGTCGGTCACAGTCGTGTCGTCATTGGCGTCATCGATCGGATTGACCGTGACGTTGACCGTCTGCGTTTCGATGTCGCCGTTCACATCGGTGGCATCGTAAGTAAAGCTGTCGCTGCCGTTGAAGTCGGCCGCTGGAG
>NZ_BAABGA010000019.1:0-8750 GCF_039541335.1 Novipirellula rosea | reverse complement strand
GTGAACTTCTAATGGCGATTATCGACCCGGAATCTCTGTCGATTGTAGCTTCACAAAGGTAGTCCGCTGACTGAAGCCGATATTGCAGACGACGCTCTTTCAATTTGTCATGGTTATCAATGATACTCCAGATTCCTTCGGCAGCCTTGATCGCGACGGAATCACTTTCGCCAAGCAACAGCAGAGGAATGAACACCGAGGTATGCATCGTCGATCTTCTCATTCTTCGCAACATCTGAGGAAGAAGTGACGAATCGGTTTTTACGATGGGCTCGCAGTGCCACTCACCGGTCAAGTAACCATTTTCAGCCTTGAGGGAGCAGCAGACTGACGCATCTGTCTTGAAAGCAAATGATTTGTTCCTAACAAAGTCAGTGGTGAATGAAAACTGCTGGATTACTTTTTTTTCCGCCTCACTGCGGTAAATCAAGACTTGTGCGTTGTCTGAATACGAGTTGCAGTGTTTGTACTTCGAGAATATTTCCTCGATTGCATTCGGCGATTCGTTGTCACGTCGTACAGTTTCCTGAGCCCTGATGTCAGAACCGATGCATGCTGAAATAGAAGCGATCTGAAAATGTCTTCGAGAAATTTGCATTATTGTACTCATCCTGGCAAGCGATCGCATTCCCGCAGCACCCTAGGGAATCCTCTCCGTAATTGTCCCATGTCAAATTGGTATATCCGATATGCTTGGAGGATGCAGTCTGGTATCGGCTCCGAGCATTTACCGCATTCGTATCCTTCATACGGTCGCCCTTGAGTGCATTCGTAATACTCGTGTGCGCACAGGTACAAGTTGTATGCTAAGTCTTCGTGAATAAGTCGGAGTAGTCTGTCGCGAGTCGCAGCAGCCCGACGATAACATCTAGCGCGAGGACTTTGGTCAATTCGAAGACCACTCGAATCAGTGTAGCTGAGACCAAATAGATTTTCGTAAAGATTAAAAGTCCCCCCCTCGAACCCGATTGGATCTCTGGAGCAAGATTGGAACGGGGGCGGTGGTAAACGCACGCGCGGTCATCGCAGTTGTCGGCGGGCTATACGTCGCGGTCGCGGAGACGCTGTTGTAGGTTTGCGAGTTGGGTCGTAAGTGCGCCAATGTCCTGCCGAAGCAGTTCCGTGTCACTCGCAGGTGGCTCTCCAAGCAACTGCTGCAGTAACTGAATTTGACCAGCCAATTTTCCTTCTTCTCGGCCTTCTTCTCGGGCACCAGTGATGGCCCATTCGTAGTCTCGTTGAGCTTTCTCGCGTTGGTCGTACATCTGTTTGTCCTCTGTCTTCGCGGAAATGATTTCCATCGTCGAAATCGCGGTTTCAAACTCGATCCCAGGTAGCAATTTCCTCAGTGTTTCCGCGTCGTAGTCTTGAGCGAAAAGCAAAAGAAACGTCCACTGCTGTAGTTTACTCGAGTGGGTGATCGTCTGCGCATCCAATTCGTACTTCGTCAATTCTACAGTGTGAACTTCGATCGCGTTGGATATCTCTCGTCCGCTTTCCCGATCGAGCATCTGGAAACGATGGTGGGCTTGGTCGGTTTCAGCGAAAAGGATTCGATTGAGCAGGCAAATCGAGATCGACGGGGCCGCTAACGCATAGTTGCTGCCCGGAGAAAGCTGGTCCACGTACATGCTGCAGGCGTAATACACCAATCGCTCAATCAGCCCTGCGTAGACCGAAACCTGCATTTCGACGTTGAGCCCTCGTCCCGCTGAGTCGCGGCACCGCACATCAAGCACGATCAGCTTGCTCTCGGAAAACTCCTGGTAGCTAAACGGATTGAGAACCTCCACCGCGACCACCGGGTGTTCAAAATCGAGGATGGCGTTGAGCAATCCGATCAGAGCGGCGGAGTTTTGAGGCGAGCCAAAGATCTTTTTAAATGCGAAGTCAACGGTCGGACGGATCCCCAACGGCATAGCGTTCATCCAAACTGGATTATGAAAAACCTCAGAACTTTGCCTCAATCGTAGCGGAGCCGAACTGTTTATGCGAACACGACATGATCGGCCACGATTGTGGACATAGCTTTCATGGAGACGCCAATCGGTCGCAGGTGTAAGCGGCGGGTGCCTTGAAGCAGTGCCGGACACCTTTGCACGCACCGCGGTCGGCATCGACAGAAAAATTAATGCGACAGAAAAATAGAGAAGCCCAGCGTCAGCAAAAAAATCTTTCTGTCGTTTTCTGAACGCTGTGTTCCGGGCCGAAGAGCCTGCGATTTGCGAGGTGTGGATCTAAAGTTCCGAACAATGGGCCGCGCCGTTGGTATCAAATTCCAACAATTTGTTAGTTCCAGTCTGCTGAGCAGGATCGAGGAAATTTCCGGAGCTTTGCCCCCTTTAATGCAAGATGCGCCGCTTCAATGTGCATCTGCGTGGGTGGCGTTTTTTTAGAGCAGGGTTCGTAGCGCCTCGGGAAGTGCCAGGCACTCTTGCTCGAACACGCGGGCGGCTAAGGTGTCGGCGTCGTCATCGGGTTTCACGGGGCATGACCTTTGCACGATGACTGGCCCGTTGTCGTATTCGTTGTCAACGAAATGGACCGTGCATCCGCTGATCTTCACGCCTCGTTTTAGCACCGCATCGTGCACGAAGTGGCCGTACATCCCCGCGCCTCCGAACGACGGCAGCAGTGACGGATGAATGTTAATCACTCGGTTTTCGAAGTCGTTGGGAATCAGTACGTGATTCAAATAGCCCGCCATCACGACGTATTTGACCTCGGCTTCGCGGCAGGGATCAAACATTTCACGTGAGTGCTCAAACGGATCGCGGTGATCGCGTTTGCGAACCACTCGCGTGGGAATGCCATCGTTTGTTGCGATCTCTAAGCCACGAACATCGTCACGACTGCTGATTACCAAGCGGATGTCGATTGGCAAACCGTGTTCGTCACGATGCCGGATCAGATTGGCAAGCGTACGCCCACTGCCGCTTAAGAAGATCGCGATGGGAAGCTTCGATTTGCTCATGTTGGATTCTGGCATTAGACGTTCTTTTGCACAAAGACTTTGCCAAATTCCGTTTCGCTCGGCGCGGTTCCCGCGATCGCATCGGAGCGAAGTTCGCTGGCAAGCGTTTCACTGCAGATCATATCACCGTGCTCTTTAAGCGCCGTTGCGACTTCGATGTCGTCGCTGAGGATGCCTACGGTGATGCGGTCGGTGTAGCCGCAATCCATTTCCTTTCGCTTGCTTTGGATCGTGCGGATCAGGTCTTTGGCGATCCCCTCGCGGCGGAGTTCGTCGGTGACCTCGGTGTTCAGTACCACAACACTGCTGGCGCCTTGGCTCGCGGCCCAGCCCTCTTTGGCCTTCAAGCGAACTTCGATGTCTTCGTTGTCGAGTTTCAGCGGTTCACCGCCGGGCAAATTGATTTCCACGAATCCGTCACGCCCTAGAGCCGTCAGCAGCGTGTTGCCGTCGGCGGTCGTCAGTGCTTTTTTGACCGCAGGCATATTCTTGCCCACGCGAGGGCCGAGTCGTTTGAAATTCGGCACCACGGTGTACTGGACGTACTGGTCGCCTTCGGTGGTGTAGTCGACCGATTTGACGTTCAATTCTTCGCGAACGAGCGAGTCGTGTGACTTCAGCCAATCGATCTCTGCATCATCCGCCAACACCACTTCGACTTGCGAAAGTGGCAAGCGAACTTTCAGTTTGGCTTCGGCGCGTGCGGCACGCCCCAGCGACGCGATTTCACGTAGCAGTTTCATGCTGGTCGAAAGTTTCGCGTCGATGCGATCATTATCGGCGACCGGATAATCGCACAGGTGGACGCTCTTTCGCGTGCGATCCCCAAACGGTTCAGTCAAACTTTGCCAAAGCGTTTCGGATAGGAACGGAACAAACGGAGCGACAATCTTGGTGATCTGCAGCAGCGATTCGTACAGAGTCCAGTAGGCATCGTGCTTGTCTTGCGAGTCCTTGTCGCTGGCCCAGAATCGGTCACGGCTACGGCGAACGTACCAATTGCTTAATCCATCGACGAACGACGTGATCGCTTGGCAGGCGTTGTAGTTGTCCAGCACGTCCATGCGGTCGACCACGATTTCGTTTGTGCGATTCAGTTCCGACATGATCCAGCGATCGATTTCACTTCGCTCGCTGATATCGCGGTACGTCGGAGCCGACGCCAAACTTGCCGAGGTGAGTTGATCGTCCGCGTCGGTTGCGGTGGTAGGATCAAAACCGTCGATGCCGGCATAGATGCTAAAGAAACTAAAGACGTTCCAAAGTCGCAGCAGGAACTCGGGGATCGAATCTTTGATCGATTGTTCGCGGTAGCGGATGGCGGTCCACGGCGGTTGCCCGGCAAAGAAGAACCAACGCAGTGCATCGGCACCGTACTTGTCAAAGATCTCGTTGGGCTCGCGATAGTTTCGCAAGCTCTTACTCATCTTGTTGCCGTCTTCGCCGAGCATCAATCCCAGCACGATGCAGTTGCGATAGGGGTGCGGGTAGGCTTGATCGGCCAAAGGGTCAGGAAAGGTGTCGGACACTTTTTTTGCTTCCCCGCCTTCTTCTCGTTCGCTGATCGAGGCTCCTTCGCCGAACAACATCGTGCTGATCGCCAATTGGCTGTAGAACCAACCGCGAGTCTGGTCGAGGGCTTCGGAGATGAAGTCGGCAGGGAATTGATCTTGGAACGATTCGTTGTTTTGGTGTGGCCAGCCCCATTGGGCGAACGGCATCGCACCGCTGTCGTACCAGCAATCGATGACCTCGGTCACCCGTTGCATCCGAGCACCCTCGGCGAACGGTGAATCGTAGGTGACCGCGTCGATGTACGGTTTGTGGACTCGCAAATCGTCCGCCAACTCGGGATTAGCCGCCTTGGCTTGTTCCCAAACCTCGGTTCCTTGCAAGCCCGGTTTGGCCAAGATTTCGTCGTAGCTGGCGACCGCTTCCATTTGTCCGGTTTCTTGACAAACCCAGATCGGCAGTGGCGTGCCCCAGAAACGTTCTCGCGACAATGCCCAGTCGACGTTGGATTCCAGGAAATTGCCAAAGCGACCGTTTTGGATGTGCTCGGGTTGCCAACCGATTTGCGAATTGTTTTTCAGCATCAGGTCGCGGAACTTTGTTGTTCGCACGAACCAGCTGCGGCGCGGATATTGGATCAGCGGATCCTCGCTCGCTCGCCAACAGAACGGGTAGTCGTGAAGGTATTGCTCGAGCAACAACAACTTGCCGGACTCACGCAACATCCGTGAGATCGGTTTGTCGGCATCCTTGACCCAGGTGCCTTTCATGTCGGCAAAGTCGTCCGTGAACTTGCCGTCCGGTCCGACCGCACACAACAGTTCGGGGCGATCCGTTTCGACGAACCGTGCTTGTTCTTGGGTCAACACTTCGTAGTCGACTTCGCCGAACGCCGGAGCTTGGTGAACGATACCGCTACCCGATTCGGTGGTCACAAAGTCAGCGGAGACGACTCGCCACATCAACGCTTCGGATTCGCCATTGGTCAGCTTGCCGGTCACATCGCCGAGCGTTTTGTAATAGTTGTCAAACGGAGGAACGTAACGCTGGCCGACCAACGATTTTCCGGAGACGGTGTCTAGGACAGGAAGTTCGCGTTTCAGTTTCCCTGCGATCGTTTCGACCAAGTCGGCTGCGATCACTAGTTCTTGGCCGGTTTCATCGTCGCGAACGACGGCATAGTCCAATTCGGTGTGGACCGCCGCGAACATGTTGCTAGGCAGCGTCCACGGGGTCGTGGTCCATACGACGAGCGAACGTTTGGGATTGTCGACCAACGGGAACAGCACATACACGCTGGGGTCGGCGACTTCGCGATAGCCTTGGCCGACTTCGCCCGAGGACAACGCCGTGCCGCCTTGGGCCCACCACCACACGATCTTATGACCTTGGTACAACAGCCCGCGTTCGAACAGTGTCTTCAGGCTCCACCAAACACTTTCGATGTAGCTTTGGTGGTAGGTGACGTAGGCCTTTTCCAGATCGACCCAGAATCCGAGCCGGCGGGTCAGGTCTTGCCACTGCTGCATGTAGCGAAACACGCTTTGTTGGCATTTTTGGATGAAGGGTTCGACGCCGAACGCCTCGATTTCTTCTTTGCTGTGGATGCCGAGTTCCTTGCCCACCTCGACTTCGACCGGCAAACCATGCGTGTCCCAGCCCGCTTTGCGTTCGCAGCGATAGCCTCGCATCGTTTTGTAGCGGGGGAAAACGTCTTTGATCGAGCGGGTCAGGCAGTGCCCAGGGTGCGGCAACCCGTTAGCCGTCGGGGGGCCTTCATAGAAGACAAACGAAGGGGCATCGGCACGCTGAGCCAACGATTTCTTGTAGATGTCGTGATCGTCCCAAAACTGCAAAACTTCGAGCTCAAGTTTTGGGAAATTGGGGCTGCTCGGTGGAGCACGGAAAGGACTCACGGAAGCGGGCATCATCAATCGCTTTTAGACGCTAGGGCAAAGGTGTTCGGGAGTCGGCAAAGATCAAATTTTTGCCGGACAACAACTAATCGGAAACCATATCCGATTTTAAGACACCTTTGCAGCACCTGTGTTCGTAGAGAGGTCGCGATTTCGCGGTACAGCCATGCCCAACGCCGCTGACGCTAACGAGTGCGTTGGGAGTCGCTGATTTTGGGTAGTGGATCTTGCTAAAGATCCTCTTGCACGTCGAAAACAGGTAGCTTTAGCAAGCTCCACTACCAAAACGAGGGGCTTTAGTCGTTTAGGTCTTCGTCGACGTCATCGAAATCGTCGAAATCTTCCAATTCGTCGTCGTCGCTGCCGTCGCCGCTGCTCAGCCCGAATTCGGCACTGATTTCGTCTTCGATCTCGATCTCGTAGTCGTCTTCGAGTTCTTCCTCGAAATCGTCATCAAAATCGTCATCGAAGTCGTCTTCGTCGATATCGTCGAATTCATCGACCTCGTCGTCTTCATCGAGTCCATCGTTGAAGCCGTCGTCGCCTGTGCCGCCTCCTTCGGAATCGTCATCCGAGCCAAAACCGGAGTCTTCGTCGCCATCATCATCGTCGTCGTCATCGTCGATCAAGTCGTCATCATCGATCGAAGTCGGTGATGGCAAGACTGCACCCCCCGTCCATGCCGTCATGGTCGGTGGCGTCATTTGCCCCGAAAACGTGCCGCCCAAATAATCGCCCCCGCGCGGATTGGACCGCGTATTTGTTTGCGGGACAGCGGTCGATGTCGCGGACGTTGGATCCAATTCGGATTGTTCGGTAGCGGTGGAAGCGATGGACATAAGTGATGAAAGATCTCAGAAAATTCTTGTAGAAAGCCAGTTCGATATCAAATTCTGGCGTGGATCGCCGTCATGCGTAGGGGCATAAAGGACGGGGATGATTCACATGGGGGAGTCTGCGGTGCTTTGGGGGTCCAGGAAGACCTGCGTGAGTTTCTCGATCCAGCATAATTTGTCAACGCAGTTCCACCGGAACATCCGATTCAATCGGATCAGGTGGCAATCACTACCCAAATGGTCGAGTGCTCGCCAAGGGCAGTGCTATAGCCGACGTGAACCACATTTTGATACCTCACATCAAACCGACAAGGCGACTGGCAACATTCGGGCGAGGAATTCTTGCAGAAATTTTAATTTCACAAGTTTTTCACGTGTTCCGGACAGTGTCGCCACCAATCCAAACCTACTGAAACCGACGTTTGATAACCTCGCCGGATGAATATCATCGCCCGATGAAAAACTTTGTCGAGGTTGCGAAATCGCGGATGCCACACCGGAATCATCAATCGTGGCGGATTTAACGGATCGAAATCCTATGAGAAACTTTGCTGTCTTTTCACTCCCATTGCTCGCAATCGGTTGCATTAGTGTCGTGGTGGGATGCGCAGGCCGACAATACGGACACATTTTGGCTGCGAACGACAAGGACCTTGTCGGCAGCCATACTGCAGGGGCGGCCACTTGGAACCCGTTGGTCGATGAATCGGTCGCCAAGTTGTTGGGACGATGCCCGCCCGCGATCCAGACCGTTTCGTTTGAATCGGCAAACGCAATGAAACTGGACGGGCAAATCGGATCGGCCCTCGCCTCCGGCCCCGCCACGGTTTGCTTCATCGGGATCGAGAATAAGAGCGCCGAAGAGATGGTCGATTTCAAAGACCAACTGTACGAGCGGATCGATTCGCAAATCAATTCAGCCGAAACCTTCCGCTGTATCAGTCGTCGAATGGTCGATGCCGCATTGGTGGAAACTCGGCTTCGTCCCGATTCATTGTTTCTGCCAGAGAACCGAGCCCAGTTTGCTGCGGCCCTCGGACGCCAAGGTGCGCCGGTCGATTATTTGCTGTACGCCACCATCACCAGTGGTACGACGGACCGTAACAAGACCACCCAGCGTGACTACTTGCTGACCCTCGAAATGGTCAATCTGCACAGCGGTGACTTTTTGAAAGAGTCGGCGACGATTCGCAAAGGCTATTCGAAAACACGTGCCGGAAAGTGGTGGAACTTTGGACTCGGCCAAGGCGATGGTTGATTCGCCGCTCTTTGAAGTTGTGATCTTCAGCCACGCAAGTGGCGGCAGCATATAGCCTGGAGCGTAAGCCCCAGGAATACGAATCAACGAATGATACAAAGCCCCGGAAGGGGCGACAGAATTCGAAATGGTCGATTGCTGCCGCCCCTCCGGGGCTTTGGGTAACGTGTAGTGACAAAAACCTGGGGCTCACGCCGAGCCCTTTCAAGCTAGCATAAACCATATTCGTGCCGCATTCGTAACTGAATGTAAGC
>NZ_BAABGA010000018.1:0-452015 GCF_039541335.1 Novipirellula rosea | reverse complement strand
ATATCGACGGCAAGAATCCTCGCCAAGAGAGCCGCATGAGTGCTAGCTTGAAAGGGCTCGGCGTGAGCCACCGGTTAGTGGAGGTGGAAAAGCATAGCCCAGCGGGCGACACACTCTGCCGTCAGTGTGTCGGCCTCCGGCCTTACGGCGACAGGTCGCCCCTAAACCGTTGGCTCACGCCAACGGCAGGTCATGTTTCGGCCTCCGGCTTATGGGATTGCTACTAAATCAGCGTCCTCCGGAGTTTGGGGGGGGCGTGAAACGTGCTAAACGCCGATCTTCGAGCGACTCCGAGAACCGCACCTCCTCCAAAGAGTCGCTAGGGCCCGTTCTGTGACGAGGGGGGGGTAAGTCTATAGCTTGTTAAATGTTGTAATTTGAGGTTCGTTCAGCGGGTGTTAAGTGCCCGTTAAGTCGGTCCAGTGCGTCAGTGAGGCTCCTTCAGTGGAGGGCTGTACATCTTAAGAATTCCTTCATCGTTTCTGCGCTCAATTTCAACATGCGAACGCTTTAATCCCGCTCGTTGTTGTTGAAACATTTTGTCTCTCTCTCGATCAAGGAATTCGTGAATGCGGATTACGCATAACAAGCGTCGTACTACAGTGTCCCCTCAGCGATCAGCTTTTACCCTCGTTGAGCTATTGGTGGTGATCGCCATCATCGGAGTCCTGGTGGGGTTGTTGCTGCCCGCCGTCCAGGCGGCACGTGAAGCGGCTCGCCGGATGCAGTGCCAAAACAACATGAAGCAGTTCGGTTTGGCGATGCATAACCACATGTCGGCGTTTGGGGCGTTCCCGCCAGGGAATGTCAACTATGACGAGTCGGGTAACCGCTTCAAAACAGGCGGCTGGCAGCACGGCCAAAACGAATTGGGCTGGCACTGGTTGCCTATGTTGTTCCCCTACATGGAACAGCCCGCGATGTGGGAAATGGTCCAGCGTTGTGAGGACGACCGCGGTGATGATCATACCTCCAACCCCTGTGATCACTGCGAAGCGATTGACGCCCTGGGGAACCTCGGACGCGAGCAATTGAGTGGCTTTGACAAATGTCCTTCGGCACCCTCGGTGGGCGGTCAGTTCTCGGACGGCAGCTACGGACTCGAAGCACTCGCCAAAGGCAATAACTATGCGGCGTGTTGGGGATCGGGCGACATGTTGTCTTGGGAGCAAAAGGAGACACGTGGCGCGTTCGGTACCTACTACGTCAATCAAGACAAAATCATCACGACGGTCAACGGCACAACGACCGCAGGCGATCGTTTTCAAAATCGCAACGGCATGCAAAGCCGCGACTTTACCGATGGTTTGAGTAACACGATCGCGATGAGCGAGATCATTGCGGCCGAGTCGCAAACCGACATTCGCGGCGTTTGGATGTCACCCGCGATGGGAGCCACCATCTTCTCGGCGTTCCAAAATCCCAACTCCAGTGAAAAGGACATCTTGGCGGCCTGTGGTGAGGATATCGCCGACGTCAGCAAGCCGCGATTGGCGTGTGAAGAAGAGCGTGATACTGCGGCAATCTATGCGGCGGCTCGCAGTTACCACACCGGTGGTGTGAACGTGTTGATGGCCGATGGCGGCGTACGTTTTGTCACTGACTCGGTCGACAACCTGAATATCTGGCGACCGATGAGCACCGCTCAGAATAGCGAAGTCATCACCGAGCCATAATCGAAATCAAAACTGTTGTACCTAAGGAATAAAATCGAATGAAATTGAAGAAATTGGTTGTTGCCGCTCTGTTGCTGTCCGCCTCGACTTGGGGCGGATGTGGTTCCTCGGGCGTGGTTAAACCGACTGACGAACAGAATGCGTTTGCCAGTGTGGAAGGGCTAGGTGACCTTGCCGGTGACGATCAAATGTTCGCCAGTGCGTTTGTTGCCGGAGCGGCACCGAAAAATCGCAAAGACTATGGCGAGCGGGGTTACCAAGTCAACGGCGAGCCTGCCTTTGATGGCGATAGCGTTACCGTCCCCGTGAAAATTTTTGGTGGTGTTCACGCGACCTCCTCCGGCGATACACGTGGCGGCAAAGCGAGTTCGGTTGCCGAAACCGAACAGGTCTGGACGCTGCAACGGATCGATGGTCAGTGGAAGATCAAAGACGCTCCGCTTGGCTAAAACGCCAACAGAAAATTTCTGTCGAATTGTTGTTGAGCTTACGTAGCCTAGGCTTCCAGCCTGGGAATCACAGCAAACCCAGGCTGGAAGCCTAGGCTACGTTAAATTTAAAATGCTTCAGTAATACAGTCGACGTCCCCGCGATCTCATAACCGATTGGAGAACCCTGCGATCAATCCCCTATCCCATTCCTCGAGTCAGAATTGCGCCAAGGGCCTCGCTGTTCGCAGCTTGCTGGGATGGGCCGCGTTGACGTTTTTGATAATCGCTGCGGGCATGCTTTGGATGGTCTGGGATGCGTTTCAGGCAACTCCGATGATGGCGGATGCTGTCCCGAGGATGGCTCTTTCCGCGGCCCCTTCGGGGGCGAGTCCCGCGGATGTTTCGCGACGTTTTGCTGAGAACCTTCCGCCTCGAATCCAACAGGCCGTAGCGGGATGGAATCAGTTGATTTCCGCCAATTTCGCGGGCGACCAAGCGTGTGCCGAGTGTCATGAAAAAGAGTACGAAGCCCATCTTCGCTCGGGGCATTCCCGCACGTTGACTCGCATTGACGAATCGTCATTGGCAAACAAGCTTGCTGAGACTCGCCACTATCAAGACCCGCGGCGTGACCAGGTCTTTGAGTTCTCGCAAACCGCAGGTTCGTTGTGGGTTCGCGATGCCGCGAATGCCTCAGGCGTTGTGGTTCCTGTGACCTGGTTACTCGGTTCGGGAACGCATGCCCAAACGCCGATCGCGATCGACGAGTCGACTCAAAGCGGCGTCGAGTTGCGGTGGTCCTACTTTGCCAATCGCGATCAACTCGGTTTGACACCGGATCACGAGCGATTTGACGAATTCGCCGTCGGAACAATCGAATGTTTCGGGCGTCCGATGGACGCAGCGGACATGCGGGCCTGTTTGGGGTGTCACAGCACGCTGACGCCGCCTCCGTCGTTGCCGCTGATAAACTCATTGGTCGTCGCCAATGTCGGTTGCGAGCGTTGTCACGGTCCACGGAAAAAACATGTCGAACTCGCGCATCTCGGGCATGCCGAAGAGGCCAAGCCGATGTTGCGATATGAGACCGCCGAGACCTACATGGATGCTTGCAGCACTTGTCATCGCGATGAGTCTTCGGTCAAACCCGATGCGACGCCCAACGAATTGGTGCGTTTTCAGCCCTATGGCATCAAACGCAGTCGCTGCTATTTAGAGAGCCCCGACAAGATGACCTGTTCCACTTGTCACGACCCGCACGATACCGTTTCGCACAATCGGGCGGTGTCGATCGATCAATGCAAACAGTGTCATGGCGATGCATCGTCAAGCGAGTGCTCGCACCAGCCCACCGGCGATTGTATTGATTGCCACATGCCTGCGGTCGAGTGGACCTCGGGAATCGCGTTTCACGATCACTGGATTCGGATCCCCGACGCGTTCTCAAGCGACGACTCTGCAGCCGATTTAACCGCGAGCGATTCGCCACACAATAACGGTGGAAAGTGATTAGATGATTGTTTCCGATGCTGAGCCTCAGGCCCGTTCAGCGATACTCGTCGATGCGGATGATCGTGAACACGCCGCGGATTCGTTCGATGTGACGCAGCAGACACGTGGTCGTGAAACGTCGTCCGCGGGACCACCGCCTGCGCCGGTGAGCTCTGGATTCCTGTTCTCGCCCGCACTTGATCTGTTCTTTATTGCCAACGCGTTTTGGCCCCTGTTGTTGCTGGTGGATCGTTTGGGCGGTATTGCAACACATCAGAGTTTGCTGTTTTGGCAAATCTATTTTGTGACCGCACCGCATCGCTGGATCACGTTGATTCTCGTCACGGTCGATCACCACAAGGGCGTCGATCGACGCCGGCAATTTCTTGCGTTTGGCACCGCGATTCTGGTCGCGTGTCTTTGTTTGAAAATGGGGACCGGCTCACTGCTGTGCCTAGGCGTGATCGATTACATTTGGAACGCTTGGCATTTCGCCTCGCAGCACCACGGTGTGTTTCGCATCTATCAACGCAAAAGCAAGTCGGCGAATTCCTCCGAACCAGCCGGACAATCCCAGTCCGTTGCATCCAAGCCATGGGCCGCGTCGCTCGAAAAGGCGGTGTTTCGCTGCTTCATGCTTTATGTGATCGCTCGCGTTGCCGGTTGGGGATGGAGCGAAGGTCCCTTCGATGGTTTTGAGTGGGTTTCGTCGGTGGATTGGTTTGTAGTGTTGGTTCCTATCGCGTTTGTGGGACGCCAGTGTTTTCAGTATGCAGTGACCGGCAAGGCATCGCTGGCGAGTGTGGCTTATTTAACGAGCGTGATGACATTGTTCGCATCGCTTTTGTTGGCCTCGCACTATGAAAACAATCAATGGGTGGTCCAGTTGGCATTGGCCTCGGCGATCTTTCATTCCTTGGAATACATGTCGATTGTGACTTGGTCGATGAGCGGTTCACAGGGCTCAAGCAAATCGAATGCGTTGGCCAGACTTTCCAAAATGTGGTTGTTTTTCTTGATTGTATTCGTGGTCGTGATTGGATTAGGCAATTACCTACTTTCACGTGGCTATTTCGAGCTGTGGGTGTTCGTCAATATTGTGGTCGCGTTTTGGCATTACTGTTTTGACGGCATGATTTGGAAGTCGCGTAAACCGTCTTCGGCCGCTTCCCCAGCAACGGCAGTCGTATCATGAACTCAACTTCGTTTACGTTCCGTTGGGACTGGATCGCTTATGGGGCGATGGCGATCGGTGCGGTGGCCGTCTGCAGCATGCTGCTGTCAAACTCTGAGGGTGTGGTGCAAGTGTTTGGTCGCTGGGACGTCGTCGCCTGTGCCTTTTTAGCCGCGGTTCCGTTTGCGGTGTGGGTGGTCCAGTTGTTTTGCAAATTCGCTAGCTGGCAAAAACTTGGCATCGCGTTCGGGTGCGTTGCGGTCGCTGCCGCGATCACCGTGTTTGCAGCAGCAATCACTCAGCTTCCTGATCAAAGTGTGATCACGCTGACCGTATGTCGCAGCGTGATCGCGATGGCGACGATGATGGCTGTGACGTTTGCGGGCACCACCGTGATGCCGTCGGCACGTTTACCCACGTTTGCGGAGGACGGATGGTTGCGATTCGCGATGCTTGTCGCGCTGGCGACGCTAGTGCCGGCGGCCTATGCGGACGCGGTGGCCGACGGAATCCGTATTGATCTCGAGCGATCACTGGAAACCCGTCGCTTTGCACTGGCGAATCGACAAGCCGAGCAATTTGTCCAGTTGAATCCTGGCGGCATCGTTCATCAGAAATCGGTACGAAAAGTCCAGCAGGAACTGAAAAGCATCGTCACAGAACTGCAAGCTGAAGCCCGCCAGCCTCTCTCTGCTGATGCCTCGGTTAGCGTGCTAGGCCAGCGGATCACGGTGTTGATGCATTTGGATCGCAATGAGGAAGCGTTGCAGTTGCTCGAGCCATTGACTCGCGGTGATCGTTTTCAGCCCGTTAGCTTGGACTATAAAGGACTGTGTTTTCAGCGTTTGAATCAGATGTCGCAAAGTTTGGAGGCCTATCAGGCAGCGGTGGCATACTGGGAATCGCAACCCGCAAGCGAGTCCAAGCGATCGGGGCTAGCCAGTGCATGGAAGGGAATCGGGTTTGCCGCCCGACGACTTGACCAGCGGGCATTAGAAGAGCAAGCGTATCGTACGTTGGTGGAGATCGATCCGACCGCCGAGAGTCATTTGTTATTGGCGCAGTGTTACCGCGAACATCAAAAGACTCGTTTGGCGGCGGAGCATTCGACGATGGCGATGCAGTTGGATCCTACGATGCAGTCGCAATCCGAATCAATCCTGTCATCGATGTCGATGGACCATTTTGGTTGTCTACAAGTGCCGCGTCGCTAGCAGCGGAATGTCGTTGACTGTCACCTCTCCCGTGCTTCGCTCGGGAGAGGTGGCTTGCTGCGTGTTACCTCTCCCAAACGCAGTTAGGGAGAGGTCGAGCAGAGCCTTTTAGCGATTGCTCGGGTGAGGGCTTGTCTCTGGCTTGCTCGCACTGGACACCTCACTGGCAACCGCTTGCCGCGATTCAACTTGCTCGGTCGGCCCTCACCCGGACGAGGCCTTGAGGGCCCGTCCGACCTCTCCCGTGCTTCGCTCGGGAGAGGTGGCTTGCTGCGTGTTGCCTCTCCCAAACGCAGTTAGGGAGAGGTCGAGCAGAGCCTTCAGCGATTGCTCGGGTGAGGGCTTGTCTCCGGCTTGCTCGCACTGGACACCTCACTGGCAACCACTTACCGCGATTCTTCTTGCTCGGTCGGCCCTCACCCGGACGAGGCCTTGAGGGCCCGTCCGACCTCTCCCGTGCTGCGCTCGGGAGAGGTGGCTTGCTGCGTGTTACCTCTCCCCAACGCAGTTTGGGAGAGGTCGAGCAGAGCCTTCCGCGATGCTCGGGTGAGGGCCTGTCTCTGGCTTGCTCGCACTGGACACCTCGCTGGCAACCGTTTGCCGCGATTCAACTTGCTCGGTCGGCCCTCACCCGGACGAGGCCTTAAGGGCCCGTCCGACCTCTTCCGTGCTACGCTCGGGAGAGGTGGCTTGCTGCGTGCTGCCTCTCCCAAACGCAGTTAGGGAGAGGTCGATCAGAGCCTTTCAGCGATGCTCGGGTGAGGGTCTGTCTCCGGCTTGCTCGCACTGGGCACCTCACTGGCAACTGCTTGCCGCGATTCATCTTGCTCGGTCGACCCTCACCCGGACGAGGCCTTGAGGGCCCGTCCGACCTCTCCCGTGCTTCGCTCGGGAGAGGTGGCTTGCTGCGTGTTGCCTCTCCCAAACGCAGTTAGGGAGAGGTCGAGCAGAGCCTTCAGCGATGCTCGGGTGAGGGTCTGTCTCCGGCTTGCTCGCACTGGGCACCTCACTGGCAACTGCTTGCCGCGATTCATCTTGCTCGGTCGGCCCTCACCCGGACGAGGCCTCAAGGGCCCGTCCGACCTCTCCCGTGCTACGCTCAGGAGAGGTGGCTTGCTGCGTGTTACCTCTCCCAAACGCAGTTAGGGAGAGGTCGAGCAGAGCCTTCGGCGATTGCTCGGGTGAGGCCCTGTCTCTGGCTTGCTCGCACTGGACACCTCACTGGCAACCGCTTGCCGCGATTCAATTTGCTCGGTCGACCCTCACCCGGACGAGGCCTTAAGGGCCCGTCCGACCTCTCCCGTGCTGCGCTCGGGAGAGGTGGCTTGCTGCGTGTTACCTCTCCCAAACGCAGTTAGGGAGAGTTCGAGCAGAGCCTTTTAGCGATTGCTCGGGTGAGGGCTTGTCTCCGGCTTGCTCGCACCGGACACCTCGCTGGCAACCGCTTGCCGCGATTCATCTTGCTCGGTCGGCCCTCACCCGGACGCGGCCTTGAGGGCCCGTCCGACCTCTCCCGTGCTGCGCTCGGGAGAGGTGACTTGCTGCGTGTTACCTCTCCCAAACGTAGTTTGGGAGAGGTCGAGCAGAGCTTTCAGCGAATGCTCGGGTGAGAGCTTGTCTCTGGCTTGCTCGCACCGGACACCTCGCTGGCAACCGCTTGCCGCGATTCAACTTGCTCGGTCGACCCTCACCCGGACGAGGCCTTGAGGGCCCGTCCGACCTCTCCCGTGCTACGCTCGGGAGAGGTGGATTGCTGCGTGTCACCTCTCCCAAACTGCGTTCGGGAGAGGTCGCAAGGATACCGTAATCGATTTTCCAGCCGCAAAACCTACACATTAAAAAACGCCAGCTACTGGAAAACGTTTGCGTCAATGGACTTTCCGTCATTGCGAATTCCTAGTTGCGAATGGACCGTGGAATCGATCGAGTAGCTGATCGATTTTACCGCGCCGTCACAGAGCGTCATTTGAAACACCGCCGGATGGGCCGCGCCGAATACTGTCCCTTCTTCTTCAGGCAGGTTGGAATCAGGAAGCGGGCGGAATCGAGTGTCTCCGACCGCACCAACATAGCGAGTCAGATCGCGGTCATCACCGCTGTATGCGCTTTCGTTGTCCCCCATATCACTTCCTAGAGCGTAGCGGTTCACCGGAATCTGTTTTTCGCCTACCGCGTAGGTGTTGCTCAGCCCATCGGTGATGTCGCGAAAACGAATCCGACTGCGTTGGTAACAGATGCCTGTGTTGTCCGACATGTCCGGCCACGTGTGGCTGCGGGCGTCTTTGATCGATTCGGGGCCAGCGCCGGAGCGGATCATTTGACCTCCGCCATTGATCGCGTAGTCATTGCGGGCAACAAACACGAGCAGTGGATGGTGATGAGGGTGCCATCCTCGTTCGTTGAAGAAAAGTTCCCCGCCGCGTCGGCTGGGGCAGTGCAACATTGGAAGCGGCGTCTGCAGCCGCTGGCCGTTCGCCTCTTCGTCTTCGGCTCGGTGCCCTCCGGTTTGTTGTAATGCACTTTGTTCAATAAAGGGAAGTGACTGAAAAATCCAACCGCCTGGTTGAGCTGGTCCGTTGCCGATGGTCGGGATTCCTGCCCAATCTTTTCCCCAGCCGCCAGACGGAAACTGACGATACGTGTGCACGTGTTGCTGCAGTGCCAGTGACCATTGTTTGAGATGATTGGCACACTGTGTCCTCCGCGCCGCCTCTCGCGCAGACTGGACCGATGGCAACAACAGTGCGACGAGAATTGAGAGAACGGCCATCACCACGATCAACTCGAGCAAGGTGAACGCAGATCGCTCGGGGCGATGCGTCGAACGGTGGTGGTGACGCTCCGGTTCGTTCGACGGATTGCTTGCGATGCGAGCGTACGGCAATCGCTCGAGCGTCTTTTCCAGCAGTCGCCGGTTGTGCGAAATCAGATCCGCTAACAGGCCCGCGACCAGAGTAATCGCCGACAAAACCACCAGCACTCCGCTCAGAATCAATGATTGAATGTGCCCGCTGCCGTCATCGAAAGCGTACAAATACAAGAACCTAGCGATTGGCAGGATACCAACCAACGCCAGTACTAGGCTGATATTGACCAGCACCTCAAGCGGGTGAAACATGAAGAACACTCGCATCATCGTGATCGCCGAACGCGAAACGAACTGCGGTATCGATCGAAATAATCGCGACGGTCGGGTGGCGGGGTTGGTATCAATGGGGACAAACTCGATCGCCAGATTTTTGCAACTGGCCTGCAGTAGTGACTCGATCGTATAGGTGTACCCCGTGACGATATGCGTTCGTTCCGCTGCAGCGCGAGAAAAGGCTCGAAAGCCGCTGACCGGATCCGCCAGATCGCGGCCGGCCAACCCGCTGACCACGCGGCGTCCGCATCGCTGTAGCCACCGTTTTACGAGTGAGAACTTTGGATCCGCCCCAGGGCGTCGATCCCCTACGACCACGTCCGCTCGGCCTGCGACGATCGGTTCGACGAGTTTCGCGATCGAAGAGCTGGGGTACTGGTTGTCGCCATCGGTGTTGACAATGATATCCGCATTCAGACGCAGTGCGGTCTCCAGCCCGCTGGCAAAGGTTGCCGCCAGTCCGCGGTTGCAGAGATGTCGCTCCACATGATCGACACCCAGTCCTAGTGCAACGGCCGCCGTTCCATCACTGCTGCCATCGTCGATCACCAGTGTCTCGATTTCATCAATGCCGGAAATCTGCGAGGGGAGATCCGCGAGCACGCGGTGCAACGTTTCGGCTTCGTTAAAGCATGGGATCTGAATGATCAGTTTCATCGCACAGTCTCGTCGGAGAGGGAGTCTGTAAAGGGAGTTTTGTCAATCGATCTGTGTAGGGCGAGTTCCATCGAGCGTGATGGAGATCTCGTGTGTGTTTCCGCGTTCATCCACCGCGATCAGCACTGGTTCGGTTCCCACAAATGCCATCTCTTCGATTCGATGTTCAAGCAGTTTGGATTGTTGGACTAGGTCGCCGGTGCTTAATTCCCAAATTCGGATCGTACCCGTTGCGACGCTAGCAGCCAGCCATCGTTCGTCACTCGACAGCGACAGTTGACGTGAAGTTTCACCAACGAGGGTGAACTGTTTCTTGCCTGTTATCCCATCCCAAATGGAGAGCTCGCCAGTGTGGTTGCGTCCGATCACGCGGCCATCCTCTGTGGCAACGAGGTCGATGATCAGGTGGCGACTGTTTTCGAGGTCGCCGAGCCACTGGCCGGTCACGTCGTAGCGGCCGATCGATCCACGTCGTCCGGTCTTCCAATCTCCCGTGCCCACTAGCAATTGGTTTGATGTGACCCAACCTAACGCTGTAGTTGTCAGCTCGCAGTCGATGCTTGCGGATAATCCCGATCCATTTGTGTCCCAAATCTGAACAATGCCGTCATTGCTTGCCGATGCCACCTGAGTTCCATCGGGTGAGAATGCGACCGCCGTGATTCGCGAATCATGAGTCCCTAGCCGTATGCGAGAAGACGCCTCTCTGGCTGTTTCCGTCGTCGCCAAGAACACATCGCCGTTGGCGTACCCGCTAACGAAACGGTCTCCCGATGGTGAACTCGCCAAGGCCGCGACGGAGTGTGTCGAGGCCGGCATGAGTTTGACGCCCTGACGATTTGCCTCGCCATCGGTTGCGGATTGTCGCTGATGCATTGGTTCGGCAAGCTGGAATCGTTTGACCGAACCATCGGCACATCCCAACAAAAATGCACTCTCATTGGCTATGGCTGTCACAGTCGTTGCGTGACTGTTATCCAGTGATAAGTTGTTGTTGATTGCGATTTTTAAATCGGGGAGGTTGTCGAATCCAAGTCGCTGGCGTAACTCCGTCACATCGGTCGTACTGATTTCATACAAACGCGTCGAGTATCCGGCGGTTGCAATAGGTTGCCATCGCTGGAAGTAGCTGTAGGCATCTTTTCGAGGCATCGCCAAACCGCCATTCCCGTCTGGAGCTAGAAACGCATAGCCGCGAATGTGATTGACGCTGATCGCATAACGACCCGGCTTTGGAAGCAATCGGCTGCGGCCTCGTGCGTCCGAGGTCGCTTCGAACGGACCGCGTGGGGGCAGATCAAATTCAATCCCAGCTAACCGCGGATCAAAGCGTCCCCAATACACCATGCCGACGTCTCGCCACCCCCGCTTGTCGAGTTCGTCACGTAAATAGAAGAGATCCTGACCCCAATCGATATTGCTATTGATCAGATGCTGGTCACCACGACGCGGGCCTCCTGCGAGCTCGTTAAAGTACGACATGCTATGGGGGTAAATCCACAGACTCGATGAGACGGCCCATGCCGTGCATGCCACCATTGCCGTGTGGCCGTATTTTCTCAGCTTCGGCCTCGCTGCACCGGCCAGCCGAACAGCTTGGCTGATCCAAATGATCGCAAACGGGTACGCCGGCAAGAGGTATCGCAGGTGTTTGTTGATACCGGTTTGCGAGCTGACGGTCACGAGGATCGCGATCAGCGGAACCACGACAATCCATTCGTCTTTTGTCAAAACATTGCGGTGGTTTGGATTGGCAATCGAGATTGCCATGGTGACAATTCGAACGATCGTGACGCCGACGAGCATCAGTAGTGCACCACAGGTGGACTTTACGCCGAGTAGTACCACCAGCCTTGTGACCGCAGTTCTCCGCCCAGATAGGAGAGCGTTGTGGACTCGAAATTGGCTTTCTGGACATCGACCCCAAGGACGTATTGTTCCGGAAGCGGCACCGGGATGCCGGCCATCCACGTCCCCGCAAAACGATTGTTCTTGCTCCGAACGTCGTGAACCTCTTCGTCCTGGTCGACAGGTTCTGTCTCAGAGAACGCCTGTGACTGAAATTGATATTCACCGAGTGGTTTGAACAGTCCGTCGCCACTGTAACCGAGCACAAAGACGAACCAAGCCAATCCGAAAATGAATGCCAGTTGGGATGCCTGCCGCCAGCGTTGTTGGCAATGGATTCCGGTAAACCCGAGCCACAACGTCAACATCAAGGGAATGGCGATCACCCAGGTTGTTTTCGTCAGTTCCGCCGAACCAAGCGCTGCGCCAACGAGATACGCGTGCCTCCACAAGGGTTCCCGCAGCCACTGCCAAAACAGATAGAACGCGAGTGTTCCCATGGATGCGGCCGCGACGTCAGGGGTGATCAATTGGCCGTGTCCGATCACCATCGGGCTGAACGTCCATAACGCAACCGCCAATATCGCTGAGCCATTTCCGTAAAGTTTGCGACTCCATCGCCATACCGCCCATCCACCGATGGTGGCAAACGGGATGCACGCCCAGCGGGCAAATGTGTAAAGCCAAAACGCACGCGGGCCATTGGCGGCGATGAATTCCGCACCGACTTCGAAGTCGATTCGCTTATTGGTATCGGAGTCGATCACAGAATCAAGTCGGCTCCAATCAGTATCAGCACCCAAAAACCAAACCGGCAGCGAAGCGATCATTCGCACGAGCGGCGGGTTGACGCGATACAGATGATAATCGCCTCGTTCCCAGTGGCTCAGTCCCGCGGGCAAGTGCGCGACCTCGTCGTAGGTCGGGCTATGACGTACCGCACCCCACGCCAATAGGACGGCCTGAAGCGAAAGTAAAATTGCGGCAGCGTATTTGGTAGCCATCGGGCCCATGGGAAGTCGTCAGCGAATGTTGTTGAAATTGATTTAACGGAAGCGGAATGTCGTCCCGCTCGGTACGCCATACAGTGACCGTCAAATTGCGTTGGGAACTCGCCGCACATTCTTCGGCAGCGGTGTCGGAGTTTTCGTCTCGGGGAAACGCTGCAGTTCCCCACGTGTTTCCATTTCCAAAGTCACCGTTTCGACGAACCACGAGAGTTTCCCTATCTCCTCACGTTCGCTTGATTTGAATTGCTGCTCCGCTATGTCTCGTAGTTCTGGAAATGGCATCCCCTCTTCTCCTTCAGGCAACACCTCCAAAATGACCTCGCGGACTCGATCGTATTTCCACTGGAACATTTTCTTGTTGTCGCGTAGACCGTTGGGTGAACGGCATTCCATTTTGGGCTTGATTTCCATCGGCTGTGATGAACAACCCGTCGCAGCAATCAACATCATGAGTACTAGCGAAGCACGTTTGAGGCTTGCGAAATTAGCGATGTCGAGAAGTTTTTGTTTGGTAGGAACGGCCATTTAAAAGATCCAGGTAATTGTGTTGAAATTGGCCGAGACTGAGTCGTCATCCATCTGCGGCTTTAAGCTGTTTGTCATCTCCGCGACCAAGCAATGCATCGCAACGTGACACCAGCGATCAATGCGACGGCCACCAACAGTGAACGAACCACAAGCTGGTCGCGGGAGACCGCGGAGCCATTGACCCAGTACAGAAACGGTGTCATCGCGATGATCGTCCAACAACCGAATTCAAACCAACCAACAAGCTGATGCGGATCGGTCGTTTGTTCGTCATCATTGTTCATTGATTGATCTCGATGTGATTGGAGAGGTTGCTACTGGGGTATGGTCAGTTCATTCGCATCAAGCCACTGTCGCTGTAGCGTGGCGGCTTGCTCGATTGAAATCTCGTAGATTTGAAATCCATAGCCGGCCCATGCCGCTGGTTCGAGCTGGCGTAGATATTGGTACTCACCGCTACGACGCAGCAAAGTTTCTCGGTCGATTGCGTACCAACCGGGATAAAACTCGGGCGTTGACAATCCCGAGCGATGGTTGCGACGAGTGGGCATCGACGGGACGGCGCCATTGGTTTGGATCCCGGCGGCACTGGGGTCGACGATGTGTAGGTAGTTGGTGACCATCAGCGGCCGCTTTTCAGCATTCGCTTGCTGCCATCGACGCAAGTAGGGCAAGTCCTGGCCCCAGTCGAGATTGCTGGCGTTGAGATATTTGTCAGCTCGGTACGGACCGCCGATCGATTCGTTGAAATACGACAGACTGTGAGGATAGATCCAGAGACTGCTGGCAATTATCCACACGGTGGCCACCGCCACGGCGGGGCGCAATGTGCGATGGGGGACGTCAAAGACGCGAAACGTACGACTCGCAATGACAATCGCAAACGGCATCGCTGGCAACACGTATCGCAAATGCCGGTTTAGCCCCCTCTCGAGACTCGCGCCAATAAGGATCAACAGCATTGGTGTCCACAACAGTAACTCTTGCTGCCACGGCACTCGCCAGGATGCCCGCAAAAGAAACCCCGTTGCAGCGATTAGAAATAACAACCAAAAGCCAAGCGGCAATTTGATCGCCATCCCATACAAGTAGTAGTACCACCAGCCGTGGTTACGCCATTGACCGCGAAAGTAGGACCATCGCTCGCGATCAAAGTCCCATTTTTGCAAGTCGACGCCGATCACCAAATCTTCGGGGAATGGCACCGGAAGGCGTCCGAGCCACGTTCCGGCAAATCGATTTCCGCTGTAGGGGGCATAAGCTTGCCAATCGTCGCTGCCCGCGAGTGTCTTGCTGATAAACTGATAACTGTCCAAACGCCGAAAGCTGCCGGCGAATCCGTACATCAAGTTCACAATAAACAATGCGATTACAAGTGCGGAAGCGAGTGACACCAGTTGCCGTATGCGGCTCTGCATCGTATCAGCTTTCTGCGGACCCATATCGCGGTTACGCTTGCAGTGCTGGACCACCCCAATCACCAGACACAGCCCGGGTAACAACCCGCACAAAATCAACCAACTGCTCTTACATAACATCGTCAATCCCAAGACGAGTCCCAATTGGTAGGTCTCTACTAAACAGGGACGTTTCAGCCAGCTGCGAAACAGATAGAGTGTCAACAACCCCATGCTTGCCGCCTGTGCATCGCCGCTGATCAAACAGCCATAGCCAATGTTGTTTGGTAAAAATGCCCACAGCAGTGCGGCACCGATTCCGGCCGCGGAGCCATACAGTTCTCTCGCCCACCGAGATGCGACGTACATCCCAGTAATCGTGAATGGCAGACAGAACAACCGCGATAGAACCAACCAGCGATGAGCCGCCTCGGGATTTGATTCCAACATCGATCGTGCGAGTGTCCATTCCAGCCGATCTCGCGGGTCGATGTCTGCTGCCAATGCTGTGACCTCGGGGTCAAAAGGAAGCAGCGGTAGCGTTGCCCATAAACGCACCAGCGGTGGATTGACGCGAAACGCGTCGAAGTTGCCGACTTGCCAGTCCAAAATCCCCGCGGGCAGCAAGCCAACCTCGGTCCACGCAAATCCGTACCGGATCGCATAACCGCCAACCAGCACGACATGGATGACAATCAGCGATAGTAACAGTCTTTGGTAATTTGTGATTCGCGTAACGTGTTTCAATCTTCTACCTTAAAAACATGCATCGGCATAAATAGGCATGGCTAGTCGAAAACGACTACGCGGATCGCGTTGAGGGCTTCCTTTCGAACTTTTTAAGCAACAGAAAGCCGGCTACGAGCAGGAAGAACGAAGTGGCGATAACGACGCCGATACGGCTGCGTTCGCTGCCGGGAAGAACAGGTTCTTTGAAGCCATAGTGACTGACCATAAACCGATCCAAGTCGGCCGTCGTGTCTTGGTAGTCGTAGTGAGTCAAAACGTGCAGGTAGGGTTCTTTTTGCTGGACGGTCTTGAAGATTTTTGTCTCCGATTCCCGTGGGATCCAGAAGCTATCTTGTTGGACAAAGTCACGGTTCTGCGAGATGCTCCTTCCCTTGCCGTTTGGCCAAAATGCCTCGGCCTGCACAGGAACCCAGCCGTACTTGTTGGGCAGGAATTTTGCAGCAATTCGCTCCTTGTTGACACGCATGCCATTGCTCATCCATTGCTTGGTGTCGGGGATTTCAATCGTTAGACTGACTTCCTCGTCATCACCACCACCGGAATGAGCGACGCGAATTTTGCGTTGGTCGGGTTCAAAGTACTCATCAATTCGGAAACCATTGGCGGCCATCCATCCGTACTGAGCGCCCTTAACAAGTTGGACTTCCGTTACAAGTTCGGTGTCGTGTTCCGTTTTCGTTCGTGGCTTGAGTGACTTAAGTTGCCATGGATCGGCGGCGGTTTTTCGTTCGAGGAAGAAACTGTATTGGGGATTCGCAGCACAAATCGCGGTTGGCTTTTCATAGAGAAAGTATTCTCCGGATTCGATGTAGACGCTGTGCGTCTCCGTGCCATCAATCAGGTTGCGTGTTTGGAGCGTCGTCTCCACAGGGCTGAACGTGCTTCGTAGCTTTTCGGAATAATCCGTGACGAGCCTTTCGGTTTCCTCGTCCCCACGCGCATTTGTTATCAGCAAGGTGCTAAAGATCGCAGCGAGTAAAAGGCGTGTCATGATTAGACGCTCGTTGATGATGACTAGGTTTAACGTGGATGCAAAACAATGATTGATTGGTTCGCAAGTCGCTTTGTTTCCGTTTTTGGCGAACGTTGCTTGCTGAAGTTCAATGCTGCTGATGTTCTCTTGGCCACTCGGTGTGAAGGGTTTTGTTGGTGGACGCAGTACCCCAAGGGCACTTGTTTGCTAGGTTCGTCTGTTGCGTGGTGCAATCAGTTGCGTCGACGATTTGTGACCTTATCGGAAGGTTTCTCAGCTTGCAACGAAAAAACGCAGTCGATTGAAAAAAAGAGAAAATGCTTAAAGTTTGCAGTTTTGTAGATAAATCGAGTCGGTGAAAACATCTTCCCAATGGGAGCAGTGCAGGCTTTGTCGAAGTCTATAGCTCCTTGACCTCTGGGGTTGTGGTGGTCGGATCATGCATCAAAAAGTCCACGTTGCGGTGTTGGCGGTATTTGCTGTGGTTGGCGCAAGCAGCCTGCTACATCAGAGCTGGACGTCCGCGCCGACCTGGGACGAGAGTGCTCAATTGGCGTCTGGGATCGCGATCTTGCGCAGCGGAGATCCGGGTTTCTACCGAGTGAATCCACCGTTAGTGAAATTAAGCTCCGCCGCAATTCCTGAATTGCTGTTCCAGCCGGAACTGCCCGGGCTCTATCCCGCATCTCAGATGGCAGTTGGCGCAAGACATGAGTTCAACTTGGGGTACCGGTTTATGCAGGCCAATCACGCGGACTACCGGACTCTGTTCTATGTCGGTCGATTGCCACGTGTGCTGCTCACTTGCTTGACAGCTTGGTTGATCGTGTTTTTGCTTCCGGAGAACGTTCGCAAAATCGGTTTGATCGCAGCAATCTTGTGGTTGACCAACCCGTTGGTGTTGGGGCATGGTTGGTTGATCATGCCCGACGTGTCGTCCGCTACGATGATGGTGCTGCTGATCACGTCGACGGTCGCGTGGTGGCGACGGCCCGCTCGGTCTACTTCGACGCTGTGTGGATTAGCGTGGGGGCTAGCACTGTCAACGAAATTCACCTTTTGTGCGGTGTATCTGGCATGGCCAGTCGGAACGGTAATCTACCAAACTCGAGTGGCTAAATTGAAAGGGTCGCAGGCCACGCTAACTGCAATCCAATCGCATATCTATCAAGGTTGCATCGCCGCGATTGTTGTTGCGGTCATGTATGGGGGGCAGGATTTGGGATGGCGGCTTTCGCAGCATCATTTTCGCAGCGATCTCTTGTCGTGGCTCAATGATACGTCGTCCGGGGACGCACCAAGCAGCGCTGTGTCGAGGCTGGTCGGACAATTGCCGTCTCCGTTACCGGCACAATTTTTGATCGGGATCGATGAGCAACAGACTGCCGTGGAAAACGGCCGTGCCGCCTACGTCGATGGCCGTTGGTATCCCGAGGGTGTCTGGTGGTATTACGTCTATGGACTGTTGGCCAAGGAACAGCTCGCCGTTTGGATTGGAGCGGTCATCTTAGCGATTGTATTCGCAGTATCCTTGATCCGGCGAAAGCGGTTGCCTCCGACGGGTGAACTTCGAGATAAAGACGTTTCGGCATTGCTGATTTGCTGCTCGGTTGCCGCGACGTCGGTGCTGCTGGTCCTTTCGCTCCACTGGCAGATGGCGGTCAATCTTCGCTACGCATTGCCCGCGTTACCTGCGATCTACCTGTTGGCCGGCGTCGCATGGTGCCATTGGTCATTCCGAGCGGTGCGAGCCATGCGTTTTGCGGCGGTCGCTTTGTGTGTGGTCATGCTTTGGGAATACGCGGTCGTGTTTCCAAACTATTTCGCGTATGTCAATCCGATGTTGGGTGGCTCGTACAAGACGCCTCCGGTATTGCACCAAAGCAATTTTGATGCGGGCCAAGACTTGTGGCGTTTGGAAAAGTGGCTGTCCAGAAATCGTGAACTCGGCACTGAACGTTACTTATGCATTCATTCGCACGAGCCCGAAGCGTGTTTTCAATTCAAGCTTCGTGATCCCGATCCGCAGGTTTTGGAGCAAATGATTCAATCGCGGGAAACGCCGCAGGCGAACGCAAACACCGGTGTTATCGAGATCGTCTTGCAACGAAGATTGGGGTGGGAAAAGCCGCCAGAAACGCAAGGTCGCCGATATCGGGACCAACTGATCGTGGAGTTGTTGCACTATCCTCCCGATGAATTTGTGACGCCTACGATCGCCATTTACCGAATGAGACGTCCGAGCGGATAAATCGCGTGAGTCTTGGTTCATAGCGGGTTGTGATCAAAAAAGCCCGGCTCCACTTGGAACCGGGCTTTTCGAAAGTTTTCCGCGGTTTCAGATAGCCGATCAGAAATCGCTGTCGATCGTTTCTTTGCCGGCCCGCGTCCCCAAGGAACCCCACAGACCAAAGCTGCTTTCGCGACCCGAGTGCGCCGGGGTCGCTTGTTGGTTGCCCGACTCGATGCTCGACGTGATAAATTTCACCGCACCATCACCCATCAGCACGTGAGCGCCGCCTTGGTGACGGCTGCTCGCGGACGAAATACCTTGCGAGGCATCGCCGCCGCGATAGCAGCTCAGGCTATTTGGTGGCTTGATGGTCTGGAATGCGGTGTATTGCAACCGGCCATCGGCCCATCGACCACCACGAATCTGGTTGCCGCCGCCCACGGACGCCGTGCTCAGCCAAAATTGAGGACGTGCCGGATCCACTTGGCTATCGCAAGCTGCCGGATTCGTGGTGATCGCGTCCGGTCCGTTAAGGACGAACTCCGAGATGATCTCGCGACCACCCAAGATGGTTGCAATTTCGCCCATGGCGATGGTATTTGACAATCCATCAAGTACATCGCGGAAAGCGGTCGTGTGACGCGCCCAAAACATGCCTCGATTGCGACTCCGAGCATCCGTTGCACGGGTATTATTGTCGCTGCCGCCTCCATTTCGAATCCCAGCTTCGTCGGTATCGATCGCGGTGCTGTTGTCATAAATATTGGATTCGTTCTTTCCACCACTGTGAACCAATTCGATGACGTCACCAACGCAAACCGAGTAATTGGAGCGGCCCAACGCGGGGGCGCCTCGTCCCGGGTCACTGGGGCATCGCAAGGTAGGGATGTCTGTCATCCAAGGTTCGTAATAAGTTTGCCAAGGACCAGGACCCATTGGCGGGTTGTCGCCGGGAAAGGAGATCGATCCATCTTTGTTGCGATCGCCTGGGTTGCTGATCTGCTCCCACAGCGATTGTTGTTCCATGAACGGTGTGAGACCAACCAACGCACTTAAATAGAGACGATTGCAAACGGTTGAGTCGTTGGTCCACGTACGGGTATTCCCCGTCATATGTTGAGGCAGTTTGTCATAAGCAGAATGATAATTGTGAAGCGACAAGCCTAACTGCTTAAAATTATTGCTGCAGCTCATGCGGCGAGCGGCTTCTCGCGCGGCTTGGACCGCAGGTAACAAGAGCCCGACCAGTACCCCGATAATGGCGATCACCACCAGGAGTTCGACCAGGGTAAAGCCTGGTCTCGATGATTTGTTCATCGTTTTTCCTTTTGAAAAAATCGGAATGAAATAGACAGGAATGAACGACGTTCCCAAGGAACGATCGCGACGAGATGGAATCAAGCCGAAGGACTTGAGACGTACAGACGGTTTGTTCGCCTACTCTGATGGAGGCGGTCCGTCCATCTCTTCGACGTATGCCTGATGTTCGGCTTGTTGCTCGGGCGTGAATCCGTTGGGGTCGACCACGGTGGTGTCGCTGCTGTCCGAGCAACCGCCCAAACACAGTGCCAGAGCAAAAATAGACAAGAGTTTCTTCATCAAGGACCTCAGGAGAAAACAGGTTTATGGATGGGCGTTGCGTTCTGCGCCTACGCAGAATGAACGGCCTCACCGATCAGGATTTTTTTTAGTGTATAGAGGCTGAGGTGCCGTTGGAAGGCTTTTGCGGGTGTTTTCGCCCCCGCGATCCCCGATTCAGGAATGGTGACGGCCTTGCCAACGTCACCTGTTGTGTTGCCGGGCAGGGATGAGGTGAAGGGCACGGGGCCTATGGAGTAGGTTGCACACCCCTCGTGTTTCGCTGTTGGCTTGGGCAACGGTGCCGGGGCGTGACAAGTTTGGGATAACACGCACTCGATAGCTTGTCGTCGTCCTTCGGCTATGCCGTGACCCTATCGACCTGCGGGACTGCAGAATTTGGCAGGGTCTGCAGATGTTTGCTTCACCTCGGTGCGAAAAAACGCTAAAGACGCGTCCAGCGTTGGGTTTTAGAGGGTGCGGCGATTTGGCACACCGCGTGCATCCTTTCCGGTTCGTCGAGTTCTTGGACGAACTCGCTTGCCTCACACTCCACTTTGAAAAAAGGAAACCGCTATCATGTTCCGCTCTTCACTCGCACTATCGCTTCTGACTGCAATGTTTGCTGCGGATGCTTCACCCACATCCGCGGCCCCTCAAACCCACTCGGGCTCGACTCCGTCTCAAGCCCTGAATGTGCCAGCTGAAGAGCCGAGTGAAGATCAAAAGATCGTCAATGAAGCTCGGCGAAGCCTAGGTCGCGAACTACGCAACTTGTAATCGGGTCAGGCAAGATTCACAGGCTGAAGTTCCGTTAGCCGTTTTGGTGATGGCTTGACGCCATCACGATCACGGTGGGAAACCGCCTGGAAATGATCAATCTGTTTGCTCGGTTCGGACCGAGATCCATGTCCAGTGTAACGGATCGTTTCGTTTACCGAGCGAGTATTGCACATGAAGCGATGCACACACGACGGCAATGAACATGGTGGGACGCCACGATGGCCGACTGGCCAATTCGGGTGTCGGTTTGCCCTGGTTGAACTGTGTCATTGCAATCGGGATCACGGCGTCATCAGTGACTGCGGATTGCTGCTCGTCCGATGAAGTGTCGCTGGGCTGATTCAGCTCGATCACCTCGGCCGTGCTGTTTAGCACCATTTGCCCCGCAAACATGACGGAATGCAAAAGAGTCACCACCGGCAACGATCCGAGTCGCACGTGAGTCACCGCATGCGGCTGAGTTATGTCGTCCGTGTTGTGATGCGAAACCTGTTCCTCCGCTACCCGCGTAGTACTTGCGACAATGGTCGGGTTGGAATCCGAACTGCGGGGTGAGGTTGCGATTGTGGCCGAGGCTCGGACGCGGTTATCGATCCCGCTTGGCTTTAGCATTGACATCGCCATGAAGGTGTCGCGAGCGGCATGGTTCGCCAACGGCTCTGACGTAAGCGACGCCGTGGGCGTTTCGGTGCGGAATGTCGACGTCTCGAAATAGTGGAAACCATCGGCGTAGGTCACCGGGGCATTCAGCGACGAAACGGTCAACGGATTAGAAACGAGCGGCCTTGATGATTGAGGTGGGCTCACCAACGTGATCATCGCGGTCGCGGACGTGTCGGTTTTGGCCCGGTCGGAACTTGGGTTCGCTAATACGGGCGTCGGTACGTTTTTCGGAGACGTATAGCTGGTTTCGTCCGTCACGGTTACTCCCGTGCCGTCCAATTCGTCGGGGGACACGGCGGGAGGTTCGTTCTCACTCGTTTCGCTGTCTTCGGTTTCGGTGGGACGAGGCGACTCTTGATCCCATTCCTCAAAGGCCTGGTCATGTTTCAAAAAATCCGTGTTGATTTCACTCGCGGACGTATCGGGGTTTGTCGGTCCGTTAGAGCCATCCTGTGCGTTTTGCAGTGGCTGATTCGGCTGGGGGCTGACAATCGACAATTGACGCACGTAGGCGGGGGCAGCTATCTGCAGCGGATCGTGTAGTGGCATCGGTGGCTTTGAATCCGATTCACCGGCACCGATCAATTCGGCGCCCGCTAACAGCGTACGAGCTTCCAATCGCTCGATTCCGCCAAGAAACGAGCGTGGGCGTTTTACGGTCACTCCTCTCTGCAAATTATGCCGGACCATTGAATATCCCTTCCTTTTCGCTGGCCGAATCTTCCTGATCGCGAGGACGTGTAGGCGGATGGTTAGGACGCTGCGTCGGCTGCGATACTCTTGATTCGGATTTTAAACTCGTTGTTCCGGATTGATCCTGGATCTGATGCAGGATTTGGTCCAATTGTTCGCGGTGATTTTCCAAGCACTCGCGGTATGCTGCATTGTAGGGAGCCTTTCGCACGGCGAGCGATTGGAACTCCATTGCCTCGGTCAAATGTTGAACCGCTTTCTCCATTTCGCCTTGATGTTGATCGATGACACTGCGGTTGTGCAGTACGCCCGCCAACCGACTAAGTGTATCGGCGGGGGCGGTCTCGGATGCCAAATCTCGCCTCAGGATTGCTTCGGCCGTAACAAATTGCTGCGTCGCCAATTCGTTGGGTTGGCGATTCCAAAGCAATTGTCCCAGATTGTTATGGGCAACGGCTAATTGTTGTTGGACGGCGGCGGCGTCGCCGAACTGGGCAGCTTCGTGTTCCAGCGTGGTGATCGAAGCACGTACCAGTTCAATCGCTTGCGTCACGTCACCTCGTTGGCCCCACAATGTTGCCAAGTTATTACGTGCGATCGCTAACTGGCACTGCGGTGAGGGTTGCCCAGCGGCCAGTCGATCGTCCGATAGGGACGCTTCGCCATCGCTAGCAGGCAAGTTCCACGATTCAAGTTCGCTGATATTCGCTTGTAGTAATGTTTCGGCTTGATCCGGATCGCTGTCCAGCAGCATCGCTACACGAGCATTCCGGCATTCAAATAACTGCTGGCGGACACCGCGATCCTGGCCGTGACGAAGTGAGACATTCTCGAGTTGCTGTTGCAGATCGATCAGCAATCGGTCGGCTTGTTCCGCTTCACCGCAGATCCACAGCAATGCGCCTAAGTTGGTTTGCGTGGTCGCCCACTGGCGAAACACGCGAGCGGGGGGCTTGTCGTCGGCGAGTTGTGTCTCGAGTAGCTTTGCTGCCTTTTGATAGCCCACTAAGGCATCGCTGTAGCGTCCTTGGTCCTTTCGCAGCGCCGCTAGGTTATGGAAGCAGAGTGCCAAATCGGCTTGGTCCAGCTCGTTGCTCTGTCCCTTGTTTGCCAGTCCCTTGCTGTTTGCCAGTCCCTTGTTTGTCAGAGTGGTAAAGTCCGTGATCGCTTGCTGGTAGTGTTGTTCCGCATCCGCGAATTTACCCAGTCGAGTCTGGAGTGCCCCGAGTCGATATCGAACCCTCGCCAATTCGGATTGCATGTGCCTGTTTTGTTTGGCGTAACGCAGGAAGTCGAGATAGTACCGTTCGGCTTCGTGCAGCACATCGGCTTGCAACTGATCGGTGCCGGGGATCTTGGCGAGTCGCTGTAAGAACTTGCCGCTAAAGCGATCGACTGCATGATGCGCTTGGTCCAGATGCATCTGAGCTCTTACGGTGGCTTCGTCCTTCAGCTTGCTTTGCCGCGATACAAGCAGCATTCCCACTGACATCGCAATCGCGAGCGTCAGCGAAATCGCCAACGCAGAACAAACCAGTCCTTGTCGACGCATTGCCCATTTGAATGCTCGATCGACCAGCGTGGGACGCCTCGCCAAGGTCGGGCGACCGTCGAGGAATCGCCGTAAATCCTCGGCCAATTCACCCGCGGTGGCATAGCGTTCGTCTTTCGATTTCGCGATCGCTTTACACACAATCGTTTCTAAATCCACCGAAATGGCCGGGTTTAGGCGGCGAAGTGATGGAGGATCGTGTGACTCGATTGCACCGAGCAGTTGTTCGCGGTTGGATGCCGCAAACGCCGGCTGCAGCGTCAATAATTCATACAACGTAATGCCAAGCGAGTAGATGTCGGTGCGGTGATCGACTTCCTGAGACCGGCCGGCGACCTGCTCGGGACTCATGTAACGTGCGGTGCCGATGATGTTGCCGTGGGCGGTCAGATTGTTGACGCCGCGACAACGAGCCAAGCCAAAGTCGGCGACCCATACCTTGCCAGCCGCGTCGACCAGCAGGTTTGATGGTTTGATGTCGCGATGCACCACGCCTTGTTGATGCGCGTAATCGAGTGCCTCGGCGACATCAATGATGATCTGGACCGTCGAACGCACAAAGTCGCGATTGCGGACGGTTTCCGCTGTGTTGATTGCCGTGCTGGCGAAGGGGCTTCGCGATGGTTGAGCGAGTGCTTGCGAGGTTCCGTTTGAATGTGCTCGGGACAACGCTTTACTGCCGGAGCCGTTAGGGGCGTCGGAGGTCACACCGATGGTCGTGTCAAAGGCCACGTCACTCAGATCGTCGGCCGCAAAAGCGTCCTCGGCATGATGAAGTTGCGAGAGCGGGCGGGATTTTTGTTGATTCCGCATCTCCTTGATGGCCTGCTCGAGCGTCTGTCCATCGATCAGCTGCATGCTGTAATAATGCACGCCACGCTCGCAGCCAACAGCAAACACGGGCACGATGTTCGGGTGATGCAGCGAGGCGGCCGCCTGAGCTTCGTTGCGAAATCGAGTGACTTGCTGTTGATCCAAGACCGCGGCAAAGGGCAGCACTTTCAAAGCAACACTGCGCCGCAGCGAAAGTTGCGTCGCCGCATAGACCACCCCCATTCCGCCACGGCCAATTTCACGCTCGATGCGATAGTCGCCGAGCTGCGATTGAGGGCCATTGCCGGTGGGGCCAATTTCGGGGAGTTGTTTTGCGAAGTCGATTCGATCGGGGGTCTCTGGCGTTTGTTGAGGCGGACGACAAAGCAGTCTCAGGCTTTCGAGGTGCCCGTGCAGATGTTCGCTGAGTTCGGGGTGCTGCTGCAGCAATCGTTCCGCCGAAGCCTCGTCACCCGCCTCGAGTGAACATGCGTATTGATCCAACAGTTCGGGCAAGCGTGTTTGCAGGCCGGTCGGTAGATGTTGCCAGGAGGGCAGGGCAGGGGGAGTTGCAACGTGCATGTTTGGTTCACTCGATCAACGTTGGTTCATGGTCTCGCGGAGACGTTCGATGGCTCGCATCCAAAGCATGCGGGCCGCTCCTGGGGTTCGCTTCATTCGCTCGGCAACACGGTTAAACGGCAGCCCCTCGATGTGCCTGAGCACAATCACTTCTCGATATTCGGCGGGTAGGTTGGCGATTGCATTGGCCATTTGCACTAAGGCTTCCTGATGATCCGCTTCGGATGCAGGCGATCGTGCATGATCCGAAAGCATCGATTCGATTCGTAGGTGGGACCGGTTCAAGGCGTCATCGGCGTCCTGGAGTGATCGTTCCTGGCGAACGTCCCGTTTCGCCGCCATCAGGTGAGTTTCCACCGTACGGGCAAGATTATTGATCAGTATCTTTCGTAACCAGCCGGTGAATTCGGCCATCGTACTACCGGAAAATTTCTCAAAATCACGGTGCGCCTCCAGCATGGTTTCTTGCACGACGTCGGACGAACTGACCCGTCGCCGGACCCGCGCATCAAGCTGGGCCTGAGTAATCACCTCCATGTAATTGCCATATTTTGATAGCAGCGCTCCCACACTCGCAGCATCTCCTGCCCGAGCGAGTTGCAGTAGTTCGGACGAGGAGAGTTCCGTGGGGTTGATGGCGGTGTGTCCTCTAGATGTCCTGGCCGGTTCGGCAGCAGGTTGTCACGCGAAAACCTATAAATATTATTGGGGGGGAGGGTGGTTTCAGGCAAGACACCGCAAACCGAACGTGTGTTCGCGCGTTTGCGAACGCGGCAAATGAGCTCGGGCGAGAGAGAAAATGCCCGAAAAAGAAGAGCGGCCGCCGGACAAGGCTGGCGTGACACAATGCGTGCTCTGGTAGCCACCTTCACCCGAAGGTGGTGGCTCGTATCTGTGCGGCACCCATCCACGCTGTGCCGGTGGCGTGAGTCACCGGATAGTGGTGGAGGTGGGAAAATATAGCCCAGCGGGCGACACGCTCTGCCGTCAGTGTGTCGGCCTCCGGCCTTACGGCGACAGGTCGCCCCTAAACCGTTGGCTCACGCCAACGGCAAGTCATGTTCCGGCCTCCCGCCTACTCGCGTGCTACTAAATCAGCATTACTAAATCAGCAGTCTGCCTTCTCGGTGGAGAGGTAACTGCAGCACAGGCCGGAAGAAAAATTACACCCGGGCTTACAGCCGGATCACTTCTTGTTCGTGAACCGTTTCCGACTTTTGCTCGCAGCAGGCGGCCAGCTCGAACTCGACGCTCCAACGACCGTTTTCGTCGCCGGTGACAATCCAGTGAGGTTGCACACAAACGCTTTGGTGGACAAGTTCGAACCCCGATTCGCTTTGGCTAACCGTTTGGATCGGGAACGCCCAAATACCGCTTGGTCGATTGATCTCGAGGGCCACGTCGATGCCGAGCCAGCGGTCCGATAGACTTAGCCCAAGCACATTTTCGAGGTCCAGTTCTTCACCGAGTTGGCCTAGGCGATGACCATTGACGTCGGAGAAGTAACGGTCGTCCGCACCCGATGGCAGGCCTGCGAAATTCATCTCGATGGCGAAATGCAGCGGTTGGTTCTGCGGTACGTTTTCGAGCAAGTAAGCAACCGTCAAACGATCGCTACCGGCGTGCATCGTTACGGCCTTGGTCAACGAGATCGGAATCCCCCAAGCGTTGCCATCGCGACGCATTTGGACTTGCACACGATCGGCACCGCGACGCAGTTTGGTTTCGAACGCCAATTCGACAAAGTCGCCGCGTTCGGTGGCTTCGCCACGAGCCACGTTTTGCAAGGTCGCATCGTTGTCGTAGAAGTGATCCATCAAACTCTTGCGAGCAAACCGGTCGTATTGAAGACGCTGATCCAGATCTTCTTGCTTGAACACAACACGGTCATGGATGCTCGCGACTTCGTCACCGCCGGCGTTTGGGCCCGCCAACACTTTGCGGTGATAGCTTTCGGGGCGACGTTGAAGTGTCGCTAGCAGGTTGTGCTGGATTTCACGAACGTCCAATTCATACATGCGGCCGCCACGTCCCGGTGCGAACCAAGCACACAGACGATTGTTGCTGAGCCGGACTTCCTGGTATCCATCGAAGTCGTAATCCGATGCAGTGGCTTGAACGCTGTGTTCATTGACACCGCTGAGTCGTTCCAGTTCGTTGTCGGCGGCAATCAAGTGTTGGAAGATTGCGTTGCGGAGGTGCGGCAGATAGATGCCACCGAACGCGCCGTGCCAATAGGGACAATTGCACTGGCCGCGGTACAAGTCGTCGCGGATTTGCGAAATCTCGCTGGCACCGATTCCCGTAGCTTCGATTTCGGCCAACTGGCGGCTGACGTGCATCATCCGCGCGTACATTTCGTTCGTTTCGTCGTACTTGGTTTTGAAGTTACGCCAGTAGCCGCCACGTACGAAGTTCTTCAAGTCGGTCCACTGTGGTTCGTCTTCCATCGCGTGGCTGACGTCGTCGAACGTTTCTTGTGCGGCGACCGGAAGCGACCATTCGGTCATTTCACGATAACTGCAATCGGGCAAGTAGACTTTGCCGACCGGAGCGGTATGGGTGATCGCGTCTTCGAGCGTGACGGTTTTGAGCCAGTCGGCGTTGGCGGTCAGCGACTGAAACAGCGAGCGTAGCCAGCCTTTTTCGTAGACGTGCACCTTGGTGTCAGGCCAAGTGCCGAATTTTTCGCCGTCATCACCAAACGTCAATACGACGCCGGGCGACCGATGTGCCAGATCGCGACAATGATCGATTGTGGCGTTGACGCTTTGGAATGGGATCGTGTAGCGAAGGTGCTCTGATCCGGGGAACACACGCAGCACGCGGCCGTCATCTTCGGTCAAGTAATAACCGGTCAGCTGAGGATCGCGAAGTCCGGCGGCTCGGAAATGGAAGTCGTCCAGGACGGTGTACTCGATGCCGGCATCGACGACATCACTTGTCAACGATGATTCCCAAACGCGTTCGGGAGTCCACATCCCGCGAGGACGGACGCCCAAGGTGCGATGCAACCAGTTGCCGTAGGCTTGGATTTGGCCGATCCGGTCACGTCGTGGCAGCATCGCCAAGATTGGTTCGTATTGAGGTCCACCAATGATTTCGACGCGGCCCGCTTCGACCAGCATCCGCAGACGATCAACGTACTCGGGGTGCCGATCGGCCAACCACATCATCAGCGGACCCGAGGTGTGCAGCGAGATTCGCAACGCTTCAAAAGGCTCGAATACCTCTAAAAACGGCAGATAGCTGTCCTGATACGCTTGTTCAAAGACTCCATCAAAGTTGCCGATTGGTTGATGGTTGTGCAGAACCAAACAGAGATAAGCGTGCGGCGTCATATATGTGATGATGGGGTTGAAAGGGACAGATTCGGTCGATCACAAACCCAGTGCTGTGGACTCAGCCGCAAGCGATCACGCTGGGAATCGACCCAGGGACGCAGTATTCCGCAGTTGACCATGACACTGTTAGAGCTTGTATCGGCCAGAATGATCCGAATCATTTACCCAAACTGCAGTTTCGTTTTGGGGCCGCGATGTGTCGGCATTTTTGCCGCATTTTCAAGAGATTTTGCGTGCGAATTGGCACGGCGGCGAGCTGTCGAGAGAGGCACTGCCCGCATTTGTGAATGACGAGCCCCAATGATTCACGCTCGAATTTTTGGAAGGGCGGTTAAAGAGCGATACACAGTGGCGGAAGCCGTCAACGGCTTTCGTGGTAGTTGCCGAGCCAGTCGGTACTCTCACGCGAGTTTCGCTGCCCTAGGATTTACCGTTGACGAAGCACTCGCATTGCCGCCCGCGTTTAGCGGGCTATAGAACGAGCCGTGGGTTCTCGGCTGCGGCACATTTGCGGTATTTTTCGGTGGCCAGTTCGGGCAGCACCGTATTGATCATGCACTGGCTGCTCCACTCGAATCCGGCAACACGCGTGATCCGGGGAAAGAATTCAAGCGACCAGTGGAATGCCTCGGCGTTGCCGTGAGCGCCCGGCGGACGTGTATGCAGCAACATGTTGTACGAGGCGTTGGGGACCAGCGTTTCGAGCCAGCCTGTCATCCGTTTGATCATCCGCGCCAAGTCGTCAAGGACGTCGAACGAAAGTTGATCGAAATGGTCAACGTGGTCTTTGGTGGTCACACGCAGTAGCATCGGCAACCGGCTGGCGTACGGACAGTAGGCAACAAGTGAATTGGTTTGCGCCACGATCCGTTTCTTCTGTTTCAATTCGGCGCGAATGATATCGCACTGCAGACAGCATCCCGTTCGGGCTTGATGCGACCGCATTCGTTCGTTGATGTTTTCAACCGAATTGGGCATCTGGTCACTCGCCAACAATTGGCTGTGACTGTGTTGCAGCGAAGCTCCCGCATCGCCGCCAACATTTTTGAACAAACTGATGTACTGAATGCCTGGTTGCTTTCGCCAATGGCTCAGCCGGTGTTGGTATGCAACCAACATCAGTTTGATTTCCGTCAGATCCAATTCACTGATCGATTGAACGTGATTGGGGGATTCAATGATGACCTCATGACCCCCGATGACCTTGCTGCTTTGAAACAGCGGACTGGATCGTTTAGGTAGATCGTTCTGAGCGGGGGTGGAATCGGATTGCGTCACCGCAGGAAATTTGTTGGGGACGACTCGGACCGACCAATCTCGCAGTGCGGCCGGCGATACAGCGGAACCGTTGCTGGGCGGATACAGCACTTGAAAGCTGTCGTCCGGGGTGATCTTGGCAACCCAGGTTGGCGGCGGGGTCGTGTGTTCTTCGCCAGCGCAGAACGGACACTCCAGCGCGGTCGTGGTCGGAACCCGTTGCTCGGTTCCAAATTGATCGGGACGTGCTTCGCGATGAGGCGCAAAGATCGTCCAGTCACCCGTGATCGGATTGAGTCGTGATTCGGCACAACCGCTCGGTTCGGGCAATTGCGTCGCAGCCTCGGGGGCGGCTGGCTTTGCAGAGGCCCCGCCGCGTCTTTGTAGACGCACCAGTTTTTTGTTTCGATCCGCGACTCGCGAGGGGGCGTTTTCGATCAAGGTACTACTTCACGAACAGGTTTATTTTAGTGCACCAATTCCTGTGGGGGTGCAGGGACCATACGAGATCCTAACGGATGTTCGTAGGGTTTGGCGAGACAAAATTAGCGAAAAGTTGCTGATTCATCTCGGCGTTTGATGATCGTTTTTGCCTGTGAATTTTTAAGGGCAATGGTTTTTGCATAAAGCTCGATGTACTGGTTGGCGCTATGCCGCCACGAGAAGTCTTGCGACATTCCGGTCTCAATAATTTGTTGCCATTTTTCTTTTTCGTGATATCTCAGGTGCAATGCTCGGCCAATCGTTTGATCGAGGGCTTCGGCATTCGCTGCGGGGATGAAAAAGCCCGTCGCAGTGCCGTTTTCGAGCGTTTCTGCTGTACAATCGACCACAGTGTTCGCCAGGCCACCAGTCTCTGTCACGATCGGCACCGTTCCATAGCGAAGGCTATACAATTGGTTCAGTCCGCACGGTTCGTATAGACTTGGCATCACAAAGACGTCTGAGCCAGCTTCGATTAAGTGTGCCATTTCGTCACTAAATCCAAGATACAAGGCAAAGCGTTTGGGATAAGCTTGCGCTAGTTTGCGAAGCGGTTCCTCGTAACGTGCCTCGCCGCTACCAAGAACGACCCACTGGGCGGGACGATCCTCGGATAGATGAGATTGCAATACGGGCAGAATCATGTCCCACCCTTTCTGGCTCGCCAATCGCCCGACGAGTCCAATCATCGGCAGTGATTCGTTAGGCTCCAGTCCAAACCGCTGTTGGATCTCACGCTTGTTCGCCAGTTTTCCCTGCTTGTAAAAACGAGCGTCATAGGTCGCCGAGAGCTTGGGGTCGGTTTCGGGATTCCAAACCGTTTGGTCAATCCCGTTTATGATTCCCGAAAGCCGGTCGTGTCGACCGCGCAGCACGTTATCGAGTCCGCAGCCTTGTTCAGGGGTACAGATTTCCTCGGCGTACTTGGGGCTGACCGTGGTGATCATATCGGCAGCGACGATCCCGGTTTTCAGAAAGTTCAGATGGTTGTAGTACTCGAACTGGTTGGAATTGAAATGTTTCCAATCGAGACCGGTCCAGCGGAACGCGTCGCGTTCGAAATGGCCTTGGTAGGCCAAGTTATGGATGGTGAAGATGGACGAGGCTTTTTTGATCCAGGGATAGGCGTCCGGTTCGGCGGCCATGATTGCGGGGACGAGCCCGGATTGCCAGTCATTGCAGTGGACGATATCGACGGGCCCATCGAGTCGCGAGATCGCATGCATTGCGGCTCGACAAAAGAAGGCGAATCGTTCGGCATTGTCGGGGTAATCGCCTGTCGAGGTGCCATACAGCGATTCGCGATCAAAGTATTGAGGTTGGTCGATGAACCAGACCGGGACATCTCCGTCGGGCAGTTTGGATTTCAGAATACGTGCCCCGATCAGCTTCTGAGGGCTCATCGGGATCGCGAAACTGGTGTCGGTCGACTCGATCGGCAATCCCGCACTGCGAATGCTTCGGAATGCCGGCATGATCAACGTGGCTCGATGCCCCAATGCGGCAACCTTCGAGGGGAGAGTGCCGCATACGTCAGCAAGTCCACCCGTTTTGGCAAACGGGACGGCTTCAGTCGATAGGAAGACAATATTCAATGGAAACTCAAGTGATGCATGTTCGTGATGGAATGTCGGTCGTAGGGCTCGTTACCTAAAAGTCTAGCTCGATTCGCAACAAAGCTCTACGTTGTGCGAAAACTAACGGCAAAAGTGACCCAAAATCGGTTCCTTCGATCGATTGCGGTGAAGCAAGGACGCTCCTGCTATTTCGGATTGCGTAAACACCAGGCCGCTTGATTTAGCGCTGCCTGATGTCAGGGAACGAGTCCCCTAAAGCCGTGGTCGGCTGAAATCGGTCGATCTATTAGACTATTCATCGGCGAAAGTGTTTTTCCCACACAAGCGTTTCCTTCTCGACATCGAAATGTTGTTTATTCATGACGGTCGCACTAAGCGAATTCTGGGCAAGATTGGTTCGTAACGGTGTCACCGATGCGGCTGGATGTAAGCGTTATGCGGTAGGTTATGCCGAGAAAGCAGGGGGATTGCCGCCCGAAGATGCTGTCGCGCTGGCCAAGTACCTGGTCAAGTCGGGGGTGCTGACCCCGTACCAAGCTAAATCGCTTCTGGTTTCCGAATCTGTGAGCCTGCGTCATGGCGGATTTTTGCAAACCGATGCGACCGCGGCAGCCCCGCTGAGCCGCTGGGTACCTGTGGTTCGGCCAGCAAACGTGCAGGGGCCGGCGAGCGAAGGGGGTTCAGGGGTACTGTTTCGTCCCACTGCCGAACAGCTCAGTGGGGGGCGGGACCAATGGATTGCGGCCCACGCTGGGGTGACTCAAGCGGCACTTCAGTCGATCGAATTGGATCGCGTCGACGACAACATTGTGATTTTCTCGCCATTACCGAGCGGCGAGGTGTTGTCGGAAGTTTTGAAAAAGCGGCCGCGATTGAAAGCCAAACAGGCTTGTGAGATTGGGATTGCGATCAGTGATGCGTTGGCGGCGTTGCACGCTAGTTCATTGTGGCACGGCGACGTGCGGGCCGATCGAGTGTGGATGGGCAAAGACGGTTCAATACGGTTGTTGCGAGATCCGTCGGGGCCCGCCGTCTCGGCGATGCTCACCAATCCTTACTCTTGGCTCGATGTGCTCGAGTCGCCGCATGCCTACGCGGCTCCGGAGTTAGCGGATGCTTCGACTCCGTGTAGCGCCGCAACCGACATTTATTCGCTGGGCTGTTTGATTTGCCGAATGGTGATTGGCAAGATGCCGTTCCAGGCTGATTCGGCCGCTGAGATGATGGCGCTGCATGCTTCGCAAATTCCCTCGTCGATCTCCAAAGCAGTTGCCGCTGGCGAGGCGGGGGATCCGTTGTTGCGAGTGGTGGCGTTTGCGCTCGCAAAAAATCCGCAGTCACGCTTTGCCACGATCGCTCAGTTTGCCGATGCACTGCGTGCGACCGCTGCGATGATCGATCCGGCCGCCAGCACCGCCCCTGCGGTTCCAGCGTCTGCGGCACCTCCGATCGAAACCGATGATTCAGCACCCGCGTCCGAATCGGTTCACGCTAGCGAATCCGATCACACGAGTGGCTCGGATCACACCAGTGGCTCGGATCACACAAGCGACGACGTGGTGTCGATCGTGACGAAACCCACCCCCACCAAGTCGAAAGCAAGCAAGCGAGCTCCGGCAACGCCGGTGCCGCCGGTCGAGACCAACCCGCCGTCATCGGTCCCAGCCGAAAGTGTTGCAGGCGAAAAGGTTGCAGGCGAAAAGGTTGTAGCCGAGCCTGTCGCAGCAAAGTCGGTCGCAGCAAAGATGGATGCAGCACAGACGGATGCAGCACAGACGGATGCAGCGGTTGCGGTCATCTCGGCTGCGGTGCCGGCGGCGAAAGCGGAAGAAATTGCCGCGCCGCCAATCGCGCCACCCGAACCCGAATCGTCTCCGCCGGCGAGACGTCGCCGCCGGAAAAAGAAGTCCAACAAGGCGCCGCTCGTGTTGGGCGGTTTGTCCGTCATGGTGGTGATGCTGGTGATCATGTTGATCGTCGGTGGGCCTGGCGAATCGAAACGAGTGGTCCAGAAGCGACAGCGTCCACCGATCCCCGCCCGCATTCCTTCGGTCGGCGGTGGTGGTCGTGATTCGCAGCCCCAACCAGTTGAACGCGAGACAACGCCGGTGGACACACCGGGGTATCAAGTCGTTGATGATGATCGCTTGTTGTGGTTGCCTCCCTTTGCCGCCGAGTCCCCGGCGCCGCTTGAGATGCTTCCGCCGGGACCTTCGTTCATCGTGACGGTGAATTTGGCCGAGCTGCGTGCCAAGAGTAGCGGAAGCCACTTTCTTGATTCGCTTGCACCAGATTTAAAGCAATTACTCGATCAAGCGTCGGCGCGGGCAAAAATCGCTGTCGAAAAAATGGACCGACTCTCGATCGCGATGCACAAAGGCAAAGACGGGTGGCCCGAAGTATCGCTTGCGGTCACGCTGCATGATCCTGTCTCGCTCGATACGCTGACCCAAGCGTGGGACGTGTCAGCATCACGCACGCCCGACGGAGCCACGTTGTATGCGGGCGATGAACTCGATTCGGATGCTTACTTCGTCGCTGACAGCGAGCCTAACGAGAACCAGGTGACGCGGTTTTCGGTTTCGTCGATCGCGAGGGCCAAAGAGATTGCCGAGAATGGCGGTGCGAGCATCCTGTTGCCCCGCAGCATGCAGTCGTTGTGGAATGCGACGAGCAGCAAAAACGAGTTGGCTCTGATCGTGACGCCGAACTTTCTGTTTGCCGATGGACGGAAATTAATCGAAATCGGTGCACCGCGTTTGGAAGCTCGCTTGAAACGATTTTTGATTCCTGATGTGGCCGCCGCGATGGCGTTGGCTCACTTTGACGAGGACCGGTTGTATACCGAGGTGCGATTGTCTCCGAGTGGCGGCATCGGCGAAGCGACGTTGATGCAAAATCTGAAACAAGCGGTCGAGTCGACTCCGCAATGGGCAAAGGACTTTGTGCTTGATGCGGTGCCTGATCCGTCGTGGCGTTTGTTGGCGAACCAGTTGCCTGCGATGATGGATTTTCTGAGCAGCTATTCTCGCTATGGTGTCGCCGACCAGTCGGCGATCAGCAACGCCTATCTGCCCGCCGATGCGGCGTCGCAGATCACGCTGGCCACCTTGTTCGCGGTCAATACCACTGGCAGTGCGGGGGCTACGGTCGCTGCGGCGACGCCCAAGAAAACATTCACTTTGGATGAACTGCTTTCCGAAAAGATGTCGGTGACCTTTGACCAAGAGTCGCTCGAGTTTGGCGTCAATATTATTGCCGAGCAATTTGCCGCGTCGCTGCCCGAAGGGACCGAGGTTCCGCCGATGCGAATCATCGGCGGCGATTTGCAGAAAATGGGGATCACTCAGAATCAGCAGATACGCGGGTTTGCGAAAAAGGAGATGCCGTTTCGCCAAGTGCTGACAGATTTGCTTTTGGGAGCCAATCCCGACAAAACGGCGACCGGGTCGCATGACGTCAAGCAGGCGCTGATCTGGGTGGTCGCGGATGATCCCACGCGTCCGGGCAAGAAAGAGTTACTAATTACGACACGCCAAGCTGCCGAAGGTAAGTACGAATTGCCCGCCGAGTTTGTGGTGACCCCCTAGTGTTTAGCGGTCTTGTGTTTTGTGGTGACTTCGTTTTTGGCAGCTCACGAGACGTCCGGTTATAGGCTTTACGCGGGTGATGAATTGATGAATGTCTTTGTTCCCACCACGCTCTAATCTGGTCGGGATCTCATTCGCAACTACAATCTCAGCAAGATATTGCCACGACAGCATCGTGCGACGACACGGTTTCGATTTTCGCGACAGGAACAGAGAATCTCATGAGAGTAATGGTAACAGGTTCAAGCGGCTTGATCGGTTCTGCGGCCGTCCGCCATTGGGACGCAGCAGGCGACCAAGTGATCGGAATCGACAATGACATGCGGGCGACCTTTTTTGGTCCCGATGGCAGCACCCGCTGGAATCAGAGTCAGCTGGAGTCGGAAACCAAGAACTTTCGCACCGTCTCGATCGATATTCGCGACCGCGATGCGATTCTGGATCTATTTAAAAACGAGCCCCCCGATCTTGTCGTTCACTGCGCTGCACAACCTTCGCACGACAAAGCGGCGGCGATCCCGTTTCTGGACTTCGAGGTCAACGCGGTCGGCACCCTGAACCTGCTTGAAGCAACCCGTCAATTCGCTCCGGACGCCGTGTTTTGCCACATGAGCACGAACAAGGTGTACGGTGACGCGCCGAATGAATTACCGCTCAAAGAACTCGAGACGCGTTGGGAATACGCCAACCCCGAAGACTATGACGGGATCGACGAATCGTGCCGGATTGATCAAACCATGCACTCGTTGTTTGGTGCTTCCAAGACGGCGGCGGACGTGTTGGCACAAGAGTACGGCAAGTACTTTGGGCTGAAAACTGGCGTGTTCCGGGGCGGCTGTTTGACGGGCGCCAGCCATAGTGGGGTCGAGCTACACGGCTTTCTCAGCTACCTCGTCCACGTCGCCGTGGTGGGCAAACCCTACACCATCTTTGGTTACAAGGGAAAACAAGTCCGTGATCAAATTGAATGCAGTGACGTGGTCAAAGCATTCGAAGCGTTCGCCAAGAATCCGCGTCCGGGCGAGGTCTACAATATCGGTGGCGGCCGCGAGAATGCTGCCAGCGTGCTGGAGTGCATCGCGTTAATTGAAGAGATTGGGGGATATAAGTTGGACTTTTCGCTTGCCGAAGACAATCGAAAAGGAGATCACATCTGTTACATCAGTGATTTGTCCAAGTTGAGAGCCCATTATCCCGATTGGGATATTAGGGTTTCATTGAAAGAAATCCTTCGACAAATGATTGCATCCGCAGAACAAAAAGTCTCTTGAGATCACTTTGATTGCACCTGTTTCCACTCGGGAAGCGGTGCAACGTGAAGGTCTCTGTTCCCAATACGAGTGTGGTAGGGGTTACGCCGATTAGAGACGGCAGACACCGCTCGCTCAGTGAAGAAAAGTGAATTTTCAGAGGGGATACTTCCAGCGGGGTGCGAACGTACGTCCTAGGTTTTTAGGCAATGACCTGACGTAAGGTTATTGAAATGAACCTTTAGGTGCGTTCCGAATGCTCGCTTTGGACTTTCTACCGATTAGCGTTGCCACCTTGCTACCAGCAAGTGCGGTTGGGCTCGATCTGTTTCAGCGTGAACAGGATTCGGGTCGATTCGTTCTTTATCGCGGCGCTACCTATCCGCTGACGCTGGATGATCTCGATCGTCTCCGCGATCGCGGGAATCACTTGCTGTATATCGAAAAAGATTCAGGGCCTCGCTATCAATCGTATCTGCGTCGTTTGTTGGATGCGGATTTGGTATCGAGCAACATCACACCGCAGTTGCAGGTTGGTGCCTTGAACGAGGTCGTGCTCGATTCGCTCCGCTCGGCATTCGGCAATCGCGATGTTAATGAGGCAGTCGCAACGGTCAGCCAACTTGGTGCCTTGACCGCCGAAATCATTACGCGAGACGAATTTGCCGCCAGCGACATGTTCCGCGTACTGCATCACGATTACGCAACCTTTACCCACTCAACAAATGTCGCGTTCTATTCGGCAATGTTGGCCGCCGGGCTGGGGTACTCGGCCGAAGAGGTCGAACAGATCACGACCGGCGGTCTGCTTCATGATCTTGGCAAACTTGATATCGATGATCGAATCTTGTCCAAGCCCGGCAAGCTAGATGACTGGGAATTTCGCCAAGTGAAGCGTCATCCCGGTTTAGGCTTTCGCAAGTTAGCGAAACGGACCGATTTGAACGAAGGCCAATTGTTGATGGTCTACCAGCACCATGAACGGATGGATGGGCACGGATATCCGGTGGGATGTGTGGGCTCTGAAATTCATCCTTGGGCCAAAATCTGTGCGGTGGTGGACGTGTTCGAAGCACTGACCAGCCAGCGTCCTTACCGTAAACCCCTCACACGACACAAAGCACTCGAGATACTCGAGCGTGAGGGTTCCGCGTCATTCGATCCAGAGGTGTTGGAATGTTGGAAGTCGATTATCCTCAGCGCCTAAGCGGACTGATCGAACAAGTGTGCTGGGATATTCAGCTGCCTGTGGAATTGTCGGAATACTTCGCCAGCAATGGTGAGGCATCGAATTCATTTCCCACCGACGAGCGGAGCAACCAACGCATTAGCATTCGCACCCGCGCTCTGCTGTGGTCGGAAGTCACGCTTCCGTTTTGTCCGCGTCCGAGTCATCCGGTTGGAATTTATACCCGTGACTTTTCACGCACCGGCGCCGGATTTTTGAGTTCCGTTCAGTTTTTTCCTGAGGAAGAACTGCGTATTGTATTGCCCACTTTCTGGGTCCGCGTGCGAGTCACCCGAGTCCGCCGACTTGGTGAATCTTGCTTCGAAATTGGCACGATCCTGCTGCATAAGTACTCGCCCAGCGCGGATGCGTTTGAGCCATCGGCCTCAATGCAAATGGAATTCACGCTCTAATCGAGTGATCCTCACCGCCAAGCGGCTCTGGAACATCCGCACTATGCGCAGAAACATCGCTGCGTGGCGATTAAAGCATATCTTTCATTGGGATGATTGCTAGGATCAATTATTCGTTACTGCATTCCCATCTCCTAGCGACCAGAGGCTCGTTTTGCGTCGATACGATAGGGGCGTCGGGTCTGCATCTGTCTTGTTTGATCGATTGATCAAGGATCTTTGCGATGCGTAACGATACGCGAGACTGAAATCCACCCCGATGAATGAGTGACGCAGAGCCGATGAGCAAGAAGCATCGCATTGCAATCCTGATCGAGGTCGAGACTCCGCTTCGTCGGCATCTCGATGTGTTGGCCGGCATTCAACAAGTAGCCTCCACAGCCAACTGGGATACGACGCTAATCCCAGTGACGGATTTTGATTTTTTGGATGACCCCGGCCAGGCGTTCGACGGTTTCGTTGGACGCATTGGGCGGTCCCTGGCGATCAAAGCGAAAGAGCACAAGATTCCGGCAGTGAATGTTTGGTTGAATACGGATGCGGAAAACCTGCCGGGAGTCTTTCCCGATTGGCGCCAAGCCGGGAAAATCGCGACGCAGCATCTCTTGTCGCTCGGGTTTCGGAAGCTTGCCTATGTAGGATTTACTGACCAACGTGGTGTGCAGTTGCAGATCGCTGGCTACAACGCATCGGCCCGCGAGATCGCGTTCCAGCACACCGTTGACCTGTTTGACCACTCCTATGCTCGATCTGCGGCGGCTTGGCAATCCTTTTCCGATCAGCTTGATGCGTTAGTGGCCACATGGGAACCACGGACTGGCGTCTGCGTGTCGGATGATTCGCTCGGTCGATTCATCATTCAGCGATGCGAACAGCATGGACTGCGAGTGCCGCGAGAGATCGCCATCGTTTCGATGGAAAACGAGCCTCTGGTCTGTGAGTACACAAGCCCTCAGCTTTCCAGCATTGATGTGGGTTACCAACAAGTTGGGGTGCAAGCCGCATCGTTGCTCGAGCAACTAATCGCTGGCTGCAAGCCACCTGAAAGTCCGACCCGGCTGCCGCCTCGCGGGATCGTCAAACGAAGTTCGTCCGACGCCTATGGAGTGGCGGATCCCGATATCGTCAAGTGCCTCCACTTTATCGCCACCCATGCTCACGAGCACATCACTGTGGACGACGTAGCAACCCACGCATGCTTGTCGCGAAGAACGCTCGAACGGCGGTTTAAGCACGAAGTGCTGTGCACGGTGGGTGAAGAAATCACTCGTGCACGGTTGGAGATGGCGAAAACACAACTCTTCGAATCCGGGCTTTCGATCAAGATGGTTGCCCGCCGAAGTGGATTTCGTGACTCGAGCCAGCTATGCGCCGTTTTTCAGCGTGAACTAGGACTCAGCCCCGGACAGTTCAGGAAAACGCATGTGATCTCATCAACAGCTTGATGGCAATATTCCAAGTGGTCACGGAATGGGTTCGTCGAGGACAAGTGCGCGAACAAACTGAGGTGGCGGAGAACCAAACGATACAACTTTGTCGTGATAGACTTTTAGATTAAACCGGTCGCCCCACATCTGCTCGGCCTCACGACGCAGCGCCACGTGTTCCAGATACCCGACGAAGTAGGTGGGTAGCTGGGCAGACGTGATTTGGGCGCGAGTCCATTTTCCCGCCGCTTCCCGCTCCTCCTGAAACGCATCCTCTACCAACATTCGCATACCTTCGCTGCGAGAGCCGCCGTCCACATGGACCGCAAGATCAAGCAACGCGTTGGTCACATCACGCAGATACCATTTCAGTGTGATCAGCTTCAAAAGCGGGTCGTGGTCGCGAAACCCTTCTTCGCACATCATCCATTCCGAGTAGACGGCCCAGCCTTCGACAAAGACGCCAGACTGAAACAGATGACGCAGCTTGCCTTGGTAGCGGTTGGCATGTGCTAGTTGCAGAAAGTGTCCAGGCATCGCTTCGTGGATCGTCAGCACGTCGATTGATCGGGTGTTGTATTCGCGCAAATGCGAAAGCACTTGTTTTTCGGTCCAGTCTGCAGGCGGTGGCGAGACGGCATAAAACGTGGGCTGATCGGTTTCCAACGCCCCGGGCGAGTCGCAGTAGGCCAGCGAGACGCCGCGACGAAACTCGGGCATCACGATGATCTCAAGCGGATCGGGGAAGAGTGTGATCACATCGTTTTGGCGAAGGAATTCGGTTGCTGCGGCAACCGATTGTCGTGCGGTTTGGACGATCTCGTCTGCCTGTGGCGCATTTGCATATGCCTTTTCCAGTCCAAACCGAATCACGGCACGTCGAAATGGATCGGATGGTTTCTCGGGGAACTGCGTCAGCGGGTATTGATCCTGGTACATCGGCTTTGCGATGGCGTACATCTGGTTGTGAAGCTCTTCGATCCGCCGCTCGCCAAGATCACGAATCTCCTGAGGCCGCAAGGGAGAGTGCAATGCGAAGGCGAGCTTTTGTTGATAGCGCTCGATCCCCAGCCGGTAGTCACCTTTCGCACCAGGAAGCAGCTCGGATTCCAGCCATTGTTGCTGCTTTTGAACCGCCGATTCAGCAGTTCGGATAGCACTTGCAACTCTTTCACGATCCGGTTGTGGCAACTCATCGAGGAACGGCCGAACATAGTTGTCGATCGACTTCAAGATGCCTAGATTCTGGGCCACCGCAGTTTTTGCGTGCACCTGCGGCACTCGCGGAACATCCAAGATCGCTCGGACCTGCGCAAAGAATCGCGGGAACTGCTCCAAGCGGCTGGCGACGTTCAATAGACGGTCACGACGCGGCGCGAAATCTCTGGCCATCAAACTGTAGACCGAATCTCCGCTGATCCCGGTATAGATCAGTGGATTCCATTTCCACTCTTGCAGTTCCGCGGTTTGCCATTGTTTGTACTCGATTGAATGTTTTAATAACGCGAGGTCGACTTGATTGCCGCGGGAGAGTCGTTTCGAATCGATGCCATCAAGTCGTTTGGCGAAGTCAGAGAGCCACGCGAGCTTTCGATCTCTGGCCGCCTGACTTACATCGTCAAGCTTCCCATCAAACCGATGGTCGCCCAAGGAAGTCGCTTGGACGGGCGAGAATTCTGCGAACTGGTCAATGTATTGTTCGCCGAGTCGTTCAAACTCCGCATCGGCCTGTGAGTCGTCCGCCAAAAGTGCGGAAGCCATCAGTAGCGATACGAGTAACACCGAGCCAATTTTCGTCATGTCGATTCCACTTCGTCGTTCAAACGGACACCCATTTCGATGGACACTACGTTGGGATAGAGGCATCATACGCATCACTCGTTGGTGATTTGCGACAATCCGTTCGGCAAATGCGCAGGACTGTTGCACGAAACAGCGTTCCCACAACAATTGGACGCTTCCAAACGGATCGCCATTCGTCATGACATCGCCATCCGTCATGACGAGCAAGATGACAATTCGTCCCGAACCTATTTGGGATCGGTTGTATCTACTGTTCGTTCTCACTGTGCAGACGTGTTCCTACAGTGTACTCGGTTCATCGAAGGGCGAGTTCGCGGCACGAGCTTCGACAAAGAGACGTTTACAGACCATTTTCCTAACGCACACGCGAATCGCCAATCGTCATGCAAGTCTCCACCACAACAAAATCCGATACCGAGACGAAGGCAGAGGACTCCTCTGCGGACACCTCCAGTTGCGTCGAGTTTGACTACCAACTTGAAACCCTTGATTGCCACGACATCCCCGGATTCGCCGGCCACGAGCTTGTGATTTCCTGTACGGACGCCAAGGCCGGGCTACGTGCCTTTATCGCGATTCACGACACGTCGCTTGGGCCAGCACTGGGCGGATGCCGGATGTGGCGGTACGCAAGCGACGAGGAAGCGTTGACTGACGCGCTGCGATTGAGTCAAGGGATGAGCTACAAGCATGCGGTGGCGGATACCCAGCAAGGTGGAGGCAAAGCGGTCATCGTTGGCGATCCACGCCGCGACAAATCGGATGCCTTATTCCAAGCCTTCGGACGCTTCGTCGATTCTTTGGGCGGTCAATACGTTACCGCCGAGGATGTCGGAGTGTCGGTCGATAATATGGTCTCCGTGCGTCAGCAAACCAAGCACGTCGTTGGTTTGCCGACCTCCATGGGCAGCAGTGGTGATCCATCCCCCATCACGGCATATGGTGTTTACTGTGGAATCCAGGCTGCTGTCGCATTGAAGCAGCGCCGAGCCTACGACGTGCGGGCTCGACTCGACGATGTCACGGTGGCCGTCCAAGGAGTAGGGAACGTTGGCTACGCGCTGTGTCGCCATTTGTATAACGCTGGCGCCAAACTAGTCGTGACCGATGTTCATCAATCGAATGTTACGCGAGCGTGCACCGATTTTTCCGCGACTTCGGTTGCTCCGGAAGCAATCTACGATGTTACGGCCGACGTATTTGCCCCATGTGCGCTCGGTGGCACCGTTAATTCCCAAACCGCCCTACGGTTAAAATCGGCGATCGTTGCGGGGGCTGCGAATAATCAACTCGCCGAACCTGCGGTGGCCAAGACGTTGACGGATCGCAATATCCTTTATGCCCCTGACTACGTGATCAACGCGGGGGGAATCATCAACATTTCCTATGAGAAGCAAGGTTACAATCTAGATAAGGCAATGCGTCACACCGAGCGGATTGGCGAAACATTGACGGAAATCTTCCAGCGTGCAAAGACGGAAGAAATTTCAACCGCCGAAGTGGCTGACCGCATTGCACAAGAACGGCTCGGCGCATCCACTTCTCGGCAGTGAATTTCGGATTCAGCGGTCTAAATGAAAGGCCTTTAAGCCAGCGGATTCGGCATAGCATGCAGGCGACAACCTGGGGAGCAAGATCTAGTCCTCTCTATCAAAGGCCAACGATTGATCACAATCCACTTGAACAGCTCGTTGTTCTGAAGTGAGATAGGCTTCCAGGCTGGCGACACTGGAATGACCGGCCGGAAGCCTATCCCACTGATTTTACGTTCGTTGCTTACTAGGCCCAATCCTCCATCTCAGCCAAGGCACCAAGTCAACATGAAGAATCACATCAATAGTCTCCTTCGCCGGCTGCCACTTCTTTTCGTGGTTGCAACCGCGACAACCGGCAACGCCAAACCGCCGAACATTGTTTTGATCCTCTCCGACGACCAGGGGTACACCGACTATGGTTTCATGGGGCACGAGGAAATCGAAACGCCGAATCTTGACCAGCTCGCCAAGGAGAGCACGTTATTTCGGCGTGGCTATGTTCCAACCGCATTGTGTCGCCCCGCGCTATCGACACTGATCACGGGACTCTATTCGCATCAGAACAAGACGACCGGAAACGACCCCGCCCGCACACCCGCAAACCAAGCTCACGCCGAAAAGGCGGGTAAAGACGCTCGCGAGCTGCTGCTCACCCATATTGACCGCACCGGTGCCTTGCCTCAGTGGCTGGCCAAAAAGGGTTACGTCAGTTTCCAGAGCGGAAAATGGTGGGAAGGTTCATTTGAGCGCGGTGGTTTCACCGAAGGAATGACCAAGGGGTATCCAAATCCGGGCGGACGACATGGTGATGCGGGGCTGGCGATTGGGCGCGAAACCATGAAGCCGGTCACTGAATTTATCGATCGCAGCGTGGAAGCGGAAAAGCCATTCTTTCTTTGGTACGCACCGGTGATGCCACACACACCCCACAATCCGCCGGCTCGGCTTCTTGACAAGTACTTGAAAAAGGGAGTGCAGGAACGAATCGCTCAGTATTACGCGATGTGCGAATGGTTCGACGAAACCTGCGGTACGCTGCTGGACCACATCGACGACGCGGGAATTGCCGACGATACGCTTGTCATCTACGTCACGGACAACGGCTGGATCCAGAAGGAAGTCGGTGGCTACGGACCGCGATCCAAGCGGAGTCCCTACGAGCTCGGCACGCGAACGCCGATCATGTTCCGCTGGCCTGGAAAAATTCCTCCTGCGGATCGTCCCGAACTTTGTTCGTCGATTGATTTTGTGCCGACCGTTTTAGCGGCCGCCGAAGCAGAAGGTCCGCACGATTTCCCCGGATTGAATCTGTTGCCGCAATTGAAGTCGGGCGAGGCCATCGAACGCGACACGATTTTCGGCGAATCGTTTGCCCACGACATCGCCGACATCGAAAACCCCCAAGCATCGCTGCTGTATCGCTGGGTGATCCAAGGCCATGACAAGCTCTTGCTGACTTACGACGGAGCGACCGGGTCGATGAGGTATCCGCCTGAAAACGCCGAGCCTCAGCTTTACAACCTGAAAGACGATCCGAAAGAAACGGTGAATCTTGCGGAGGCGAATCCAGCAAAAGTCCAGCAGCTCAGTGCGCTGCTGGACGAGTGGTATGTTCCCAACCAGCGTCAAGCTGGCAAGTTGGCCCCCACTGCTCGCTAGAGAGGGCCAAGGCCGTCAACCTCGCAGCAATCGATTCGGGCAACGCGGTGAAGTCGGGCAACGCGATGAAGCATTTTTTCCCACGACAAGCGAAGCTGTTTGTCGTTAGCGGAACGGCGGAACGGCTTGTTGATTTAATCCAAATGCTAATCGCGATGGTGAGCCGTGGGCCGTGAGCCGTGGGCCGTATGGCACCGGGTCGTGCGTGGGACCCGGCCGCTGACGCGCGAGCGGCTCAATAAAACAACAAGCCGCTTTCCGGGGGGGGAAAGCGGCATCTTGCCTCGCTGGAGAAAGCCCCACTGAGTCCACCCTGGTGGACCAAGCAAGCAGGGCATCACCTCGCGAGATGTCGCCCCTTAACCTGCTTGGAAAACAGCTGAATCACACGCGATGGTCATCAGTTGTCGTTGCGGGCGACCGTGACGTTGTCAATGAAAATTTCCGCGTTGGTCGCGTTGCCAAACAGTCCAGGACTGCCGTGATGATTCGGGGCTTCATCGGTCGCCGTCAGCGTCCACTCGCTTGGTTCGGCTTGATCACGCGGCCACACTTTGCCATGGATGATCGCTTCGCCATTTTCGACTTTGGCTTGCACTTTCAGCGTGTACCAAGTGTCCGCTTGCCATTGCAATGGGACGCTCTTGGCCATCCGCAACTGAGCGGTCCAGGTGCGGATTTGCAGCTGTTGTGACTCGCCCATCAAATCAAGCGTGTAGCGTCCGTTGATCAGCCCGATATCGGGAAGTTTTGATGCTCCTGCGGCCGCTTTGACGTCGGCGGTGACGGTGTAGTCGCTCAAGTCGGTCGGTCCCATCCAGGTTTGGCTGCGGGTTCCTTTAGGAATCGTGGTGATTTTGACCATCATTGGATTTCCGTCGATCGTCCTGGCTTCGTGACGATAACGAGCTCCGATCCAAGTGACGGGAACTTCGCCCGAGGAAAAGTCGAACGCCCATGGCAGTTCGGGGATGACTCGCAAGCGAGCCTGGTGCGAAATCGAGCCACTGCGTACGGTGACGACGGCGGCTTGATGAGCGTTCTGGCCGGACGTGTGGAATACGCCGTCGGAATCGACCGTGCCGCCATCGCCAGTGACTTCGAACGTCAAGTCGGTGGGCAACGAATCAAGGCGTTGACCGAGCGAATTAAACGCGACCACTTGCAGCGGTAGCGTGCTGCCTTGTTCGACAATCGCTTCGGCGGGAATCAATTGCAGTTGAGCGAGTTGAGGATTTTCGCCGAGCGGACGTTCCGCTGCCGCGGGCTCCACCGGCCCCATGCTTGGTTGCACCTCTTCGTCGCCGAGACAGAATAGCCCTGCGGTGGTCGGCAGATAGATTCGGCCATGCGAAACGATCGGTGATCCGCCCACGTCATGTCCGCTGGGTAGCCGAACTTTGAACAGTGTCTCGACTCCGTCTTCGCTCGGTTTGAGCACATAGAAATAGCCCGTCGCGGTGCACGCATAAATTTTTCCATCGGCGTACAGCAGACTGCCTCGCATCGCGGTGCCAAGTTTGAGCGGCTTGCCAATCGCTTCACCCGTTTCGCTATCCAAAACATGCAGTCGCGAAGAATCCTCGACCACGTAAATCCGATCGTTGACCTTCAGCGGTGAGCTCTTTCCGACGGTTAGTTCTTCGGTTCGCCACTGCTCGGCCGAGGCCGAATCGAGCGATGCAAATTCGCCATCAATGCGGACGACCGCGCCCATCGCGGTCCCTTCGGGATTTTCTTCGCCATGACTGGCGTACACCTTGCCTTCGTTGTCGACCGTGACGCTGGTGTTAATACCGCGGCGCGATAGTGGTTCTTGCCAAAGCACCTTGCCGGTGCGTGGCTGGATTGCATGAATCGTGCCGTCGCCCGACCCGGTCACCAAAACCTGTTGGCCGTTGATCACCGCGATTGTCGGCGTGCTGTAGGTGGTGTCTTCGGGCAATGGCCGTGTGCTGGTGATCCACACCAAGTCGCCTTTGTTTTTGTCAAACGCCAAAAAGCGGTGAGCCGGGCGGGCGGTTTCGTCCCATCCGGTGGTCACACCGCTAATGATGACGAGGTTTTCAAACAGCACCGGCGAATTCGTGCGGCCGCCATACGTGCTAAGCATTCCGTACTCTTCGCTCAGCGAGCGTTCCCAGAGCGTTTTTCCGCTTTCGCCGTCGATGCACTGCAGCAAGCAACACGCACCGAGCGCATAGACTTGATTCGTCTCGGGGTCACCACACACGTTGGACCATCCAACGCGTTCGGCGGGAACGTCCGAGAGAAACACGTTGTAAATGTTCTCCCAAATCAGCTCGCCGCTGACGGCATCGAGACAGATCACCTTTTCGGCGTCTTTGCGGGTGCCTGGTGAATCACGCACGATCGTGTAGAGTCGTCCGTGCATCACGATCGGCGTGGAAATGCCTGCCGCGATTTCACTTTTCCACAAAACGTTGCTGCCCTTGCCGCCTTTGGGGTTAAACTTTTCGATCAGCCCGGTTTCGTACGAGCAGCTGTTTTGTTGAGGACCACGCCAATTGGGCCAATCCATCGGATCGATGTCCGCTGCGGATGCCAGCGGGGCAGCCAGCGTCATCGCAAGCAAGGTGATGGAAAGGGCGAGGCAGGTGGGGAACGATCGCAAGCGGACGAGGTTGCGTCGTGACGCAAACGTGTCCAGGAGATGCCAGTGAGCCACAGCAATGGGTATCCGACAACATGGTGAGTGACGCGACTGGAATCAGTTGCAGCCGCCACGCGAGCGCCGCGTGGACAAACAGGGGCCGCTTTGGGAAAGCGTTTTGCAAGCCCAGTCATCTTCGTCATAGAACGATTGATAATTGATGCGAGCCGCGATGGTGTCAAGGGAGCAAGTCAAGAAACAAGGAAACTCAATTGCAAAAACAGTTTGACGTGATCGGAATCGGGGTCTCGGTGCTCGACGCCGTGATGGTGGTCGACGGTTTCCCAGCCGAGGAAACGGTGGTGCGAGCCCAACAGCGAGCGGTCGGGATCGGTGGCGGAATCGCGGTGGCTACGGCGACCGCGGCCGCTCTTGGTGGGCGTGCCGCGTTTGCCGATTTACTGGGGTTTGATCCGATGTCCGAGTCGATTTTAGCGGCGCTCCGTGCCGCGTCGGTCGATGTCAGTTGTGTCCGTCAATGCGAGGATCAAACCGCTTCGGTGGCGACGATTTGGGTCAACGCCGCGTCAGCATCACGGACGATCGTGTTTTCGCCTGCCAGCGACCTTGAGCTGGCATGGAGCGACGAGCTGGCACGCGGCGTGGCAGCAGCAAAAATTCTTCATCTCAATGGGCGACACTTGCGAACTTGTTTGCAAGCGATCGAAATTGCCAAGCAGCACGGCACATTGGTTTCGTTTGATGGCGGAGCTCACCGCTACCGCAGCGAGGTGCTGCCCCTTGTGCGGGCGAGTGACATATTGGTCGTGTCCGAACATTTTGCACAGGAACATTTCAAGTCGCAGACAAAATCGAATGCCGGGGTTTCACCAAGCGAACTTGTCTCGTTTCTGCAACGTGAGTTCGGCTCGCGTTGCGTCGGCGTGACTTGCGGTGAACGCGGCAGTTGGATTGCCGAGACCGATCAGTCGCCCTGGCATCAACCGGCCACCACGGTCGAGGCGGTTCGTGATACCACCGGCTGCGGTGACACCTATCACGGTGCATTCCTGTTCGCTTGGTCGCAGGGGTGGTCGGCGCGTAAGTGTGCGGAAGTGGCGTCGTTGGTTGCCGCGCACAACGCCACCGAGTTAGGGGCGTTTGCCTTTGATGCAAGGCAGGTTTCCGCGATGCTGAAATGAGAGTGATGCGCGCCAACGGCTTGGAAAGCCGAGCGACAATGGGAAAGCGACGACAAACCTCTGATTCGCAATGGAAAGGATCCGGACGAGTGTTGCTTTAGAAGATGCCACCACCGCCCATGCCACCGCCGAACCCGCCGCCGCCTGAGTTTTCAAATCGGTAATCGCTTCGCATCTGTTCGAGCATGCGGTCGCCGACAATACGTTTCTCGCGATCGTGTTCAATCGTAAACATATATTCGAAATCGTAAGCGTTGCTGCCAAACCGGTCGGCTGGGATTTCGAGATCCCAACGCAGTATTCCGGTTGGTCGTTGCATTCGCAGGTAGAGCGGATCGGTGGACAATTGATTCGCCGCGTCTGCCGCCAGCGTGATGCTGATCGATTCATTCTCAGTCGCCAGCGGAATGCGGTCCAACAAACGGATGGGGATTACGGTGTTGTGATAGTTGGAAACGACCAATCGGTATTTCAGAGCGACGCGTTGGTTGCCGCCGTGGACCGTTGCATCCCGCGACATCAATTCGCGACGCGTTCGGACTTGGCGGTCGGACCCAAATCCGATTCGGAAACGTTGTCCCGCGGCGGTGGGCGGCAGCGTCGTTCGGCCGATAAATTTTTCGTTTAAGTAGACGTCGGCATCGCCAGCGATCAAGTTTCGACCGATCGTGTTTTTTAAGTCGGCTTCGCGAAAGGCAAAGCTGCTCAGCAGCGGCGTGACGACGTAATTTAAATCACCTGCGAGTGTGTTGCGAGTCACCGCGACGACTTGGTTCTCAAGTCGACTTGGGATTTTGATGCGGTCGGCGATCGCGTAGCTCTCGTCGCTGACGTTCGCTCCCGCATCCAAGGCGATATCGCGTTGGACTTTCGCAGCAGACTCGAGTTCAGCGATTTGCTTCACTCCCGATTCGGCATTGCGTGTAATGTCGCGGTGCCAAACCATTTGGTCTTGCCATGAGGGGATTTCCAGCTCGTTCGGCGCTGTCGATGGCATTTGAGATGTCGAGGCCGCACTTGATTCCGCGATGCCGATGCGTAATGGGGTCAGACCGGGGGCGGCGGAGTGCAGATCGGGCTGAGCCGTCGACAGGGTCAGCTTTACGTTGTCCCAATCTTCGCCGCTGTTTTGCACCATCACGCTTTCGAATTCGAGCGAAAATTCCGCTTCTTTCTGGTCGATGCGTTTGCCCCGCACGGTATAGCTCGGCGACCATCCTACATCGCTGACTTGGTAGCTGAACCGCAATGGCCCGCCGTCGGGAGAGATCACCTCGATCAGAGCTTCGCTTGTGGTGCCTCGCGTATTGTGGATCGATTCGATGCTCGCGCGGTTGACTTGGATCGCCTTTGTCAAATCTTCGATCGCGGTTTGCTGTTCATATAGTTCTTGAGCGAGTTGCCGTCGCCGCTGCATGGTGAAATCGGTCAGTGCAGTAACCGATTGTACGTCCAGCGTGGCACGGTCCAGGTTTTCAAGCGTTTTGCTCGCCGAGAAGTCGACAAGTTTCTCGAGCGTGATCAAGTCCTGTTCAATCACCGTCGATGACTGTTTGGCGTTATCCAGATCACGAAGCAGCGTCGCGTATTGGTCCGCAAGCGTTTTGACTTTTTGCTCGTTTTCGGGCGAAAGTGAATCGACGGTCATCACGCGAGTCGAGCGAATGACACTGCCCGATTCACATTGTGAAAACGCGGATCCTGCCACATAACTCGTCGGCAAGTCGGTCACCCGGATTTGTTGCAAGTGCGTCGAGGCGGGGACTTCGATCCGGCGAACGACACTCGCTTGGTCGCGGTACAGCGTGACGGAATCGATCGTGTCGGTGCTCGCTGCGATCGCTTCGGCGGCGCTGGTTTGATGGACGTTGATGACAATCGGGTGGAATGACATGACCCAGGCGACAGTGATCGCAAGCGAATTGGTCCTGAACGAGAGCATAGTGGATTCCTTGTTCACGACGTCAAATTCCGGATGGTTAGAAAAGTGAATCGAGGGATTGTCTTTGTGTGCAAATCGAATGCAGCAAATTGCAACACACTCGGCAAACTTGATCACGCAGCCCAGCGCAGTGCATGAAGGATGTTCTCGATACCGTGGTTGAATGCACTTGGAATGCCAATTGGGAATGCCAATTGCTTGTTCGGTAACGCGATGGAGTTCGAATTCACCTCACACACTGCGAGTGGCTGCCATGACGTTTTCTGTGCCGCGTTGTCGATCGATTTTCGTGACGGGAATCGTTTTAGCTGCGGCGTCGGTGGCCGATGCTCAATCGGTAGTGCCGGCCGACGTGATGCATGGAATTCACGCTCACGCCCGCGTTACTCGAGATGGTGGCGAGGTGGCTTCGTGGCAAATCGATCCGTTTATGACTGAACAGCAGGAGGCTGACATCCTGGCGTTTTTGAAGGAGCCGTGTCGATTTGACTGGGACGATGGTCTCACGTTGCCTCAGTTGGTACGAGACATGTCGACCCACGCTGCCACCGAGATTGATGTGCGGGCTTTGGAAGAGATCGGAGTGAAGGAAAGCCTTGTGCTGATTGCAAAGAAACGCGAGCAACCAAGTTTTGCGATCACGGATAATGATCCGTTTGCGAGTCCTTCTCGACCGGACTCGCAGCGGCGTGACCAAACCGCCGATTCGCAAGTGAATGTACCTGGGGGTGCGGAGGGGCGTACTGGTGTCGTTCCATGGTGGCGAAGCTCCGAGGTGACGAGGGGTATGGATTTAATCCGGGCGGACATCCAGACGCCGTGCGTCGGTGCGAAAGTGACCCATTTGTTAGAGCAGTTTGACTTAGTGCTCTCGATACGCTCAGGGCAGCTAACGATCACCACGCGAGAAGGTGCCGAGGAGCAATTGGCGATTCGCGTCTATGACGTCACGCCGTTGATCGGACGTCAGCGCGAGCCGGAGACGAAACGGAATGCCAGCGGGGCAGCCTTCTGGCGGGAATCTTATTCCAACCGCGCCGAGCCGCTGATGCAGGTAATCGAAACGAGCATCGACAGTGATACTTGGGAATCGCTAGGCGGACCGTCCACGATGTCGCTTTTGACGTGCCGATCGCGGCGATGGTTGGTGGTCGCGGCCACTTCGCCGACGCACTGGAAAATCCAAGCGATGTTGGATCGTCTCAATCGTTAATTTGCATTCTCGCCCAAAATCAGGGGGTGGGGTCCAGTCGGTTATCGTCCGAATTAGCTGAAATGACCAGTTTTCGCAGCTCCCCAGCGCTCCCGACATCCAGCGGAACTTGCGGGTCGCGGAGGGGTTGAATCGAGCTATGGACTCGCTGACTTGCCGCTCCTTTTCTCGATTTTTGGGACTGTTGTTGTGAAATCAATCCATTTGATTGCCTCTGCCACCTTTGCATTGACTGCTTTTGTCGGGGTTTCCAGCTCGGCCAAGGATCTCGATCCCGCCTGGCCGCAGTGGCGTGGTCCCGAAGCGTCCGGCGTGTCGCCAACGGGGAATCCGCCGACGCAGTGGAGCGAAACCGAGAACATTCGCTGGAAAATCGAAGTGCCGGGTGTCGGCAGCTCGACCCCGATCGTGTTGGGCGACCGCGTCTATGTCGCGACCGCAGTGAAAACCGATCGGATGAAAGAGGGAGCGGAGACGGCAACGGAGTCGCAAGCCGCCGAATCATCCGAGCCGCCGCGACGTGACCGTGCTGGAGATCGTCCCGACGGCGATCGGGCAGGTGGCGATCGGGCAGGTGGCGATCGAGCGGGTGGAGATCGAGCGGGTGGAGATCGAGCGGGCGGCGATCGCTCCGAAGCTGGGCGTCCAGGCGGTTTTGGTCGCGGTGACCGTGGCGGACGCGGTGGTCGTGGCGGTGGACGTGGTTTCGGTGGCGGGGTAGCGCCGACCCATTACTACGCGTTCATGGTGTTGGCCTACGACCGAGCCAGCGGCGCCGAGGTGTGGCGGAGCACCGTGACCGAGCAAGTGCCTCATGAAGCCGGACACAACACCAACACGTTTGCATCGGCATCGCCGGTGAGCGACGGAGAACGACTGTACGTCTCGTTCGGATCACGAGGCGTTTACTGTCTGGATCTAAACGGAAAAACATTATGGAGTCGCGATCTGGGCAAGATGCAAACGCGAGCTCAATTTGGCGAGGGCAGTTCGCCGGCGGTCTCCGGCGACACACTCGTGGTCCCCTTTGATCACGAGGGCGAATCGTTCATCGTGGCACTCGATGCGAAATCGGGTGAAGAGCGGTGGCGACAAACTCGCGATGAACAAACAACGTGGTCGACTCCTTTGATCACCGAATTTAATGGACGCACGCAGGTGGTCACCAACGGCAGCAATCGGGTGCGTAGTTACGACTTGGCCACCGGTGAATTGATTTGGGAGTGCGGCGGTCAAGCGGGCAACCCGATTCCATCGCCTGTGCGTTTCGAGGACAACGTGATTGTGATGACCGGATTTCGAGGTTACGCGATCTATTCGATCCCGCTCAGCAGCAAAGGGGACATCACCGACAGCGAGACGATCACTTGGATCGAGGAAGACGCGGCGCCGTACGTGCCATCGCCGCTGCTGTATCAAGGCCAGCTCTATTTCGTCAAAGCCAACAATGGCGTGCTGGTTTCACGCGATGTCAAGACCGGCGAATTGCGGATTGACCAAACTCGATTGCCCGATATTTCGACCGTTTATGCGTCACCCGTCGCAGCGAATGGCTATGTCTATTTGACCGGGCGGGATGGCACGACGGTGGTTTTGAAGCATGGGAATTCGTTTGAGGTTGTGGCCAAGAACAAGCTCGACGAGGAAATCGATGCCTCGGCGGCGATTGTCGGCGACGAGATCTTTTTTCGCGGCAAGCAACACCTATACTGTGTCGCCAAAGAGTGATGATTGTCGCGTTTGCTCGTTGCGAAAGTAGCGATGGTCACTCGACTCGTCACGCTCTTGGCGATGCCATCCCCTTAATGCTTTACCGCTGCGAAAATAACGATGAAAAAAACGATTCAGATCGAAGGTCTCTGGTTCACTCGCGACGAGGAAGGCGCTGGATGGAGCTGTGAAACGGAGCTCAAGGGCTGGAACGGCCCGCATGAAAGTTGCGATGTGGTGATCGAGATCGATACCGAAATGAGTGACGGTTTTTCTTCGCAGCCGTTGGTCCCCGACCTAGAACCGACCGAGGCTCAGATTGCGGCGGTCAAGTATCTGCTGGAAAACCAGTCGCGAATCATCGAGCGAGTGCTCGATGCGTCGCTGCGTTGGGCTCGTTATTTTATGGAAAACAACGAGGATTGGTTCGATGAGGATGAGGCCATCGAATCGGTTTCGCAGTTGCGAGACAATATCGGGGCGCTGGAAATCTTGGTCAGCCCACAAGCGGTGGACGGCTTCGCGTGGATCGGATTCAGTACCGATTGTGAGTGGGACGAGGAGCATGGGCTAGGGATTGCCGTTTGGAAAGACACGGTGATCGATGTCGGGCATGCCGATGTCGCCTTCTCAACTCCCTACGGCGGCTTTGATGAAATCCTGCCTATCGAAGAAAAGGAGACTCGCGAAAACGTGTTGAGTTCGCTTGAAGAGCAAGAGCAGCAAGCCGAAGCCGAGTACCTTGCCTCGCTTCCCGACAGTGTCAAATTGGTCCAGGCGATCTGTATCGGCGATCAAGACGAAGTGCAGCGATTGAAACAAAGGGGTGCGAAGGTGAACGACACCCCCGCGACTTTTCCACCGCCTATCTTTATGGCGATGCAAACACAGGACCCCGCCGCCGTCGCTGCGATGATCGCCGAAGGAGCGTCGTTGTCAGTCAAAAACCACGAGGGGCAAACGCCGGTGGAGTTTGCCCAGCAGATGATCGAGACTTTCTCGATGAGCTCGCAGATGCCACTTGGTGATCCCGAACTGATGAGGGAAATGATCTCCGAATTTCTTGGCGAGGACGTTGGCGATCCGTATGACGTAGTTCAAGACACGTTGAACGAGATTCGTGGCCTTGGCGGCGAGCTGGCTGATGCCGCCGATGAGATCGGCGGGATGTTTGATCGTTTGGCGGGCGAAGATTCCGAAAGTACCCCACAAAGTTCGCACGATTCGGAGCAGCAGGAAACCCTCGATGCTCTGCAGCAAATTCTGGAAATCGTAAGGCAAGCTAAGTGAGGAGTGAGGAGTGAAACCTCTCGTCCGCGCCCCCAAACGCCAGCTGGCATTGCACTAGCGGGCTGCGTCGGGTTCGCTCGATTGTGATCGTGACTGTAAATACTCTGCCGTCGCTTCATCATCGACGCGGATCAGGTGATCCCGCAGCGGTGGAAATACGTCTCCTTCGACCGAACGCAGTCGCAGCGGTTTGGTGGCTCGGATAGGCATGTGGCACGCGATACAGTTTTCGGCGATGTCAAAGTCCACCTTGTCGTGCATTCCGCATGCTTGCACATTGTGGCACTGGAGGCACCGCTGCGAAAAGAGTTCGTTTTGGCCTCGCTCGTTCTGGTGCGGGTTGTGGCACTCGACGCAGCCCATTTGTGAGTTTTGAAAGCATTCGCTTGCGGTCAGCCGCGTCAATTGGTTGCTGGTGTGTACCGAGTTGGTTCCATCATCGGGCGTCCGGTGATAGTGGTCAAACAATGGGTCGCCGGGGCGGTAGCTGAAAGTCGGGTTTTTCAAATTGTTTACACCCGAGTGGCATTGGCCGCAGACTTCGAGTTGGCGGTCACGTGGCAGTTCGCTCGGTAACACGATCGCGTGGGCCTGTTTAACATCGGGGTTTTGCTGGTGATGGGTGACGTGTTCCTTTCCCGGGCCATGGCACCGTTCGCAGGTCACGCCAAAGATCATGCCGTCGGGGGTGTAGTGGTTCGGTTCTTTGCGAAAATCAAAGTACGTCATGTGGCAATCCATACAACGCTCGGGCACCGGGCGTGCGTAGGCCGCGTCGCCATCGATATAGCCGGGGCTGTTGATCCATTGATCACCGTCGGTCAAGTAGGTTACGTTGGCTTGATAAAGTTGATCATCATGCCAATACAAATACGTTTGCGCCATCTTGCTGGACCCCAAAATGATGTCCATCGGCACGTCAAACTTCCAGTCAAAAAACTGCACGCGTTGAATGTACTGGTCGTCCCGTTTTCGCATCTCGAACTTGACATGCTTGTCGACGGTCTTGAGCACATTTTCGCCTTCGGAAAAACGGCCGCGGATCGTATCCTCGCTCACTCGGCTGGATGTTCGGTAGTGCGCGGTGTGCACAAACGATTCGTACATCTTGGGGTGACATGCTTTGCATGCGTCGGGGCCGACGTAGCCCGGGTTTTCATGCAGCGGTTTCAGCTCGGGGGGCGGCGTCGGTTGGCGACCGGGCGCGAACGGGATCTCGACCCCCGATCCTCCTTCGTGCTTGCCCACAAACCAATAACCCTCGGGTTGGACTCGCGAGAAAATCAGGTCGTCGGGTAGCGGCATGCCAACGCCTCGTTTGGCAAGTACGTCTAGATCCGCGTCGATTTCCGATTTCGATTTTGTTTCAGAGGTCGCGGTTTCTGATTGCGAGTTTTGCCGCTGTGCTAAGCGTCTGGCTTGATCCATCCGCTCGCGATCTTGGCTAGACGTGTAGGCGAGCCAGAGGGCCAGGCCCAGTACGATGGCGACGATGACGATCCATTTCGCTTTCAAAGTCGCAGTTCCCGTTCACAGAGGTCCAAGGTGTTTAAATCGATTGTAGAGGATCGTGGCGGAAAGAGTGCAACCCGCACCACATCCCCCCCCTGGCCCTTGTTGAATCGCCCCTTGCAAATCCCCAGATCACGAACCGCCAGATCACGAACCGTCCGTTTACGAATCTGCGGTTCGCCAATCATCCGGTTTCGAATTACTTCGCGTCTCGCAATTGCATCACGCGGATCGGGTGTTTCGGATCGTCCGCCAATTCGACTTTGTGCTCGGTGTAATGCCAGCCGCGTTTTTGAATCCATTCGCGGAATTCGTTGGCGATAAAACGGTACGGATCACTCAACAGCACTTGGCCTCCCTTGGCCAAATGTTGCCGCATGCAAACGTCAAGCTCGGGCCATAGTTGCCGCAGGTACGTCACATCGCTGCCCAGAATGATCGGAAATGATTGGTCGTCGATGGTGTCGATACCAAATCGCAGTCGCTCGACGGTGCATTGATCACGCAGTTGCCAAACGCTCATTCGCACGAGCAGCAACGGGTCCTCTACACCATCGGTCAGCGTGACCTTGCCGCCCCGCAGCATCGCCGCGATACCGGCATGTCCGGTGCCGCAACCCAGTTCCAATACCGGCACGTCTTTGACGTCGACTTGATCGAGGAAACGATCCAGCCCCGCGGCGGCCCGCCATGTGGTTGCCCAAAACGGATCGATCACCCCTTCTTCGCCCGCGTCTTGGCGTTCGCAGGCTTCGATCAGCATGCTGTCGGGATCCGCCGCAACGGCCAACTTGTACGGTTGGTTGGCAATCGAAATCGCGTCCCATTTCCAGGCGAACTTCTCGCTGGCGGCGGCTTCAAGTTCGTCGAGTGTGGGGGTGTTCAGTTCAGAGGTCATCGTAGAGCTATTGCGGCGGGGTTATTGCGATTGGGCGGCATGAAGAAGACGTGCCGCTTCGACGGCAAAGTAGGTCAGCACGCCATCGGCACCGGCACGCTTGAACGCTAGCAAACTTTCGAGGATCACCTTGTCACGATCGAGCCATCCGTTGTTCGCAGCGGCTGCCAGCATCGCGTATTCGCCACTGACTTGATAGGCGAACGTGGGAACACCAAAGGTGGACTTCACGCGATAGACGATGTCCAAGTAGGGCATCCCTGGTTTGACCATCACCGTGTCGGCGCCTTCGGCCAAATCGAGTGCCACTTCGTGAAGCGCCTCGTCGCTCTGGGCGGGGGATTGTTGGTAGGTGCTCTTGCTGGCCTTGCCAAGATTGCCGGACGAACCGACCGCGTCACGGAATGGGCCATAGAACGAACTGGCGTACTTGGCCGCATATGACATGATTTGCACGTTGGTCTTTCCGGCGTTTTCCAGTGCACCGCGAATCGCGCCGATCCGGCCGTCCATCATGTCGCTCGGCGCGATGATGTCACATCCCGCGTCGGCTTGCACCAACGCTTGCTGGCACAAAACTTCGACGGTCTCGTCGTTGATCACATACGAATCGCGAACCAATCCGTCTTGGCCATGGCTGCTGTAGGGGTCCAAGGCGACATCGCAGATCACGCCGAGGGCATCGCCCGCTTCTTGTTTGATCTTGCGAACGGTGCGGCAAACGAGGTTTTCGGGATTGACGGCCTCAGCCGCATCAGGCGTTTTCAGTTCACTCGGGGTGGCCGGAAAGATCGCGATGGCGGGGATGCCCAAGCGGCACGCTGATTCGATGGCGGCGGGGATCTGGTCGAGTCCAAGGCGGTCCACGCCCGGCAAGCTTTCGATCGGTTGGCGTCCTTCGCCGTCGAAAACAAAGATGGGCCAAATCAAATCGTCCACGCTCAATTGGTTCTCGGCGACAAGCCGTCGAGACCAGTCATGGCGACGGACGCGTCGCAGGCGAGTGGCGGGGAAATTCCCGCGAGTAAAGTGGCTCATTCGTCAGAAGGCTCGATTTCAAAGGATTGCTGGGCCGGCCACGTGTGTACCAGCAGCGGTGAATTATCATGGCACAGGATCCATGTAACTCAGGGTCCACGTACCTCAATATCCACGTATCTTAGGCAACTCATCCCAATCCATGTACCCAGCGTGACGGCCGTGCGTTGGCAAAACGTGACCGCTAAAGCTGTCTGACGCCCCGCCAAGTGGAAGATGATGTTGATACAATGGGGCCCACGGGGGCTCTGTCCGCCCAAAGATACCCACTCACCTTCGCTTTCCCCAATTGAACTTGATGCTGATGAATCTCAATACCTTTTTCTTTCCACGATGGGTTGCTTGTTTCGCATTGGTGGCCGGTTTTGCCCTGCAAGCGTCTGCTGCTGGCGATGCCAAAGTGCTATCGGCTTTGTTGATCGACGGGCAAAATAACCACAAATGGCAAGAAACCACGCCGTTGATCAAGCAAACGCTCGAAGCTAGCGGGCGATTCCAAGTCGATGTCGCGACCTCGCCCGCCAAAGGGGGCGACATGAGTACGTTTGCCCCTAAATTCGCCGACTATGACGTCGTCGTTTCCAACTACAACGGCCAACCGTGGAGCGAGTCGACGCAAAAGGCCTTTGAAGATTACGTCGCGGGCGGAGGCGGTTTCTGCTCGGTCCATGCCGCCGACAACTCGTTCCCAAAATGGTCGGCCTACAATCGCATGATCGGATTGGGGGGCTGGGGCGGCCGCAACGAGAGCGATGGGCCCTACGTTCGTTGGAAAGAAGACCTGCAAAAGTTTACCCGTGATACCTCGCCTGGTTCAGGCGGAGCCCACGGCAAACGCGTTCCCTTTGTCGTCGTGGTTCGCGATCGCGAGCATCCGATCACCAAGGGATTGCCGGGATCGTTCATGCAAACCGCCGACGAACTGTACGCAAAACTGCGAGGGCCGGCGGAGAATATGAACGTGCTGGCGACTGGATTCAGCGCCAAAGAAACGGGCGGAACCGGCGAACATGAGCCGCTGTTGATGAGCATTCAATACGGCAAAGGACGTGTTTTTCACACGACTCTCGGGCATGACGTCAATGCCATGAAGGGGCTAGCGTTTCAGGTCACGCTGCAGCGGGGAACCGAGTGGGCGGCGACCGGCGATGTGACGCTGCCCGCCATCGATGCCGAGACGTTGACCGCCGACGAGCCCGCACTTCGCGATCCAGCGACGCTTAGCGAGTCGGCTGCGGGTAAAGATGTGTCGTGGGATACAATTCCCGATATCGATGGCAAAGGCTGGGTTTCGCTGTTCAATGGCAACGACACCAAGGGCTGGACGCAAAAGAACGGTACCGCAACCTACCGCGTCGAAGACGGAGCCGTGGTTGGAAAAACGTCCGAAGGAAGCCCGAATTCGTTCCTGTGTACCGATCAATCGTTCGGCGATTTTGAGTTGACCTTTCAAACGAACGTGGACACCGGCTTGAACAGCGGGGTGCAGATTCGTTCGGTCAGCAGCAAAGAATTTAAGAATGGCCGAGTTCATGGACCCCAGGTCGAAATCGAAGCGGCACCGGGCGAAGCGGGCTACGTCTACAGCGAAGGGACCGGACGGGGTTGGATCACCAAGGAACAACCGATCAAGGACGCCTACAAAAACGATAGCTGGAACCGTTTCGTGGTTCGTGCGGTGGGCGATCGCATTCAAACTTGGGTCAACGGAACCAAGATCGCCGATTTTTCGGACGCAGAATCGAGCAAAGAAGGCTTCTTTGGGCTGCAGGTGCATGGCATCGCCAAGGGAACCGGCCCATTCCAAGTTCGCTGGAAAGATATCCGCGTGCGTGAGCTGAAATAAACGCCCGGCGTTTTACGCCCAGGGGCGAAGAAAACGCTGGAAATTGCGATTTTTAGCTCAAGAAAATTGAGCTTGACGCCGACACGGCGGTTTCGCACAATCCCCGGTCGCTCGTAATTTATGAGCGGTTTGCCAGTTGTATTTTTGCTAGCAAACCGTTCAATTGCGTTGCAATGGATTGCATGATCGAAATTTGCCCGCTGCCAGTCGGAACGATTGGTGAAATCGGTGGTTTGCCTGGTAGGTGATCGCCGAGATGGGTCGACCGATCGGAAACGTTTCGCCAGCTTGAATAGGCGAGGCACCCAAGGAAGGGGTTCCGCACCGAAATTGTTTCGGTTTTGTCGTGGCTTTCTTTTCTGGTGTCTTGTCACCAAGTGGTTCCTTTAACGGGAGTTGTCGCTTGTCCCTGCCTGCGGACTTCGACCTGAAAGAGCGAGTGCGCGCGAACGTCGACATTGTCGATGTTGTCGGCCAGACGCTGGAGTTGCATCCGGCGGGTCGCAATATGGTTGCACGTTGTCCCTGGCACAACGATCGGCGACCTTCTTTGACCATCAATCCCGAACGGCAAACGTGGAAGTGTTGGGTTTGTGATATCGGCGGCGATATCTTTAGTTATGTGATGCAGCGAGACGGGCTCGATTTCCCCTCGGCACTTCGCGTGTTAGCCGAACAGGCAGGCATTCCAATCGACGAGCTGCGTGGCGGCAAAAAGACCGTGTTCGGCAGCCCCGATGATCGCCCGACTTTGTTTGCAGCGATGAAGTTGGTTTCGGATGCTTATTTCGAGCAACTTGAAAGTGGCACCAGCAACGATGCCAAGATCGCTCGCGACTACTTGGCATCGCGTGGGATCGATGACGAGAACCGCAAGCGTTTTCGTATCGGCTTTTCGCCCGAGTCATGGAGCTTTGCAGTCGACCTGCTCAAGAAGCATGATTTTAGTGCCGAGGTGGCTGAAGCGGCCGGATTGGCCATCAAGCGAAACAAGGGTGACGGGCATTACGATCGGTTCCGTGGCCGTTTGATGTTCCCGATTCACGATCTGCAGGACCGCCCAATCTCGTTGGGAGGCCGTTTGATTCCCGCGATCGCCGCGCGACGTGGCGAAGACAAGGCGGGGGCTAAATACATCAACGGTCCTGAGACCAAGTTATTTCGCAAGTCGCACCAGCTGTATAATTTGCAACTTGCGCGTGAAGCGATCCGTCGCGGTGGCGATGCCTTGGTGATGGAAGGCTACACCGATGTCGTCGCGGCACGCCAAGCGGGTGTCGAGTCGGCGGTCGCCGTGCTTGGGACCGCCTTGGGCGAAGACCATATCCGCTTGCTGAAGCGATTTGCAAAACGAGTCGTCTTGGTGCTCGACGGGGACACCGCCGGTCAAACCCGCGCCGATCAAGTGCTCGAATTGTTTGTTCGTGCCGATGTCGACATGCGAGTGTTGACGTTACCCGATGGGAATGACCCCGCGGACTTTTTGGCATCACAAGGCCGGGCTGCGTTTGACGAATTGGTGGCAAGTGCACCGGACGCGCTCGAACACAAGCTGAACCGCTTGACCGAGGGAGTGGATGTCACGAATGACACGCACAAGGTCACCCAAGCGATCGAGGTCTTGTTGGGGATTATCGCCCAGGCGCCGCGGGCGGCGAATCTGAAGGTCGACCAGCTGATGCTGCGAATGTCGCGAACGTTCGGTTTGCCAACCGAGCGGCTGAACGAACGACTCGAAGAGGTTCGTAAAACGCGTGCACGAACCGCGGCGAAGCATCGTGATTCCTCTCCGCGTGATTCACGTGCTCGCGACACCAAGCCGACTCGGCCGAGCAATCGTCCCTCGGCTCCGCCTCGCAGCGACAGTGCTGCGCCGCCCAAGTCGTTTGATCCGAACGCTGCTTTTTTAGAATCGGCGGAGTTCGAAGGTGACTTTGGTGGCTATGACGACTTCGCTGTGCCGCCGGATTTGGGGGGGGCACCTGATTTCGGTGGGCCTGCGGACTTTGGTGCACCTCCGGACTTTGCAGATTCCTCTGGGTTTGGCGAGCCCCGTGATTTTGGCGCGACGCCGCGTCGTGAGTCCAATCCGAATCGTCCGCAACCGCTCAGCGGGATCGATCGCGAGTTGTTTGAAACGCTGATCGAATCACCCGAGTTGGCTGCGATGGCGGTCGAGTCGATCGATCCGGATTGGCTCGAATCGAATACCGCAAAGATGTTGTTGTCGGCCTATCAAGACTTGGATCTGCAAGGGCGTGACCTGACGCTCGAGTCATTGATGTCGGTTCTCGCGAACGAAGATCTTAAAAACCAAGTGATGACGCTTGAGGAACGTGTGCGTCGTCGCGGAGACCAATCCACGCAAACCACCTTCGAACGCTATGCTGGTGTTGTGTTACGCTACCGTGAACGAGAATTTTCGGCAGAAAAAAACAGACAAATTGCAAAACTGGCTTCTTCGGCATTGGCAGAAGACGAAGAGGAGGCTCTATTGAAAGAGCTGTTTGACGCCGAGCGAACGCGTCACCAGATGAAAAAAGATTAGCTTGCGAGATGCTAGCAAATGATAGCATTCGAAGTCAATACTGAAAAATAAAACAGAACCGAACACTCGCGAACATTACTGTTTCCAATCAATCGAAGGAGCCACTGACACCCCGCTTCAGACCGTCCCGATTCAATACCACTCACCGTTGATGTCTTTCCCGAAAAGACGCCCGCCAATGGTGACCGATCAGAGGAGCTGATCATGTGCGTATTGTGTGAAATAGGATTTTTCAATCGACCCACGGTGCCAGGATTCGGCACTAAAAAAACATGAGGTTTTCAGATGCAATTGATGGACCAAGATCTTTCTCAACTTATCGCTCGTGGAACCAAGGATGGATTCCTCACCTACGACGAAGTCAACGCTTACCTACCGGATGAAGACGTCAATCCGGAAAAACTCGATCGCTTGATGCAAGCGATTGAACGCCACGGGATTCAGTTAATCGAGAAGGCGGAAAAGAAGGCGATTGTTGCATCGGGCAAAAAGCCCGAGCCTCGTGTGGCAGAGATGCGATACAGCGAAGACGACGATGCTCCGCTGGTATCGGCAGAGTTGCCCAAGGCCAGCGATGATCCGATTCGCATGTACTTGAGCCAGATGGCTGAGATTCCTTTGTTGACACGCGAGCAAGAGATCTCGTTGGCAAAGAAGATCGAAATCACACGTCGTCAATACCGCCGCATGTTGCTTGAGTCCGATTACGCACTTCGCAGCACCGTGGAAACCTTGCACCGAGTGCACAATGGCGAACTGCCATTTGATCGCACCATCAAAGTCTCGTTGACCGAACGATTGACCAAAGAGCAAATCAGTGCTCGCATGCCTCATAACTTGCGAACGATCGATGTGTTGATCGCGCAGAACAAGTCGGATTTTGAGCAATTGGTTCGCAAGAGCGTTTCGCCTCGATTGAAGGCTGAGATTCGCCGCCGATTTATCCGCAACCGCCGCAAGTGCTTGCAGTTGGTTGAAGAGCTTTCGCTTCGCAGTCGCCGCGTGGTGCCGTTGTTGGGACAGCTCGAAAAGATCTCGCGCCGCATGACCTTTATTCGCGATCGTTTGTCCGCTCTGGGCGAAGACGCGATGAGCCGCGATGAAGCTGCCGATCTGAAGCAAGAGCTACGCGAATTGATGTTGGTGACTCAAGAGAGTCCCGAAAGCCTTCGCAACCGCATGACCAAAGTTCGCCGTCACTTTGATGAATACGAAGCGACCAAGCGTCAATTGAGCAGCGGCAATCTTCGATTGGTGGTTTCCATCGCCAAGAAATATCGTAATCGTGGGCTGTCCTTCTTGGATTTGATCCAAGAGGGCAACACTGGTTTGATGCGGGCGGTCGATAAATACGAATATCGTCGTGGTTTCAAATTCAGTACCTATGCCACGTGGTGGATTCGTCAAGCGATCACGCGAGCGATCGCGGACCAAGCGCGAACGATCCGTATTCCTGTGCACATGATCGACGTGTTGAGCAAGTTGCGTCAGGCTCAGAAGCGTCTGACCCAGGAGTTGCGTCGCGAGCCCACCTACGAAGAAATTGCCTTGGCCACCGAAGTGCCATTGGAAGAAGTTCGCCGCGTGATGGACATCGGGCGTCACCCCGTCAGCCTGGATCGTCCCGTGGGCGAAGGCGAAGACAGCAGCTTTGGCGAATTCATTCAAGGCAGTGAAGACGACAACCCTGTGCGAGCGGCTGCCAGCGGAATCTTGCGAAGCAAGATCGACGAATTGCTCAAGACGTTGACGTTCCGCGAGCGAGAAATCATCCGACTTCGCTACGGTTTGGTGGACGGATACAGCTATACGCTTGAAGAGTGCGGCCGGATTTTCAAGGTCACTCGCGAGCGTGTGCGTCAGATCGAAGCCAAGGCGGTCGCGAAGCTGCAGAGCCCCTCGCGAGCGGATCGCTTGAGCGAGTTCTTGAAGACCGCTGCGTAAGGCTCGGTCTTCGGAGAGGCGTTGCGAAACGAAGCGTAGCGAAACTCGTCAAGAGTTTCGTCTGTGCGGTCGTGGGCGTAGCGGAACGCGTCCAAGAGTTTCGGCGGTCTAGCGGCGGCCGCCACGGAGACGCGATTTTCGCTGCATTTCATGCGAGCGTGGCCCCGAGTTTTTCGGGGGCCCGAACGCTTCGGCAACCTCGGTGCGGCCCCGGTGGTGTCAGATCGTAGTCCAAAGCGATATGCTATACGTACAGTTATTCTTATTGCTTCGGTTCCCACTGGTCTTGTCGTCATGTCTACTGGTTCGAATATCGAAATCAGCGCTCCACTGCTTCGCACGCTACACCGTATTCACCGTCAATTGACCGATTTGCGTAGTCAGCTTTCACGTTGTCCCCGCCAAATCAAGGCGGGCGAAGCGATGGTCGCGAAGGCTCAGTCGGACGTGGACGAGTTGCAGGAGAAGCTGAAAAAAACGAAGCTGGCATCGGATGAAAAACAGCTTCAGTTAAAATCGCGTGAAGCGCGAATCGTCGAAATCAATGTCAAGCTGAACACGGCCGCGAGCAATCGAGAGTTCACGACATTCAAAGAGCAGATCGCAGCGGACGAACAGGCCAATAGCGTGCTCAGTGACGAAATTCTCGAAGGGCTCGAGTATATCGATGAGCTGCAAGCCGAGTTGGATTCGCTCAAAGCCGAGCTGGAGAAACAGAAATCCGAGCATGAGCAACGGGTGGTTGATGTGCAAGCCAAAACCGAGCGATTGCAGGCTGAGCTCGAGCGAGTCGAAGCGGAGCTTGTCGAAACCGAAAAAGAAATCCCTAGCGCCGTGCGTCCCGATTATGTGCGTCTAACTGCCTCGAAGGGTGAAGAGGCACTTGCCCCCATCGACGGCGATTCGTGTGGCGGGTGTTACCAAACGCTGACGACTCAGGTCATGAGCCAATTGCAGTTGTCACGACTGGTGCGTTGCCCCAATTGCAATGCGTTTTTGTATCTTCCCGAGAATCGCCGAGTCACCTGATCCTGGCGTTTTTCCCGACATCGGGCGCGAAATGAGGCGGGTGAATCGCTGCGAACCGTTGCCTGGGTTCGGGTTTGCGGAGCGGACAGCCGTTTTTGCGAACGAGCGAAAAAAAAATAGTAAATTTATTTTTCGATTTGCGGCGGTCTCATCACCCTAGATTTGGCTGCGAAACAAGCGAGAATGGCTTCTTTTCGTTCTCATTTTAAGTGCAGCTGAAATGGTAATCGTGGGCATTGTGGGAGCTCCGGCGGGTGGAAAATCAACCGTTGCTCGCTATCTACAGGGACTCGGAGCCACCTGGGTTAACGCGGATCTGATTGCCCGCGAAGTGCTCAACCAGCCGCAGGTGGTGGCCAAGTTGGTAGAGCGTTTTGGCTCGGAAATCGCCGATGCCGAGGGAAAAGTCAATCGTTTGCGTCTCGCGGAGGTGGTTTTCGGGGATGACGACGCGAGTCGTGACGCATTAGACTATTTAGAGTCGCTGACCCATCCGCCTACTCGCAACGAAATCCTGAAGCAAATCCGGCAATCGGAGGCCCAGGGCGTTCACGTCTTGGTACTGGATGTTCCACTTCTATTCGAATCAAAGTGGGATCGAGCTTGTGACGAGATATGGTGTGTCGATTCCCCATGGGCACACCGGTTGCAGCGAGCTGAAGAACGCGGTTGGAATGCCACTCAGCTTTCCAAGCGTGAAACCAACCAACTTTCCATTGAAGAAAAACGCCGGCTTAGTCACCGCGTTCTAAGCAACGAGGGCTCTCTCGAAGATCTTTTCGAGCAGGTCCGCCAGCTTTACGCTAAGTTAAACGATTGCAGTGGAGAACCCACTGCGGATCGACATTGTCTCGAGTGAGACGACGGCGAAGCCAACCCGAACACCATTTCTCTTTTCTCAACCCGACCTGCTTGAAATTATTCTTGCACTCACACCTTCCTACCCATCTCTTTTCCAATCGACTGTCCTGCCCTCGCCGGTCTAACTCGGCCTAATCATCATGCAATCCAATCAACCACCCCGCGATCGCAATAGTCGCGGATCGAACGACAATAGCGGTCCGCGCGAGTATCGCAACTATCGGCGTCAAACCAATCGTCCTCGGCATCCCGACAAGGAGGTCGATCAACGGATTCGCGAACTGGACGCCGAACGAGATCCGTTGTCGTTGCCGGAAGAGATTGTCAGCGAAGCGAACAAAATCGGCGAGAAAGTGGGGATCCCTAGCGGTGAGTCCGAGACGCCTCAGCTAAACATCGCTCAGTTGCAAAAGATGCCTCAGGACGCGCTGACCGCGATGGCCGAAGCCGAGGGGATCACGGTCGCCAAAGCGGGCGGAAAGCAGGAATTGATCTTTTCGATCCTGAAGCAACGAATGAAAGCCAATGGGCTGATGTTCGGCGAAGGAACGCTCGAGATTCTGCCGGACGGTTTTGGGTTCCTGCGCAGTGCCCAGTACCACTACGTTTCGTGCCCTGACGATATTTATGTTTCGCCAAGCCAGATCCGGCGATTTGGTTTGCAAACCGGCAGTCACGTGGCGGGCCAGATTCGGCCGCCCAAAGAAAACGAACGCTACTTTGCTTTGTTGCGGATCGAGGCGATCAATCGCCGTGATCCAATGGCTCGCCAAGCTCAAATTCCTTTTGACGAACTGACCCCGCTGCATCCCGATCACCGCATCATGATGGAGTACGACAGTAAGGACTTGAGTACACGGGTTGTCGATATGTTGACGCCTGTTGGGTTTGGTCAACGTGGTTTGATCGTCAGCCCGCCGCGTGCAGGCAAGACGATTCTGATGCAACAATTGGCCAAAGCGGTGTTGAAGAATTATCCGGAAGCCTATGTCTTTATCTTGTTGATCGACGAACGCCCCGAAGAGGTCACCGACATGGAACGCGAAGTTCGCGGGCCGCAGTGTGAGGTGATCAGCAGCACGTTTGACGAACCAGCACAGCGGCATATTCAGGTCGCACAGATGGTGATCGAAAAAGCCAAGCGGATGGTGGAAACCGGAGTCGACGTGGTTATCTTTTTGGATTCGATCACGCGTTTGTCTCGAGCACACAACAGCGAAGGGGAATCCACCGGCAAATTGTTAACCGGTGGACTTGATGCCGGAGCGTTGCAAAAGCCAAAGGCATTGTTTGGGTCGGCACGTAAGGTGGAAGAGGGCGGGTCGCTAACGATTCTGGCCACCGCCTTGGTCGATACCGGCAGCCGCATGGATGATGTGATTTTCGAAGAGTTCAAAGGCACGGGCAATTTGGAGATTGTGCTCGATCGATCCTTGGTTGACCGCCGGGTATGGCCGGCGATTGATATCAGCCGCAGCGGGACTCGCCGCGAAGAAATGCTGATGGATCCCGAAGAGTATCGCCGTATTTCGGCTCTTCGCCGCGCATTGGCCGAGCTTTCGCCAGCCGACGCGATGCAAGATTTAGTGACACAGCTTAGAAAAACCCAGAACAACGCCGAATTTTTGATGAGTTTGAAGGATGTCGATTGAATTCAGTGGAGTGGACGGAAAGTTGCCCAAGGGCAGAATCGCGATTATCGCAAGTCGCTACAACGAAGCGATCTGTGACTCGTTGGTCGAAGGCGCCAAACGGACGCTTGCCGAAGCGGGGTATGATGCTGCCAGCATCGTGGTCGTTCGCGTTCCTGGAGCTTGGGAATTGCCAATTGTCGCAGCGCGGATGTTGAAACAGTCCAAAATGATCGCCGTGATCACGTTGGGCTGCGTCATCAAGGGCGAGACGACTCATGACGAGCATATCAACCGCGCGGTTAGCGAAGCGTTGATGCGGTTGTCGATCGAATCGGATTCGCCAGTCGGTTTCGGTTTGCTGACCTGTAATACGGTCGAGCAGGCGCTGCAGCGCAGCGGTGGAAACGTTGGCAATAAAGGCGAAGAAGCAGCCGAAGCCGTGCTCGAGTTACTGCGGCTCGCCGAGAAAATGTAAGCGTTATCGCTTGAAGAAGTCGATGGCGGCAGGAATGCCTGTTTCGATCATCGGGGTGTAGTGGTCGCCGGTGACGCGTAGATGGGTGGCGTCTTTGCCGGCTCGCTGTAGTCGTTGGCGAAAATGCTCGGCGTGTTCCAGCGGTACGTTGGAATCGTCAAGTGCATGAAAGATCAAAAGCGGACAGCGAAATTCGTCGACGTGATTCAGCGGCGATGATTCCGACACGAAATCTTTGATCCCCGGCAACATCATTCGGTACGTCACATCGGACGTTATCTCCTGCATGCGGCTTTCCAGGTCGTAGGCCGCCGCGAACGCCGCACAGCGACGGATTCTCGGTTCCGTTGCTGCCAGCAGCAAGGCAAGACTTCCGGCCGAGCTGTGACCGGCGCAGTAGATTTTTTGAGGATTCACAATCGCGATTTTTTTGATCGCATATTCAACGGCGTTGCGTCCGTTCACGATTCCTGCTCCGGCGTTACGAAACTTTTGGTACGCCAGCGGAAGTGATTTCAGGTAGATTTGGTCACTGTTTTCGGCGCTGGCCGGCATCGCACCATCGATCGAGTAGTGAATGACCACCACGCCTGCTTCGGCATACGGCAGTGTTTCGTCGTGATAGCTGCCGCTAGGATCAACGTCGACGCCGTGAATCAGCGGCGTTCCCGCGGGCGCGACCAAGACACAAGGCAGCGATTGGTTAACGTGAGTTCCGGCGGGGATGTAAACCCGCATCGTCATCCGGCTTCCCGCAACCGTAGGGTCACCCAGTACCCGCACAAAGTGCGTCGTGACACCGGATGCGAACGTTTGTTCGACCGCGCCCAGGCTAGGGAAGGCATCCGGGACTGGTACGTTTTGCAGACCCGACTCGGAAATCGGAGTGCTCGAACCGCGATTCGATACCCAGAAATAGAGAGCCACTCCGGAAACGCCACATAGCACCGGTGGCACGATCACGAGGGCAAGGACCAGATAAATCCAGTTCGGGATACCGCGTCGCGGTGCCAAACGCGAATGAGAGTGGCGTGGCGGCGCGGTGGGGCCGTATCGTGGCGGTGCAGTGGTTGTGTGCCTGTAGCGATCGATTTGCTGCGTTGGAAAGGTCGCAGCAGGATAGTTCGTCTGCATTGCTTCGAAATCGAGGTCGTCCGGCGCCGTATAGTTAGAAACGCCCGGGATTTGCAGAAAGATTCCACACTTTGGGCATTGCACTTGAACGGTTTGAGCCGAAGTCGCAACCAGTAGAATGGTGTTGCACCGGACACACGGAACATTGCGATTTGGGTTCATGATCAGCTTTGAAGCTATCGACACAGATTGCCGTGGAACCCATTCTCGTCTTGGGCGATCAACGGGATCGACCCGAGTCACACGCGGCGAAGGCGAACGGCAGGTGAAAAACGACCCTAATATTAGCACGATGCGCAAGCGAGTGTAACGGATTCACTTGCTTGCACTGCGTGCTGATAAACGTGCGATGGCCGATTCGCCAAAGGAATCGCTGCGTTAGCTTAATTCAGCAATTCGCGAAGTCGCTCCACGAGCTTGCTGGGGTCGTCGTGGCTGTAGGAAATCTGCTCGGTTTCCTTGGTGTTCAATTGTTTCAATTGACACTGGCCTTCACCCCACTCGTTGCCACCGGCGATAATCGCAAACGGGAATCCGTGGCTGTCGGCGTATTTGAGCTGGGCGCCGAGCTTCTTCGATTCGGGATAGACTTCGGTTCCAATTCCGGCAGCTCGCAAATTGCTGGCCAGTCGCAAGTAGTCGTCGCGGTGGGATTCGTCAAAGTAGGCGACAAAAACCGACGCCGGAGTCGAGGTCGATGGCAGCAACTTCAATTGCTCCATCGCGGCGATCAAGCGATCCAGGCCAAGCGAGGCGCCGATCCCCGGCAGGTGTTGTTTGGTGTACAGACCAGCCAAGTTGTCGTAGCGACCACCGCTGCAGACGCTGCCGATCGCAGGCAGATCATCGAGGATCGTTTCAAAGATCACGCCGGTGTAGTAGTCCAAGCCACGTGCGATCGACACATCCAAACGAAGCCGTCGTGCGGGGACACCCGACGCCAATGCCCCTTCGTAGATATCTCGCAGACGCCCAATCCCAGTTGCCGCTTTTTCGTTGCCACCGGTGATCTCGGTCAGCTTGGCAAAGATCGCGTCCGCTTCGCCGGTGCATTCGGCAAGTTGCAAGACCGCCTCGGCTTGTGCGGGCTGGATCTCGGCGCTAGTGACCATTTCGTTGATCGTTTTCTCGCGGCCAATCTTGGCCAATTTATCGAGACTGCGGAGCACCGGGACGCTGCGGTCCGCTAATCCCAAGTGGTCGAGAAGTCCCGTCAACACGGCTCGGTTATTGATGCTGATCGTAAACCGGTCAAAGCCAATCGTTTCAAGTAGATTGTTGATCACCGCAACTGCTTCGATATCGGCCAAGACCGATTCGGTTCCGATCGTGTCGAAGTCACACTGGATGAATTCGCGGTAGCGACCCGCTTGTGGGTTTTCGCCACGCCACACCGGAGCGATGTGATAGCGTTTAAACGGCGTACCCAGCGTTCCGATGTGCTGCGCCGCAAAGCGTGCTAGTGGGACGGTCAGGTCGAATCGCATGCCCACATCGCGACCGCCGTTGTCCTGGAAACGATAGATTTGGCGGTCGGTTTCGTCGCTGCCTTTTCCCGTCAAGATTTCCAGGTGTTCGAGCGTTGGGGTATCAATCGGCGCGAAACCGAACGAACGGAAGACCTCGCGAGCGGTTTGCATCAATTGCTCGCGCGGGATCATGACCGCTGGCAGATAATCGCGGAAACCTTTGAGTGTTCTGGGCTGGATAAGCGACATAGTTTGGATCGGTTTTGAAAATGGATTACGAGAGCAGGGGAAGCGAGGTGGGGCGGCGACTTCGCAGCGAGTCATGGTCGTTGCGATCCGGGTCAGGAAACTGAGGTCCGAACAACGCGTCGGCATACTCGTCGATTTGTTCGGGGGTCTCAAAATATTTTTCGTAGCACCAATCGTCTTCGAATTCGCATTCTTTGGTGGTGTAATCGCGACAGATTTGAGGTCGCGTTTCGTAGATTCCGCAGCGATGATCGTCTTGCAAGTGTTGGCAGGTCGAATAAACCAGCAAATACCAGGTTTCGCCTTCGACAAAAACCGTCGCCCCGGGGTGAACGAGGTACCAGCGAATGAAGTCAAAATCGCGGCGATTGACCGGTTCGTCGATCGGCAAAGCGAAATAGTGACAGCATTTTGCCGTGCAGTGTTCGCACAGATTCGTCCCCTCGGGGAATTGATCGCGGCGTTTCCCAGTCGGGATCTGGCGGTTCCCGGTCGGGATCGGGGTTACAGTGCTCACCTGGGCGAATCTCCTCACGGCAGTGGTGGTTCTAGGTCGATGCTGGATGTTGTAGAAACTACCAAAGCATCGATTGTTCAACAAAGCCCCTAGATTTGTTTGGGGCCTGTTTTGGGGTAGTTCAAGCTCGAAAACGCTTGAAGACATTAGGGAGAGACTAATCAGTGGAAGTCGTGATTACAGCACTGGGGCCCGATAATGTCGGTTTGGCCGATCCGATCATTCACCACGTCACCGGCCAGGGGGCGCGGATCGCCGAGATCCAGATGTACGATCACGACGAAGAGCATCTGTTTGCCATGCTTTGCCGGATCGATATCCCGGCGACCGAATTCGACCGATTGTCCGACGCAATGCGGCAGATCGGTGAAGTCACCGGGTTGGCGATTCGTGTTTGGAGCAGTGAGCTGAGGGCTGAGCGTCCGCGGTTGGCGGTTTGCTGTACTTATCTCGAGCACACGCCCCGGGCGATCCTCGAAGCGGTACGCGACGGGGGGATCAATGCCGACGTCCCGGTGGTCATTTCGAATCGCAAAAAGCTCGCTCCGTTGGCCGCCGAGTTTGGTTCGGCGTTCGAAATGATTGGCGACGGACAAGGGGCATCCGACGATGCATTGATGGTCCAGTTGTTGGATCGCTACGAAGTCGACTACGTCGTCTTAGCTCGCTACATGCGGATCCTGCCTCCCTCGACGTGCTGGCAATTCGCCGGCGGACGGATCATCAATTTGCATCATGGGCTGCTGCCCGGTTTTCCCGGATTTCGGCCGTATCACGATGCCTACGGTGCTCGCATGTTGACGTTTGGTGCGACTTGCCACTTCATCATCCCCGAGCTCGATGCAGGCAACCAGACGATCAACCAACGCACCTTTGCCGTTTCGCCCGGAACCAAATTAGATGAAGTCATCCGGATCGGAGAAAGCGAAAACGAGCCGGCGTGTTTAACCGAAGGGGTGCGCCGCGTGATCGACCGCGAAGTCTATTTGCACTTCCACCGCGTCGTCGCTCGCAAAGCAAAATAGTCTCGCACCCCGTGGGATAGGCTTCCAAAGTGTCATTGCCGGTTTAGGTAAGCCTCCGGTCGTTGTCCAGTGTACAGCCGACTGCACCGGGACTACTCGTGTCGCAGCGCTTCGATCGGGTTCATGCGTGCGGCTCGGATCGCGGGATACAATCCGCTGATCAAACCGACCGCGACCGCGATCACGACGGCCAACGGAATGGTGCCGTAGACGATCGTGGGTTCCGCTTCACGAATCGCATCGGGAAGGGCCGCAAACTTGTCGGGAAATCCGGTCTTGACGATCCACATCAATCCGCTGAACATCGCCGGCCCCAAGAATCCAAGCAGGATGCCAAGGGTTGCACCAGCGAAGCTGAGTACCAGTGTTTCCGCCAAAAATTGTCGTACGATGTCACCACGTTTTGCACCGAGTGCACGACGAATGCCGATTTCACGGGTGCGTTCGGTAACGCTTGCCAGCATGATGTTCATGATCCCGATCCCGCCCACGATCAACGAGATACAGGCGATCAAAATCCCGATTCCTAGGAACATCATCCGCAAATTTCGGGCTTGTTCCAGCAGTTCCAAGGGGACGACGACGGCGATGTCGTTGACTGCGGCATGTTTGGGTTCGAGCATGTATTCGATCATCGCTGCGGTGCTGCGGACTTGATCGACCCGCTCGACCTGCAGCGTGATCTGGTTCAATTCCATGATCTCGACTTGGAACTGACCGCTACGCCGCGTCATGATCGTATCGCCGACGCGTTTTCGCAGCGTTTGAATCGGGATGTAGATGTCCGAAGAGAAGTCTTGAGAATCAAGCGAGCCACCGATTGCTGCGGAAGGATTTCTTGCTTTGAGCACGCCGACGATTTTGAAAAAGTCTTCGCTTTCAGGCACATACACCCGTTTTCCAAGCGGTTCTTCGTAAGGAAACAAACGGTCCGCCACGCCTGCGGAAATCACGCACACGGTAGCCGAATGGATGCCGTCGGCGTCAGACAAAAAACGACCTCCCCCCTTACGGATGACCAGATTGTTGACGTCATCGTAAAGCGGAGTGCAGCCGACAAGTCGCCCATCCAAGATGCGGTCTTGGTAACTGAATTGGCGACGAATTTCGCGGATTGGAATCGCCGCTTGGATCGTGGGAACCGTGCCCAAGATTAACTCTAAGTCGCTACGCAGCAGCCCGTACTTGCTGGCCGACATACCCGCCATCTTTTCGTCTGGCGGTTTCACGCTGCGGACGATGATGGTGTTGGCACCGAGCGACTCGATTTGTTTTTGGACCTGATCGCTGGCGCCTTGGCTGATCGCGGTCAACACGATCACCGCCCAAACGCCGATCAAGATCCCAAGCATCGTCAAACCCGTTCGCAGCGGATGCAGCGAAAGACTTTTGATGCCAAGTTGCCATGTTCGTAACCAAAGCATTACGATTGCCTTGCAAGAAGTTGAACGACGTTTTCGTGTTGGGCAGCGCGGGCGGCAGCACGTTTTTCTTCGCTAATCAATTCATCCCGGTCAAGCATCCCGTCTTTCAGCCGAACGATTCGCTTGGCACGCTCGGCGACATCATCTTCATGGGTCACCAGGATGATCGTGCGACCTTCCTCGTTCAGCTCATCAAAGATGCCGAGGATTTCTTCGGTTGTCACGGAATCCAAGTTACCCGTCGGTTCGTCGGCGAGAATGAAGAAGGGGTCATTAATCAAGCTGCGGGCGATCGCAACACGCTGTTGCTGACCACCGGAAAGTTGCGAGGGGCGATGGTCCAAGCGATCCGCTAGTCCCACCCGAGCGGCCATTTTTTTAGCTCGTTCGAGTTCTGCCGCACCCAGCCGACCTTGGTAATAGAGCGGGACTTGGATGTTTTCCACCACGCTTAGCTGTTGGATTAAATTATAGGATTGAAAGACAAAGCCGATCCGCTTGCTGCGAATATCGGCAAGTTGATCGTCAGTCAACGTGATGATGTCGTCGTCGCCCATCATCAGACTTCCCGACGTGGGCTGGTCAAGGCAGCCGAGCATGTTCAGGAGCGTACTTTTGCCGCTTCCGGACGGCCCCATGATCGCAACGTAATCTCCTTCGGGGACATCAAACGAGACGCCGCGAAGTGCCCGTACCGTCTCGCTCTTGAGCACGTATTCTTTTTTGAGATTACGAATCGACGTGGCCATCCGCTGCGGCGTGTTGCTAACCACCTCCACAGGCCGCGTTTCGGTGGAATACGCTTCCTTCATGCTCATCGCGGGCCTCCGCCACCCTGCGACATGCGTTTTTGCATCGCGCTGGTCAGTTCGGATTCGGTGACCATGCCATCGCCATCGGTGTCAGCTTCGACAAGCGACCCACGTCGTCGTTCATCTTCGACCGCATTGATTTCGTCTTGTGACAGTTTGCCGTCGCCATCGGTGTCCGACTGTTGGATCCGCATCTTGGCGATCGTTGCGGGGTCGGGACGTCCACCGTCGGCGGAACTACCGCCCCCGCCTGGGCCTGAATTGCCAGGACCTGAATTGCCTGGGCCTGAATTGCCTGGGCCGCCCCGGTCTCGCGGTGGGCCGCCTGCCTCGTCACGGGGGCCCTCAGTCGCGTCCATCGTCTCGCCGCCGCGAGCAGTATCGCGAGCGCGATCGGCGGCGATTTCACGCATATCGCTGTTGTCGGTTTGTTCCAACTCGGGCAGATCCATCAGCGTCAGGAATGAACGCAGGTTCAGCACGACCGTTTCGCCTTCCTTAAGTCCTTCATCGATACAGGCCATCGTGTCATTGGTGGCCCGGATCGTGACTTCGCGAGTTTCGAACGATTGAGGTCCCGTTTTCACGAGCGAGTACATTTTGCCGCCGTGCTCGTACAATCCTTGAATTGGAATTTGAGTCGCATCGGGAATCTGTTCGACGAAGATCTGGACCTCGGCCGTCATCCCGGTGCGAATGTTGTCAGGCGGATTAATGATCTCGACCCAAGTGGCGTATTCTTTAATCGACGAACTGAAGAAGCTGCCCGGTTCGGCATAACGATTGACCTTGACGACAGCTCCCTTTAGCCGCAAACCGGTTACCGATTCGACAGCAATTTTGGCGGGCATTCCCGCCTGGATCAATGTGATTCGCGACTCGTTGATCTTGCATTTCACTTGCATTTGGCTTGGGTCGGGCAAGCGAATGATGGCTTGTCGTTCACGCACTGTGGCTCCCGCTTCGACCACAAATTCGGCATTGCCGCCTCGCGAGCTGTAGCGGTTCGCATGGACCACCACGCCTTCCGAAGGAGCGACAATCACGCAGTTCTCAATCTGCTTTTTCACGTCGGCCAGTTCTTGCTCCTCTTCGGCCAACCCGCTTTCGGCTGCGGCGAGTTGGGCTTTGGCCGCTTCAATATCACTGTCGAATTGGACCAACATTTTGCGTTTGGTGAGATCTCGCAGGACCCGCAAGCGGCCCTCGGCGGCTTGCAGTTGGTTTCGGGCATTGGCGACGGCGTATTTGTCGGCGTCGAGCTGCAGCGATTTGACGAGCCCTTTGGCCACCAATCGCTCGCTGCTTTGCAGCGCCAATTGGTTTTTGCGAAGCTCTTGTTCCGCGATCGCCTTTTCGCTCAAAATTGCCTTTTCTTCGGTTTTGAACACCCCTTCGAGATATTCTTGGCGAGCGATCGTGGCTTGTTCGACCAGGGCTTTCGCCGTCGCCACGTTAGCCGCGGCAGTGATCACTTGGATCCGCGATTCTTTCAACGTCAATTCGAGTTGCGACGCGTCCAGTTCGACCAGCTTGTCGCCTTTGGAAACGCGAGCCCCCTCGTCGATCACCCACAGAATGGCGGTGCCTGAGTTGTTGCCCCGCGATTCCACCTGGCAGGTGACTTCGATATTACTGCTGCTCTCGATTTCGCCTTGTTCCAATACGATGTGGTCAAAGGGCGAAACAATAACAGGGGACGTGATCAAGTCTTTAGTGGAAATGCCCTCGGCGCGTTTGGCCAGGTAGCTGTAGACAAACCACCCCGCCGTTCCTGCGATTACCAAAAAAACGAGAAGTCCAGCCATAAGGCCCCCACGTCGATGGCGGGCCGTGGCCAAGCGGGAAGCTGGTTTGATCATTGCAAACGGGTGGGGAATGAAGGGGGGAAGGGCATCGTTTCAGGCCCGATCTGGACGGAGCCTCTGATTAAACCACGCCCAGTGCCGAAAGTCTCGGTCGCTATGGCGATTTATGCCCCCTCATTGTAATCAAGCCTCGAAATAACGATCGGCATCGATATGCAAATTCGCGGGAATCTTTGTGGCAAGCTCTTCCGGTGTTAACGAAAATCGGGGGTTGATCTCCACTTTGACCCCCTCGGCCACGCTCGCCCCGGCCGCTTCGAGCCAGCGGCGATGTTGCGCGACAATCGCTTCTCTGGCTAATTTAGGTGTATCATTCTCTGCTCCGTCAGCATTCTTGACCGGCGCAAATCCTTCACTCGGAAGGACTTCGACCACAAATGCGTTTTTTGCACTGGGCAGCAAGTCGAAGATGAACTTCTCAAATTTCACCGCGTTGGGTTCGCTCGGGGAGACCACGTTTTGGTTGGCATCCAAGTAGGGCACCTTTTTCTGAGCGCGATGGAACGGCAGCGACGACGTGCTCTGGCTGGCTCGGCACAGGAAGTCGACGTCGATCACATGCACTCCGATGCTTCCCGCCCACAGTTTCAATTGGCCGTCCGCGTCGGTCGCTTCGGCCGCTTTTTGGGGCAAGTCGCTATATTCAATCACTTGCACCTTGCCTCCGGCCAAAGCGATGTTTCCGACTTTTTCCATTGCATAGCGTTTACGAATGACTTGCGTGGTCATCTCGCTGCCGGACAACAAATGGTGCCCGATCAGCGTGGGCTCGCACACGTTGACAAGCGGATTGTCGACTTGGAAATAGGACAGACATTTAACGCCCCGCTTTTTCGCGTCATCGAGGCACCCGTTGCGGTCCAGTGCCCGCACGGTTCCGCCATGGCCATCGGGGCTGAGCGCCAATGAGCTTTTCGAAGCCATCAGCAGTTTGCCTGTTTTGGCATCCACCGCAGGCATCGTGCCTTGGCGAAAGATTCGCACGTCATCGGGTGACATGCCGAGATAATTGTTTTCTTGGAAATAGGCTCGTGTTTCCGCGTCAGTCGCATCGCTGGTCATGATGTAAAACGGAATCGCGACGCCGTACTTTTTGCCAATTGCCAGTAGCCGATCGGCAAAAATCTGAAACAGCGTACGGTTCGAGATCGGGCCGATTGGAAACATGCCCTTGGGCTGGTCAAATCCCAGTCGTGTGCCCTGGCCACCCGCGACCAGGATCGCGCCCACTTCGCCCGCGCGCAGTGCGGCTTCACCCCGCTGGCGCGCTTCGTCAACGCTCCATTTCGCTCCGCTGCCGTCGGCGCGAACCGAAGGCGGTGTTTCGGCATTGGCCGCGAGCGTTTCAAAATCGATCTTCTCGTCCTTCCCGGCCACCAGCGTGGCAATGGTTTCGAAGTCGACATCCTCGATTTGAGCTGCCAAGCTTTGACGCTCTTCGTCCGAAAGTTCGTCCCAATATTCTAGGACATGCTCTTGTGAATATTTAGCGAGTTGCGATTTCAAGGACTCGAGATTCATTGTTGGAAGCATGGGAAACGAGGATACGGGAGATGGGATACGTGAGATGGGATACGGGAGATTTCGTCAAAGTGCAAAAAAGGAGCACCTTCGCGGAGTAGACGCAAAACGTGTGCCGGAAGACGCAATCGATGGGCGATGCGTTTGCCGCGAAAGACTCCTCTAAAGACACCTCTGTAGTGTGCGGACCTAAAACGATAAACCGCTAACGCGAGAAATTCCATCCGGTGTTCTCGTAACGCTGTTCGCACAGCGATTGGATCTGCGATTGCGGCAGCGCTTCACGCCAAGTCTCGCGGCCACCGAACACTTCCACCACGTCGCGTTTCAGTTCCGCGGGGTCGACATTGATATTGGTAATAAAATGTTCGTGATCCCGCTCGGCACGGTAATCAGGCTGCCGAGGTGCAAATTTTAAACAACGAGCAATCAACGCCAAATCACCGTCATACAGTAGGGTGCCATGATACAGCAGATGATGGCGAGCCATCCGCATGCTGTTCCCCGAGAACTTGCAATTGTTGAAAGTTAAATCGCAAGTGCCTTGAAATTGTGCCGCCTCGGTCGCCGTACGCAGTTGGCGATTGACTGCGGTTTGCAGGTGCTGCATCACAAATTGATGAGTCACGTCGATGCGAGCCAAGTCGGGACGCAAATCCAGATCCAGCACCACGCTGTACATCAAACATCCAGGCCCACCGACCACCGAGGCGCCACCGGTACAGCGGCGGAAAATGGGGATCCCCTCGCTGCGGCAGAAATCGATATCCACTTCCTCGGCAACTCGCGATGATCGCCCAACGATCACGGTAGGGTGCTCGAATTCCCAGACGCGAATGAACTCGCACGTTCCTCCCGCGTTGGACGTTTGCTCTTCCGCGATCAGCAATAACGCTTCGTCCATCGCAATTTGATGGGAAGCTTTGGTCAGGGGGTGGGCGACAATCTGCATTCGTTCCTAGTCTCCGCGTAGCGAGTCAAGCAGCGGCATTTTTGCGACTTGACGCACCGCTAACAATCCTGCCAGCAACCCGAAGACGACGATACCGATCACGATCAACAGTGGCTCGATCCAAGGTGGATTTATCCCGCTTAGAATGCCGTAGGGCAACACCGCCAACATCGCACAGTTGGCGCCGCAACCGATTCCGACCAACAGCAGGATGCTGGTTTCACGCAGCACGATGGCCGATAATCGCCCGCGAGTAAACCCGATCGCTCGCAACACCGCCAATTCGCTACGCCGCTCTAGCACGCTTCGCAATTGAGCGATCGCCAATCCGACCGTGCCCAGTAACAGTCCCAACGCCCCCAGACTTTGGAACGTACGCAGGTAGGTGTTTTGCACCGCCATCATGCTCGCCAGAATCGATTCACTTTGCGAAACGTCCATCCCGACATCGCCCAGCCGGTTTTCCAGCGCCGAAGCGGCCTGGGCCATCTTGTCCTGCTCTGCATCAATCAAGAAGTAGCGATAGCCACTGAGATTGGAAAACTGCGTTTCAAAATTCGATTCACCGATCAGCAATTTGCCTTGCAGCAGCGTGTTCGATAACAGCCCCACCACTTTCAGATACAGCGGTTTGCCAGGTTCAAACTCAAACGCCTTGGTTTCACCGATTCCCTTTTGCATCTGCAGACTCCACATCGCGGTGTTCAAGTCGATGATCACCGGAATCGGGTCTTCTGCGGTTCCCTTGGCTGCGGGCGAAAGTAATTCCCAAGGCGATTGACCGTCCGTAACCGCCGCATATTTCGCCCATTCAAAACCCGGCAGACGCTCGGGGGTTTCATGGAACAGGTTGGCAAACGATGCGGGCACGCCCAGCACGGTGGGGCTGGTCGCTTGGTACAAGTTGTTGCAACTCGCGTCTTGTCCGGCGCGCATTCGCATCGGGGCGACGATCGCATTGGCCATCGTCGCGGCGTCTTTGCCCATCAAGTCCTCGCGGATTTGAGGATTGGCAAAGTCGCGATAAAGCGGTTGGGCGGTTTGCGCGACAAGGTCGAATCCGCCGCTGCCCGCTTCGGTTGGCCGCAGCCGAAATGCCGTGATCGCAATAATCAAAAACGCGGCGGTGGCCATTAACCCGATCGTCAGCGTGCTTCGCAGCGGATGCCGTGCGGCGTTTCGCGTCGCCAGCGATCGATACGAGGAAAGTGTGGCGACCGAATCGTTGGATCGCAGATGCGGCTGTTTCAGTCGGGTGTAGACCAACGTCAGTGCGGCGACCAGCAACAACATGCCGCCGCCCACAAAGCCACCCGCCGCGGCTTGACCGCCTGCCTGGGCACCCAGTGCCGCAACCACCACGGCCAACACGCCGAGTGAAATCGCCGCGATCCGCAACCGCGACACGCCGCGTGTTTTTCCTTTTCGCAAGGTCGTTGCCGATCGATCTTGGTCCCTTCCCGTTAACAGACTGCGTGCGTCAACTCGTACGATCGACCGAACCGTCAATGCCAACGTGGCCATCGCAACGACCCAGCTGACGGTCGAACCAATCAGCAAGCTTCGCAGCGTCCAGTGGAATGTCAGAAATGGCACCGTGACCGCGCCGACCCACCACGATCGTAGCGCCCACAACACAAACATCGCATAGCCGATGCCGGCGAAGATCCCCAGTACGACGCCGATCGTTGCCACGACGGCTCCTTCGCTCAGCACCAAGCGTCCGAGCCGACGTGGGGTCCATCCGATAGCCAGCAGTGTGCCGAGTTGTTTTAGTCGCTGTGTCAGCCCCAGTCGGAACAGCATCGCGATCAACATTACCGCCGCTAAAATGACGAAAAAACTAAGCGACAAGAAAAGGGCGTCAAACGGTGTTGTTCCTCGTGATGCGGCAAGTTGTTGCTCGCGGATGCGGTGGATCGACCAACCCAGATCATCAAACGAAGGCTTAAGCGAGCTGAGTACTTTGGATTGCAGTTGGGCTTTGCTTTCGTTTTTGACGACCTTGATACGAAGCCCCGTCGTGTTGCCAAACCGGCTGCCAAATAAACGTTGACCTTCGGCCAACGGCAAGAATGCTTTCGGGGTTAGCCGGAAATCGTTCCAGTACTCGTCATCTGCCGATTCAATGTCGCGAGTCAGTTTGAAGGGTAAATCCCAATTGCTGATCGAATCCTGGTCCGTTACGCCCGGCACCGTGGGGGTTAAATCGGGATCGTTGTAGACGGTGGGAGGCTTGTCAAACACCGCTTCGCGTGATCGACGGTATGGTTTCGCGGGCCGCGTGATCGGAACGATGCCGGTTACCACCGCAGAGAAATGTCGCTCAATCTCGTTTCCGTTTTCGACTTCGGGTTCGTAATAGGCAATCCGCAGCGGCGTGCCGATTTCCGCGTCAAGCTGTTTGGCGGTCCAGTCGTTAATGACCAGCGGGACAAGGGATGTGTCGCCGGCTGCACCTGAGGAAGTGCGGTTTGACTTCGCAGGCAACGTGTAGTCCAGCGGCAATTCCGGTGTGGAATCGATCGCCGTGATCGTGCTGTAGGGGACTGAGGCAATCACTTTGCCATCATCGTCGACTCGTTCAATGGCATTGGCCAGATACGTGCAGACCTCGGTCACGCGGTCACGTCCCAACGCTTGCACGGTCTGCTCGACGACTTGCTCGGGAAGCAACAGTTGATCGCTGGTCAGTGACATATATTCAAAAATCGTTTCGCTTTCGCTGCTGCCCGCCGCGTCTCCTTCGCCGACAAAAACTTGTTTGACCTGTTTCAGATCCAAACCGAGTGCCTCGAGTGTGATGTTTAACGCCGACGGATCGATGGCCGAATCAAACAGCAGTAAATTTGCTTGTCCCTCACGCTGTAGCGCCTCGGCAACGGTTTTGCGGCGAAGGTAAACGTTCAGCGGGGCAGCTTGGCTGGCCGTGACAGAAAATCGTCCCAAGCCGCGATCCGGAATGATGCTCAGCACCTCCATTCGCGGCAGTCCTTCGCTTTGGATGTCGCGACGGCCCAGTGGGCTGTCGGCAGGCACGGCGGCTTCGACCGGCAGCCGCACCGTGACTAAGTCTCCGACGTCGACCCCCAACTCAGTCGCAGTCGCCTGGTTCAGCACCACCCCTTCGTCGCTGGGCAATACGTCCGGGCGAACACTTTGCACGCCCAAGTCCCAGAAATTCTCGTCACATCCGATCAATTGCACCGATCCGGCGCGATGGGTGACATCGCCTTCGGCATTTTCGGATTCGACAATTCCTGCGGGAAAGAAAATCAGCGGGACAGCGTCACTGGAATCGCCTGTGACTTGTTGGCTGTTGAAAAAGTGTCCCGGTGCGACCATGGAATCGGTGCGTCCGAGTCGTTCGATCGTCAATTCACGCAGACTGCCTCGCATCGAATCGCCAACCAATAACGCTCCGACAATCACCGCGGTGGCCGTCGCGACACCCAGTGCGACCGAGGCCGAAACTCGCCAAGAATGGCGTACCGACGACATGACCATCGTTTTCATACCAAACGACGTCGTCAAGTTTTGGGTTCGGGGCGTTGGGTTCGCTGTTTCCATTGTCATGTTGGCCACCAAGAATTCCTCGCAATCGGCACAATCGTTCTGTCCATCATGGTGACGGTTGTACCGTGTTTAGCAATCCCGCGTTACAGGTTTGAGTCGCAGAACGAAAGCGACCGATTCACATCAATCATACGGCCAAACGGATTTGGCTGACGGTATCGCTGGAATTCGCCTCGCGTTCGATTTCGCGGTGTGACCCGAGCTGGCCCGGCCCTTGTGGGGGAATCGCGGCGAAAGGATGAGCTTCGCTTGGCAAATTTGCAAGAAACGAAACGACGTCGGTTGCGATTTGCCCTCAGCCTGCTGGTGATCAGCGGGGGGTGTGTCAGCGGAGATGCTCAGCGCTGGCCTCGTTCAAGCTACGCTGCAAAGGGGCGAAGTGCCGCAGATAGCAGTGTCGCAGATAGCAGTGTCGCGGGTCAGATTGTCACGAGTCAGATTGTCACGGGCGATCCGCAGCTTACCAGCCCAACCACCGAGACGTCTCCGTTTCAATTGACTGGGTACCCGATCCGTCCTGCGGGTCCGAAAACCGCCAGGTCCACTGGCGTTGCGGAAGCGCCCGCCAAGCAAATCGAAATTCGATCAAAACCGTCGCTCTCAGGTGTTACGCTCGGTAGCCCGCAATCGTATTGGCCCGTGTCGCCGCAAACGCCGCACGTTGCTTCCTCAGCCGAGCCCGTCTCGCCAAAACAACATCCCTCCACAATCGCTGCCTCAGCGGCCAATCTTGCCTCGACTCCGCTTGCCGATTCGATGGATCTCGAACGCGAAGAGATGTCGGATGATTCGGAATTGCCGTCGGTTCAAGCGACATCGCTTCCGATGGTGACTAACACCATCAACGGGTTGCCGACACGTCCGATCAGCGAAAGCGAAATGCTTCACCTGGCATTATCGCAAAGTCCGGTGCTTCATCCGTTGGGGCTACGGATTTTGGAATCGCCCGAATCTGCGACCACCGTTTACGACCGCAGTATTACCGCGAGCGATCCATTTTTTGGACCGCAAGCCGCATTGGCGGCATTTGACAGCACGCTCTCCGCCAGCGCCACGTCCCAGAACAACGATCGCGTTTTTAACAATGCAACGCTCGGCGGCGACGTCCAAGAGTTGACGCAAGATTATGCGACCTTTAACGCCGGGATTCAAAAGCGGACGCTCTCGGGTGCGACTTGGGATCTGACAACCCGCAAGCAATACGATGCCAATAATCGCGCGGCCAATCGGTTCCCGAGTTACTGGGAAACGCAGCTCGAAGCCGGAGTGCGTCAGCCGCTGTTGCGAGGTGCGGGCAAGCAGTTCAATTCGATTGCAGGTCCAAATGCTCAGCCCGGTTTTAATTTTTCAAAGGGGATCATAATTGCCCGTTTGAATACTCGCATCACCGAAGCCGATTTTGAAATCGCGGTACGCACGTTCGTACGAGACTTGTACGCAGTGTATTGGGATTTAAAACGGCAATATCGCAGCTACGAAAGTATCATCGCGGCGCGTGACCTCGCCTATCGAACGTGGCAGAGCGTGTTGGCTCGCAGCCATGCACAAGTTGATGGTGGCGAGGCGAACAAAGAGGCTCAGGCACGAGCGAAATATTATCGCTATTGTCGCGAAGCCGAACTGGCACTCGGTGGCGGCGATTCGGAAACCGGGTTGTTTGCGACTGAGCGGCGACTGCGGCGAATGGTTGGATTGCCGATTAGCGATGGCCAAATCTTGCAGCCGATCGAAGACGGCCCTGAGGCGGAGTTCCATTTTGACTTTGAAAGTGTGTTCAATCAGGCTTTGGCCAATCGGACCGAACTGAAACGGCAAAGTTTAAAGGTCCAGCAACAGCAGTTGCAGTTGGTGGCGTCGAAAAATTTCTTGCTGCCTCAATTGGACATGATCGGTCGCTATCGGCTTCGTGGTTTCGGTGACGATTTGACGGGGAATGGTCAGCAGCGATTTGGCAGTGCCTATGACGACTTTTTCACCGGCGATCATCAAGAATGGGAATTTGGTCTTGAGATGGGGGTCACTGCGGGACGCCGACAAGCCCGTGCGGCGGTACGCAACGCCTCACTGCTGTTAGCGAAAGAACGCAATTTGTTGGCCGAACAGCAGCGGACCCTCGAATTTGAAATCAAGGATGCGATCGCCGAGGTCGATTCCGCCTACGCTTCGCTGAACTACTCGCGGTTACAATACGAAGCCGCGCAAGATCGTTTGCGGTCCTCCGAAGTGTTGTTTGATTCCGACAAGATTCAAATCGAATTCCTGCTCGATGCGCAAGAAGAACTGTTGCAAACCGAACGTCAATACGCTGCCGATTTATCACGCTATTCACTGGCGATTGTGTCGGTCAGTGCCCAGTCTGGCACGCTATTGGACGACGTCGGCATCCACCTGCAAAACGGTAACTCGCAAACCCACGCGATCTACACGCCAGCGGAATAAAACGATTTTTCAATCGAAGCCGTGCCCTGTTGCCCGCGAGTCGGCCGCCGGTGGTAGCGGCCGACTTTGAAGATAAGAGCCCGTCTGTTTGACTATTTGACAAACTCTTCCAAGCCGGGATGGTCCGCCGGGCGGGGACCGAGTGGCCAGTGGAACTTTCGATCCGATTCTTCGATCGCATAGTCATTGATGCTGGCTTCACGGCGTCGCATCAAGCCATCGCGATCGAATTCCCAGTTTTCGTTACCGTAAGCACGAAACCAGTTTCCCGATTCGTCGTGGTACTCATACTGAAACCGAACCGCGATTCGGTTGTCCGTGAATGACCACAATTGTTTGGCCAAACGGTACTGCTGTTCTCGGTCCCACTTTCCTTTCAAAAATTCGACGATCTGCGGACGTCCTTCGACAAACGTCTCGCGGTTCCGCCATTGACTGGTTTGAGAGTAGGCCAACGAAACGCGTTCTGGATTACGCGAGTTCCAAGCATCCTCGGCAGCCCGGACTTTTTGCACCGCCGTTTCACGAGTGAAAGGGGGGCGAATGTCAGTTGGTTTTGACATGTGATCTTCCTCCAACGAGATACTTTGATGTTTGTAGTCCAATCGAACGGTTGATCACGCGGCGCTGCACGTATCGCCCTGGCAGCCGCAGGATGCAGCGGTGTCGATTGGCTCCGCCACAGGGAAATCGATGTCGGTTTCCGCGACGTGATTGAAGTAGTTGGTCAACAGGTTCAGCGCCGTGTTGGCAACGACTTCGGCGATCTCGCCATCAGTCAAACCAGCGGCCTTCGCTGCGGCGACTTCGTCGTCGGAGACCAAGCCACGTTTTTCCACCAGCCGAGCGGCGAGCTTTAAGATCGCATCGGATTTCGCGTCGGCGGACTTCGCCAATCGGGCGTCATGGATCTGGTCGGTCGTCAGCCCGACCATCTTGCCGATCGCCGTATGGGCGCTCAAGCAATAGTCGCATTGATTGGCTTGCCCGACCGCCAGCGCGATTTGCTCGCGATCCTTGGCCGAGAGTGCTCCGGCGGCCAGCGCGCTGCTGAATTTCAAATACGCATCCAAGACAGCCGTCGAGTTGGCCATCGTCGACATCATGTTCGGGATCATACCCAGTTTGGACTGCACGCCGTTGAGCAGTGCTTTGGCGGGGCCGGTTGCCTTTGCAGGGTCGATGGGGCTGATTCGGGTCATTGCTTCTTTCCTTATAGAAAGGGGGTTTAAACTGCAAACAGTGAAAGCCACTGCTTGTCACCGTTTCCTTAGGCACGTCTCGGACCAAATCGTGTGGAAATCCGTAAGTCGTTTTCCGTAAACTGTTTGCGTTAATTATGCGCGGCTGGCGAACGCAACGAGATATCGTCGATTCACGAAAGATCGCTTGCGATTCACGAAATGTCGTGTATTGTTTGCGAATGCTCGAAGAAAAGACGTCTTTGATCGATCAGCCCAAAACGCTGCTGTTAGAGTTGGCTCAGCGGCTGCAGGTGGACGATGCGCTAAACTTGATTGTTGATCGCATTGCCGCGTCGCCAGCGGTGGCATTGGCGAGGATTTGGCTGATTCGACCCGGCGCCGGTTGTGAGACCTGTCCGTTGCGTCAGGAGTGTCCCGATCAAACCCGATGTCTGCATTTGGTAGCCAGCGCCGGTGCCTCGGTAGTGGATCCGCAGCGAAAGTTCTCGCGAACCGACGGTGCGTTTCGGCGTTTTCCGATCGGCGTTCGCAAGGTAGGCCGGATCGCAGCGACCGGCGAACCACTAGAGGTCGGCAATCTTTTAGGCCAACCCGATTGGCTGGTTCACCCGGAATGGGCTAGGGCAGAAGGGATTCGAGGTTTCGGCGGCCAACCGCTGGTGTACCGTGGCGAAGTCCTCGGCGTGCTGGGGGTATTCAGCCGAACCACCATCAATGACGAAGACCTGGATTGGCTGCGTACGATCGCCAATCACGCGGCCGCTTCGATTGCCAATGCGTCGGCATGGGAGGAGATCGAGTCGCTTCGTCGCCGATTGGAAATGGAGAACGACTATTTGCAAGAGGAGGTGCGGACGAGAAACGCGTTCGGAGACATGGTGGGCAAAAGTGCGGCGCTGCAAAAGGTCGCCGAGCAAATCGAGTTGGTTGCTCCGACCGATTCAACCGTTCTGATCACCGGTGAAAGTGGGACCGGCAAAGAACTGGTTGCCCGCGAGATTCATCGGCGTTCATCACGCAGCGATCGACCGCTTATCAAGGTCAACTGCGCCGCGATCCCTCGCGAGTTGTACGACAGCGAGTTCTTTGGTCACACCAAAGGCAGCTTTACCGGCGCCGTGCGTGATCGAGTCGGCCGTTTCGAATTGGCCGATGCGGGTACGTTGTTCCTCGATGAGATCGGTGAGATACCGCTTGATCTGCAAAGCAAGTTGTTGCGAGTGTTACAGGAAGGTGAGCTAGAGCGAATTGGTGAAGAGCAAACACGCCGCGTGAATGTTCGCATCATCGCCGCGACGAACCGAGATTTGAAAAACGAAAGCGATGGGGGCCGGTTCCGCAGTGATCTGTACTATCGACTGAGTGTGTTTCCGATCGAGTTGCCGCCGCTGAGTCAACGTAAAGAGGACATTCCCTTATTAGCTGGGCATCTGCTCGCACAGCTTGCACGAAAGCTCGGCCGCCCCGTTCCTCGCTTGACCAAGGCGAATGTCCATGATCTGCAACGTTATGATTGGCCTGGCAATATTCGTGAATTCCAGCATGTTCTCGAGCGAGCCATGATCACATCCCAGGCTGGACGATTGCGATTCCAGCTCGATCCGGTGCAAGCGGTGAACCGCAAATCAACCACCGCGCAACCGGGAATCGTTGCGTCACTTGACGATGAGCGTGTCATGACGGCCGCAGAACTTCGTCAGTGGGAAGCCGCCAATATTCGCCTCGCGCTAACGCAATCTAACGGAAAAGTCTCAGGAGTCGGTGGAGCCGCCGAGCGGCTTGGGATGAAGCCCACGACGCTCGCGTCACGGATCAAGAGTTTAGGGATCCACTGAGAAACGACTGATCGATCACGTCATGTCGTTTGGGACAGTGACTGTACCATCACAGTCAGCCAGTAGTTGAGTCCGAAAATCGACTGTGATTGGTTAGGTTCGGCTATGATGGTCGAATTACAACTTGCCATAGTCATCTTGCTAGTGGCCTCGCTGTTGAGTTTCTCTAGTGTGCTGTCTTGGAGTTAGCCGAACAGCGACGAACACTCGAATTTGAAATCAAGGATGTGGGATAGGCTTCCATCCTGTCATAGCATCCATGATGACGGATCTACGACCACCTTTTGGGGATGGTGTTCGCGTTTGCATCGGTTTCCGGCGGTGTTCGCTTCGCTCGACCGCCGGCTAATGTCTGTAACGACTCCGGCGTAATCGTCGGTGCACGAAGTCCAAGCGGTTGCTCCTTTTTTTCTTATCTGCTGACACTGGCTGTTCAGCCCGATGACTCCTTGCGTGCTGCTCAGCCGAACAGATCTTGGATGTCCAGTGCAGTGGCACACTGTTGGGAATGAGCGAAAATTAGATATCCAGTTTGCAAGGAAGGCCGGTGGGAACCGGCCCTACGCTCAGGAACCTTGGTTGACAAAACGGTTTGACAAGACGTCGGTGTAATTCAAGTGAATTGATTGTACCATCACTGCCAGCCAGCAGGTGAGTCCGAAAATCGACCGTGATCGGCGAGGGTGGGCTATGATGGTCGAATTGTAATTTGCCATCGCCAGTGATTGCAAATCCATGAACCAGCCTGTTGAATCCGATGACCCGTCGGAACAGCCCTCTCCCTGCAAACCAAAGACCTCGCTCTTAGGTGTTTTCAAGACGCTGGTGATCGCCATCGTGGTGGTGGTCTCGCTGTTGAGTTTCCCTAGTGTGTTGCCTTGGATGGTGGCTTTCTGGTTGGTTTGGGCTTCCGTTTTGCTCTTTGGAGATCGGCCAGGTTGGCTTCCGCTGTTGACTTGCGTCGTCATTCTAGCGGTCAAACTGGTGCCACGTACGCCTGCGATGATCGTGCTCGGGTGCGTGATGCTGCTTGTAGTTGCCATCCGGATTCGCTATCGACATCATCGCCTGCACGACAGACGGTTCGCAGGGCTTTGCGTCACGGTATTGTGGATGTGCTGGGGATGGATGTTTTATGAGTTCCACGCGATCGCCAATTCCAGTCGCACACTGGTACTGGACCCTTCTCGGCCCGTGGTCTGTCTGGGCGACAGTTTGACTCAAGGGATGATCCCCGATCGAGGGTACCCAGGTGCATTGGAAGCGATGATTCGCGTGCCGGTTGTGAATCGAGGCTTTTCGGGGATCGCGACGTCACAAGGACTCGGGCAATTGGACCGCGTGCTTGCCGATGATCCTCAGGTGGTCGTGATTGAACTCGGTGGCCACGATTTTCTAAAGGGACACTCCCGAGCGGCAACAATGGCGAATCTACTGAAAATGATCCAAACCTGTCGCGATCACGATGCGGAAGTGATTTTGATGGAAATCCCGCGAGGATTTATCTTCGATCCGTTTGCAAGTCTCGAGCGTGAGATCGCCTATGAACAGGATGTCCAGCTCGTGGCGGATACCTGGCTACGGCAGATTGTGGTGATGAGTCCCGTGGCACCGCCGGGGATGTGGATGCCCGAGTCTCAGTTGAGTGATGACGGGATTCATAGTAACCCGGCGGGCAGCAGGGCGATCGCCGTGCGAGTCGCCGAGGCACTGCAAAAAATGGTCGGCGATGAAATTCGGGTCACCCCCATCGCAAAAAACAGGTGAACTGGGGCTGAGTTCCGAAAAAACTTGCCTTGGAAATCGCGATCGACTAACTTCGTCGATTGCGGTTCTATAAAGCGGCGGTTGGGTTTTGACGGTACAATCCACGTCAACCTGACAACGCCTCTCTTGTCTTCAAACTCCTATTCGTAGTCGCCACCACTCATGACTTTCAAACTTCGAATTGCCGTGCTCAGCTTTGGGCTCTTTTTCTCGGGGACGCTTGCCGCGTCGGCTACCAACGTCGTGTTCGTTATGTCCGACGACCAAGGCTATGGCGATCTGGCGTGCACCGGCAACCCGATCATCAAGACGCCGAACATCGATCAGCTTGCGTCGGAAAGTTCGGGGCTGAGCGATTACCACGTCGCTCCGACCTGTTCCCCGACGCGTTCGGCGCTGTTGACAGGGCACTGGACCAACCGCACTGGGGTTTGGCACACGATCATGGGACGATCGATGCTGCGAGAAAACGAAGTCACGGTCGGGCAAATGTTCAGCGACGCTGGCTATCAAACCGGCATGTTCGGAAAGTGGCACCTCGGCGACAACTATCCTTATCGTCCCGAAGATCGCGGATTCACCGAAGTCTATCGGCATGGCGGCGGCGGCATCGGGCAGACGCCGGACGTGTGGGACAATGCCTACTTTGATGGTGCCTATTTTCACAACGGCAAGATCGTTCCGGCCGAAGGCTTTTGCACCGACGTCTTCTTTGATCAGGCGAATGCGTTCATCAGCAAGTGTGCAAAAGAGAAGAAGCCATTCTTTGCCTACATCGCTACGAACGCGCCTCACGGTCCGCTGCATTGTCCACAAAAATACTTGGACATGTATCAAGACCAGGCCGACAACATTGCCGCGTTCTATGGCATGATCACCAATATCGATGACAATGTTGGCAAGACCCGCAAGTTGATCGAAGAGCTTGGGATCGCTGACGACACGATCTTTGTCTTTACCACCGACAACGGAACGGCCAGCGGGGCGAAAATTTATAACGCAGGAATGAAGGCCGGAAAGGGCAGTCCCTACGAAGGCGGTCACCGCGTGCCGTTTTTCCTGCATTGGCCAGCCGGCGGCATCGACAAACAACATGACGTTGATGAATTAACGCATGCCGTGGACATCGTCCCGACGCTGCTCGAAATGACGGGGCTGAAAAAGCCGGAGAGCGTGAAGTTCGATGGGGTCTCGATCGCCGCACTTCTGGATCCGGCCAAAGACGTCGATTGGCCCGAGCGTTTTGTGATCAGTGATTCTCAGCGTGTCCGCGATCCGATCAAATGGCGTGGTTCGTCAGTGATGTCGCAGAAGTATCGACTGATCAATGGCAAGGAACTTTACGACATCACCGTCGATCCGGGCCAGAAGAAAAACATCGCCAAAGAGCATCCCGAAGTCGTCGCGACGATGCGAGAGTTCTACGATAAGTGGTGGGATGAATTGAAGCCTACGTTTTCTCAGACCACCGAGATCTACCTCGGCCACCCCGATCACCCCGTGGTCAGCATGACCGCTCACGATTGGATTCAAGAGATCTATCCACCGTGGCATCAAGGTTCGATCCGCGCGGCTGACCGGAAACACCCGAAATCCGAGAAGCTGACGCACGAGGGACACTGGGCGGTGAAGGTGGTTCGTGATGGAAAATACCAGGTCTCGCTGCGGCGTTGGCCCGCCGAGTCGGGCGCATCCATCAACGCTTCGCTTCCCGCCGGCGAAAATGTTCCCGGCGCCACACAGGCGTTTCGTACCACGCCGGGTAGCGCCATCGATGCTACCCATGCGGTCCTGCGAATCGACGACAAGGATCTCGATCGCAAACCGGTGGCCGCCGGTGCCAAGGAAGTCAGCTTCGTCACCGAACTGAAAAAGGGATCGTATCGCTTGGCTCCAGTCTTCGAGATCAGCGAAGGCGAGCTCGGCGCTTACTACGTCGTCGTCAAAAGCCTTGATTGACGATCGGCTTCGTTGATTACAAGAGCCGCGACGCCAGTTATTGGCTTCGCGTCTCGCGCGAGTTTTGCTACGCAAAACGGTCGCTACCGGCTACGAATGGTCATGCTTTGGGTTGCACAAAACGTTCGCACCACCGCAGCAGCGCCGCGGACGCCTCGCCCTCTTCGCTGACGATCCCGTTGGCCCCGGCTCGCCGCATGGCTGTGACGTTCCCCTGGTAACGACAGCGAACCAGGATGGTAGAGTCGGCGTTCAGCGACCGCAGCGCCGCGACGATCTCTTTGGCGGCCGCGTCATCGGGAACGCTGACGACCGAAAGGTTGCAGTTCGCAGCGTCCGCTCGCCTCAGGACTTGTGGATCGCGAGCGTCGCCGGTGACCGTATGGAATCCTTGTTGGGCGAAGAGGTGCAGGTTGATTGGGCTAAAATCGACAAGCCGAACATCAATCCCCTTCATCTCAAGCTGCGAACTGATCTGGCGTCCAATCAGCCCAATGCCAATTACGATCGCATGCCGACTGGTGTCGTTGATCAACCCGTGGTGGTCGTGTTCATCGTGCTCGTATTGCTCCTCGCCCGACCAGCGGAGTCCAAATTGGATCAATTGAGGCGTCAAGATTAGCGTTCCCAACGCGATGAGCAGCAAGCGGTTGTAGGCGATCGGGCTGAGTAGCTCCTGTTTCACTCCTTCGGAAAGCAGTAGGAACGAGAACTCGCCCATTTGAGCCAGCCCCAATCCCATGCCGATTGCGGCTTTGGTGCGTAACCCTACCAATCTCAATGCAATCGCCGCAGCCGCCCCTTTGATCAGCAGAATTAACAGCACTCCGGATGAGATCAGCAGCGGTTCATCAAAAAATTGACGCGGATTCAAAAGGGTGCCGAGCGTGACGAAAAAGATTGCGGCGAACGTCTCGCGAAACGGTAATACGATCGTGTCAATTTGCTTGCTAAGCCGATTTCCGCTTAGCACAATCCCAGCGGCCAACGCGCCCACGGCGGAAGGCAAGCCCAAGTGGTGGGCGATCCAGCAAACACCACCTAACAGACAAACGGCAAACAGGACGACGAGTTCAACGCTGCGGAGTTGGGCCAGTTCCGGCACAAGCCAACGGCGAACGAAGTGATAGACCATGCCGACACTAATCACAAAAACCAGCGATTTGCCGCCGAGCAGCGCATACGCATTCAGCGAAGGCGGCTCGCCATGGTGAGTCAGCAGCGGGATCAGCAGCATTAGCGGCACTAATGCAACGTCTTGGAAAAGTAGAATTCCAATGGCGCGGCGGCCCGAGGCCGATGCCGCTTGGCCCCATTCGGCTAACGCCTTGAATACCAACACCGTCGAGCTCAGTGCGACCGCGGACGCGGCCAGCACGGCCCCGTTTACGCTCATTCCCATCGCCATGCAGATCAACGCTAGCGGGATGGCGACGAGTGTCATTTGGACGACACCACCGAGCAAAAAGTAGCGGCTTAACCGCATCAGTTCTTCGAGCGAAAATTCGATTCCGACGGCGAACAATAACAGCAATGCTCCGAGTTCCGCCAACGCTTCGAGCTCGTGGTTTTGCTGTTTCACGAACCCCAGTGCGCCTTGGCCGATCACCCCGCCGACCACCAAGTAGCCGACCAGCATCGAAACACCGATACGTTTGCACACGGCGCCTGCGATCAAGCCAGCGGTCAGCACGAGCAGCAGGTCGGTTGTGATTCCGGAAATATCGTCCATAGATTAGTTCGCTGAGCGGACAATGTTGGCGGTGAGTGTTGCGACGAGATACAATAGACCCGATCTGCCGTTCGCGTTAGTGTGCATTGGATGTCGCCTTGCGGTTTGTGGGTCTTCACATGTGAACATGAAAGCCATTCAAAAATGGGGGCAACCTAAATGAGTATCGATTTAACAACGCATTATGGTGGATTGAGTTTGCGTTCGCCGGTGGTCATCGGGGCTTGTCCGTTGACGGCGCAAGAACAGATGCGTGTTGCCATCGATGCTTCGGGGGCCGGAGCGGTAGTGTTGCCATCGTTGTTCGCAGAGCAAGTATTGCTTTGGAACCAAAAAAATGGCCAGAGATTGACGGCGCGTGATACCCAAGTGCTCGCGCGGGCCCAGCGATTCAAGGTAGATTCGTTCTGCAATGATGCCGAGACTTACTTGTCGATCGTTCGGCGTGCTCGTCGCCAGACGGCGCTGCCGGTGATTGCCAGCTTGAATGGTGACAACGCCAGTCATTGGCTCGATTACGCCGGGGCGTTACAAGAGGCTGGGGCGAGTGCGATCGAATTGAATTTGCGTCATCCACCTCCGGCTGAATTTTCGGATGCACGCGAGATCGAGGATTCGCTCGTCCAGGCGGTTCAAATTATTCAACAATCGATCTCGATTCCGTTGTTCCTAAAACTAAGTCGCGAATACACCAGCCTCAGCCATTTGGCCGTTCGCTTGCTGTCGGGAATCCAGGGCTTGGTTTTGTTTGGCCGTTCACCCGAAGTGGATATCTCGCTTGATACGTTGCAAATGAGCACCGATTGGTGCCTGACCCCCAGCGGGAAAATATCGCATCTGCTTGAATCGGTGATGCGAGTCCATGCTTTTTGTCCGGCGATGCCGATCGCGGCGTGTGGCGGCGTGAGCAATGCGACCGACGTGATCAAGGTTCTGTTGGCCGGCGCCGATGTTGCCATGGTCTCGTCGGCGGTCTATCGCGAAGGACCCGATATTGTGCGTTCGATGATCGATGGCCTTGTCGTGTTTATGGAGCGTCATGGCATCCGTTCGGTGCCCGAATTGCAAAGCATCCGGCCGCTGGAATTCAGTAGCGAAGAAGAGCGATTGGACTACATGGAAGCATTGGCCTCTCGTGTGCCTCCGTCGCAGAAGAGCGGGGGGCAACGCAGAATGTGTGGCGATCGCTGGGGACATGTCCAAGCCGCAGATGTCGCCTCGGCCGATGCGAATCATTAAGGACGATGCGAATCATCAAGGCACACACGCTGCGGTTGATTCTCGCTCGATCCTAAGGCGTCGTTTCATTGACTTCGAAAAATCGGCGTGCGGCACTGTGCAGTGCTAAGCCTTGCCATTCGGCCGCATGTTTTCGCGGGATCAATCCGGCACACAACAGCGGAGGCTCGTACAGCGTGCGGAGCGTCGCGGTTACCAATTCCGAGGGGGTGTCGGTGCGGGCCGCTAAAAACGCCGTGGTTCCGACGGTGGCCACGCCTTCGTCGGGAAGTTCGACCTCCGGATAATCGCCTGCATCGATCGTCATCGGACGCAGTGTGGGGTGTTGCAACGCAATTTTGATTGGATTGGGAATCGGCATCAGTTCCCAGCGATGGCTACGGATCAGATTGGCAATCAGCGGACTGCCCAAACCGACGCAGATCACCGCGACATCGGGGGCCGAATCCGATTCCAATTCTTTCCACGCCATCACCTCGCGGGGCGCGATGTCGGGCGTGATCGCAAGCGATTCAAACACCATCTCGGTCGCCTCGCGTGATCCACTGCCGATCGGGCCCACGGCGATGCGGTGGCCTTTCAGATCGCTGAGCTCTTGGATGTTCGCGTCCTCACGCACCAACAGATGAACGACTTCAAAGAACAACGGGGCGACGACACACAGGTCGCTTCCGCTAATCGCCGACGCCTGCATCGGCGCGAGATGGACTTCGCCGCTTAGCAGCCGTGATCGGTTCTCCAGCGACCCATTGCTGGTGGCGACCGAGCTGGTGACTTGGTATCGCTCGGCCAACCGTTCTGCGATCGTCGTCGACACCGTGTTGTAGACGCCATCGTCCAGTCCACCGCCGATGCGAACAAAACTCGGCATCGATTCTTTGTGCTTGTGCCACAGCACCGACAATCCGACCGCCACGAAGGGAGTCAGCAACAACAGCAGCAACATGACTGCTTGAAAGCGGCGATGCGACGTCGATGCACTGACCATCCGGCGTCCCGAGACGGCAGCGACCAAGGGGACCCCTTCGAGCCAATGCCAAACCTTGACGGGCAGCGAGCGAGGCCGCGCCTTGATCGGACGGTCTTCGAGAAAGGCATCAAGGTCATCGGCAAGTTTTCCAGCCGACTCGTAGCGTTTCTGTGGACTCTTTTCCAAACATTTCGCCACGATCGTTTCGATGTCGACCGGGGCATCCGAGCGAAAGTAGCGTACGGGGGGGGCAGGATTGTGAACGACATCCAACAACGTTTGCATCACGGTGTCGCCCACGATCGGCGGACGCCCGGTCAAGCACGCAAACAAAATCGCGCCCATCGCGTAGACGTCGCTTTGCCGATTGGCTCGATCGCTCAGTCCCCCGGCTTGTTCCGGAGCCATGTAGTGAGGCGTCCCCAGTGCGGCGCCGGTACCGGTCACGCTGCTGTCAGCATCCATGTGTTTGGCGAGCCCAAAATCGGTCACATGGACTTCGTCATATTCGTCGATCAGCACGTTGGCGGGTTTTAGGTCGCGATGCAGCACCCCTTTGTGATGCGCGTGGTCGATCGCGCGTGCCACATCGCGAACATAGCGAGCGGCTTGTTTGGGGTGGAGTGTTTCGGCGTAAATTTTCCGCTGCAAGTCGCTGCCACGAATGTATGCCATCGAAAAAAAATGGTGGCCGGCTCGTTGACCAAACTGATACACCGGAACGATCCCGGGGTGGCTCAGGCGGGCCGCGGCTTGGGCTTCGGTATAAAACCGCCGCACATCCGATTCATCCGCCAACATGCCACCGCGAATCATCTTGACCGCGACCATGCGGTTGAGTTGTTTTTGGTTCGCCAGATAGACGATCCCCATACCGCCTTTGCCAAGCACTTCTTGCAGTTCGTAATCGCCCAAATCAAACGGCAGAGTCGGGCCTGGGTCGTTCTTGGATCGGTTCGCCATCGGCAGCGTGATCGCTGGATCGACATCCGATTGCTCGCCGACCGCCGAGGTGATGGCGACCGTGTCGGCGCCGTTTTGGACCCTCGCTCGATGCGATGACAATCCCGATGCCATCGTCACTTGGCCGAGCAGGTCGGCCGCTTCCATCAATTGCTTTAATTGTCCGGCAACGTCAGGAAACTGCTTCAAAAAGTCCTCTCGGCTGGTTAACTCACCGGCATCACACGAACGCAGGTAAGCCGCAAAGGCTTCGTCCACGGGGTCTGCGGTAGGTTCGTTGTCAGCCATAACAGATCGTGACACAAGATGGAAAAGGAGGGCAAAGACGGTGTCGATTCTAACTCAGGCTCAAAGGGATGCCCCAGTAGGGCGCGGTAAAGTTTGGCGAGGATTGATTCAGGGTGCCGCTGCCGACCGCGTCGAAAACGGTGCCGATGCCGTCATTTGTTGTGTTTTTTACAGCCATGGGCTCATGTCGTGGTCCAAGATCGTTCTTAGTTTTTGCAGTCCACGTTTCAGTAAACCCGCCACCGCAGTGTCACTTTTGCCCATCCGCTCGACTATTTCCGCCAACGGCAGCCCTTCCATGTAGCGGAGCCGGATCGCCTCGGCCTGAGTTTCGGGCAATTGATGCAGCGCTTCCAGCAGTGCCATCGTGGCCTCGGTGCGGATCGCGACCCCGCTCGGACTGGTTGTGCTGCCTGGTAATTGTTGGATCCACGCACCGCCGCCGGAATCGTTCGGTGACGGTTTGTTTCCATCGACTTCGCGTTTGAGTGACCTTTTTTGCGTCGTCACATGGCGGGTCACCGCCGAAGCGACGTTGTTTTTCAGCACCCCCCGTAGCCAGGCTGCAAATTCCGCTGGGCTCGAGCCGCGAAAGGAGGCCAAGTCACGTTTGGCCTCCAGAAACGTCAACTGGACAATATCGGCGGGATCGATCCGGCGTCGCAATCGCTCCGAAAGAAAGCGATGCGCCAACATCAAAAGGTACCCCCGATAACGCTCGAGCAGCTGGCCGAGCGCATCATTGTTGCCCTCTTTCGAGGCAATGACCAAATGGGTGGTTGATTCGGTACGCTCCACGCTGAGATCGCCTATTGTTCTTTCCTGGAAAACCTTTGTCAGAATGACGTACCCGCAACACGGTCACACCGGTACAATCATCGTGTTAACCCCACAGCACCCTATTTCCATCGCAGTCGCACTGTGCTTCGATGTCCATTGCTTCGGTATTCATTGCATTGACTTTGGGCGTTCGCACACGCGGGCGTGGGGGGACACGGAACCTGATTATAGAAGAATGAAAGAACTTCGGATGCCAAAGAATCACTTAATCGTTCGCTTTTCGCAATCTGGGCGAAACAGTCTGAATTTGCTTGCGTTGATCACCCTTTTTTCCTGTCTGGGATGTGGGAAAGCCGCGGAGGAATCGCCCACGGTTTCTCCGCCTGAAACGCTGACGCCCACAGAACAAGTGGCGACGCCAAATGAACCGGCGCCATCGGAGCCACCGGGGCAGCTCGAATTGCCACCCGGGGACATCCCACCAGCGAGCACGAATTTGCCGAAGACCGGAGGTGACGGCGGTTTGGAGATGCCCGACGTGCAGATCAGCAACAAGCCGCCTGTCGCAGAGGCGTCCGAAACAGCGTCGCCCGAAATTCTGTACGGATCTTTGGACGAAATTCAAGACCGCATCGCCAAAACCAACAAGATCACCGTGGTCGACTTTTGGTCGCTCTCCTGTCGCCCTTGTTTAGAAGAGTTTCCTGGCTTGGTGCGATTGGATAAACAGTTCGCCGACAAAGTCCAGTGCATCTCGGTCGATGTCGATTTCGATGGACGAAAATCGCGGCCACCGAAACACTACGAGGAACGAGTCGTTGCGTTTGTCACCAGTGTCGGGGCAACCTTTCCTAACTACATCAGCACGACCGAGAGCGATGAGATCTATTCCGAATTGGATCTCGATTCAATTCCCGCAGTTTTGATTTACGACGCGGATGGAAAATTGGTCAAAAAGTTTGTCGATGCGGGCGATACCGCAGGCTTCACGTACAACAAGCAAGTGATTCCGTTTGTCAAACAGATGATGCAGACGGGGAACTAGCCCGCTTCGGTAGTGGATCTTGCTAAAGATCCTTCAGCCAATGAGTCGGCTACGCGAGGGATCTTTAGCAAGATCCACTACAGACTACGGGTGACTTCATTTGTTCGTCTCCAGTCGCTCGAACACGTATTCGTTGCATCCCCAGCCGTTGCCGACGGTCTTGAGTTGATTGAGCACAAAACCGTGTTGCCGCAGCGGCATGATGATCCGCTCGGGTTTGGCGACTTCGAACGGCAGCCCTCCGACCCAATCGACCCAGTCGTGCCAAGCCGACATGCCGCGGTCCTCGCGTTTCGCCCTCCAATCTTTCAGCGGCGAGGGGTTCTGCAAACGAGCAAGCCGGGCGAGAGCAAACTTGCACTCATACCACGACGCGATGGCAAGAACCCACAGAGGACGCAGTGGTTTTGGCAAGCGGTTGTAGGTCTGTTTGATCTTTAGCCAGCGTCGACTCGCGCCGCCTTGGTCGTTGTAGATCGCCAAAAAAAGTTGACCACCGGGTTGGGTCGCATTGGCGGCAATTTCAATCGCTCGATCCATCTCGCCGGTGTGATGCAGCACGCCCCACGAGTAGACGATGTCGAACGTACCAAGCGACTCGATCCGAGCTTGGTCGAGCACCGAGCCTTGATCGATCTGCCAATTGGATGCGTGCGGGGCGAATCGCCGCTTCAATTCTTGCGTGCATCCGACGCTGTCGTGGTCATAGTCGATCGAGACCACGTCGGCGCCTAGGTTGTGGGCCGCCAGCGAGAATAGGCCGCTGCCACTGCCGATATCCAAAAATCGTTTGCCAGCAAGCGATGAATTGCCCAGCATCTGCTGAAGCGATTGCTCGGCTTCGGTAACCCGCTTGTCATCGAGTCGCTCTAAAAACGATCGCCAATTTTCACCAAACGTGAACCGTGGCCGCTCATGCTCTTGGGCTGCAGATGTCGATGTCACGGATCGCCTGGATTCAAAGGTAATAAGGGAAACGAGCGAGGGGCAAAAAACGAGGGTGAAAAGGGGGACAGCCTGCAAAAGGGGCGTGAGCTGCGTGTGTGGTCGATTTGATCCGGTAAACGCGATTTTGCCGCGGATTGCTATCGGCTGCCGCTTCACCAGTGGCCGCAAGGTCGGTCGCAATCGTTAAAGAATCGGCAATCGTGATAACCGGATCGATACCCCCATTACTTAGGGTCAACACAAAACACATCATCCGTTTCGGACATCGTAATGTCGGGACGTTCTGATGTGAAGAAACTGCATCCCGTTTCAGCAAAGTTCGATAGCAAATAAAGGCCGGGTCGCCGTTACCGTTTTGATTGTTGAGAATAAATAGGCAGGTTTACCAAACGATGCGAATTCTTTTTTCCTACCTCCTGTTGGGCTTGGCCGTCTGTACCGCAAGTCAGTCATACGGCCAGAGCACGATCAGCAATTCTCCGTTTGATTTGACTCTGAGCAAAGGGTCTTGGATCGCATCGCTTCCCGAGTATCAAATGGGAACCAACAGCAGCGGTGGATCCGCATTTTTTGACGATCAGGATCAGTTCGGTGGTATCGTTCGACTCGACGCGGTTCGCCGGGCACTGGGGACACGCACGAGTTTCGAAGGCAACATTTTCTATGCGTTCGCCGGATCATCGAGCGACGGAAACAATGGCGATATCAACTTTCCCAACCCGATGGATGGATCCAACATCTTGCGATCGGGCGCCTCGCCACGCTTCGATAGTGATGTTCAACATTACGGGGGTGACTTGGTCATTCGCGATACCTGGAAAACTCGCTTTGGCGGGCTGTCGGCCGGAGTGGCGTATAGCTTGATGGCGTTTGACCAAGACTTTGAGCTCGATGATGGTTCGCTGCGTTTGTTCAAAGAAGAGCTCGACACCGATTTCCAAGGCGGTAAAGTGGTCACCGGTTGGGATGGCTATCTGTTGGGACGGGCGAGTAATTTGAAGCTGAACGTTGGTATCTACGACATGGACGCCAGCTATTGGGCCACGCCGTCGGCGGTCCCCGCCAGCTACAGTGAAGAGCTCAGCAAGACGACGTACACGATCGAGACCGAGTTTACGACCCGCGATCAATTCTGCGGCTATGACGTCGGGATGACCATTGGTGTGACCTACTTTGCCGACATGCCCACGATCCAGCACAACGTCGGCTCGGCGGCAACGCTCGGAACCGACGACGCAGTGACCGTGTCGCTGATGTTCGACATCCTGCTGCTGTAGTCGCTAACTCGGACTACTGCTGTTGCTCTTTATTGCAGCTGCTGTCCATCGCAGTGGCTTCGCCCACGACATCCACCGGATGCGTGTACAGGTAACGCCAAACATCTTCGTGCATGAATTTGCCGGTTGCTTTGTCTTTATAAGCCCGGCCGCCAGGCTGAACGCTGCTGTGAGCCGCGTTGGCATCTCCTTTGACATCAAAGTCGGTGATCAGCCGACGCGTGTTTTGATAAGGGGATTTCACTTTGTCGACGTTCACGATCGGGCCAAACTTGTGCATCCCGATCAACTCCCAGCTGCGACAATAGTGGTCGGCGGTCCAGCCGCCATCGAGCACATGCGAGAAACCAAAGTAACGATTCTCGGGCGTGGCCGAGGGTAACGCTTGCCACGATTGATATTGGTCGCGTGGACCGCACAGCGCCACGACGCGAGCCACTTTGACATGCTTGGCAAAGCGGGCGGCGGTGGTGGAACCGTGGGATGATCCCGAAATGATCACCTTGTCCCAACGCAAATCCTTACCGTCTTCGCTAAGGAATTGTTCCCACTTGCCTTGCGGATGTTTTTTAGCCAGCCATTTCACATATTGGGTGGCACGCTGCATCATCCCATCGGGTTTAGGGATATCGACCTCGTCACTAAAGTCTTCGCCGGTCGCAGCTTCCAATCGAATATTGCCGCGGCAATGTTCGCTGACCGGTTTTTCTTGGCAACAAATGCCAAACCATTTGTTCGCATAATGGACTTGCATCGCGTGCAGTCCGTAGCTGTTCAGCCGATCGAAAAGCCCGCTGTTGTGCCCCATCAACCAAATCACCAACTCGCCCCGAGGGGCGACGCGTGTGTCCACCGAAGCGTGTTGAGTATCGGCAGGTTTGCCTTTGTCGGTTTCAATCAGAAAGTTGATTTCCGGATGAGCCTTCACTCGCGAATCAATCTCGCTCGCTCGCGTCGAGAATTTGTAGTGCTGAGGATTGGGATCATCAAACGATGGCGGTGCCGCCATCACGGCCGAAACACAAACGAGCAAACTCAGGGACGCAGCGATGCAGCAAAGTCTCATAAAACGCCTAGCAGCAGGTTGGGGTAGGGGAGGGGCTAACCCAACGAAGCGGGTTAGGTAGGTTTGTCGAGCGTTAACATCATAATCGCTAGCGGAGGAATGTTCAGCTCGAGACTGTACGGGCGACCGTGACTTTCTTGGTCAATTGTTTCCTTGGCCCCCAAATTCCCGAAATTACTGCCTCCATAGACTTCCGCATCGCTGTTCAAAATCTCGACATACGCCCCTTTTTCGGGGACTCCGACACGGTAATCCGCGTGCGTTGACGGGGTGAAGTTGACCACCACCACGACTTGTTGCCCGTCACTTGATGTACGGCAGAACGTGTAGATGCTTTTTGCAGCGTCATCGGCCGCGATCCACGAGAACCCGGCGGGGTCGCAGTCGAGTTCATGTAGCGCGGGGTAATCTTTGTGCAAGCGGTTCAAATCGCCCACGAATCGCTGCAAACCGCCGTGCAGTCGGTGTTCTTGTAACGCCCAATCGAGTTGCTCTTCATATTTCCACTCGGACCACTGGCCGAACTCGCAACCCATGAACATCAACTTCTTGCCCGGTACCGCGTACTGGTACCCGAACAGCAATCGCATATTGGCAAATTTTTGCCAATCGTCGCCGGGCATTCGCGACATCAACGATCCTTTGCCGTGAACCACTTCGTCATGCGAAAGTGGCAGCACAAAGTTTTCGCTGTAAGCGTAAACCGAACGGAAGGTCAATTCATTTTGATGGTACTTGCGATGGATGGGGTCGCGTTTCATGTACTCCAGCGTGTCGTGCATCCATCCCATGTCCCATTTGATTCCAAAGCCAAGACCGCCCGTATAAACAGGACGAGAAACGCCGCCAAACGATGTCGATTCCTCGGCAAACGTGATCGCGCCTGGAAAGTCGGCATGCAGATGCGTGTTCATCTCTTTCATGAAATTGATGGCTTCAAAGTTTTCGTTGCCACCGAAACAGTTCGGCACCCACTCGCCATCGTTTCGTGAATAGTCCAAATACAACATCGATGCGACCGCGTCGACTCGCAACCCATCGATGTGATACTCCTTCAGCCAAAATCGAGCGCTGGCGTGCAGGAAGTCGCGGACTTCGTGGCGACCGTAATTGAAGATGTGGGTCTTCCAATCGGGATGGAAACCTTGCTTGGGATCGTCATGTTCATACAACCCTGTGCCATCAAAACGAGCCAAACCGTGCGCGTCATAAGGGAAGTGGGCAGGCACCCAATCGATGATCACGCCGATGCCGTTTTGGTGACAATAGTCGACGAAATAGCGGAAGTCATCGGGTTCACCAAAGCGACTCGTCGGCGCAAAGTAACTCGTGACTTGGTAGCCCCACGATCCGTCGTAGGGAAACTCGGTGATTGGCATCAATTCAATGTGCGTGAAGCCAAGCGATTTGACATGCTCGACCAACATCTCTGCCAACTCACGATAAGTATGGTAGGGACGTCCGTCCCAAGGTCGTTTCCATGACGGCAGGTGAACTTCGTAGATCGACATCGGTTCGCGAAGCCACTCGCTCTTGCTGCGTTTTTCCATCCACGCCTCATCCGCCCATTTGTATTGATCGATGTCGTACACGATCGAAGCGGTCGCCGGAGGATGCTCGGCGTAAAACGCAAATGGGTCCGCCTTGTGGAGGACTTCGCCATGTTTGGTGCGGATGCCATATTTGTACGATGTGCCATGGGTGACCCCCGGGACAAAGCCGGTCCATACACCTGAGTCGCTGCCGGTCAGCCAATCGGCGCCATGTTGCCAGCCATTGCCATCGGTCAACACGCTGACCTCGGTCGCGTTCGGGGCCCACACGGCAAAGCGCGCGCCTTCGACGTTGTCGCGGGTTTCTAGATGAGCACCAAGCCAGTGATATCGCTCGGGCGATTGCGAGACGCGGGTTACGGGTTCTGTCGATAGCGGTTGAGTCAGCGGAGCGGTGGGTTTGGCGGGAGTCGCTTGAGGTGCCGAGGCTTGTTGCACAACGGGAGTCGTTTGACTTGGGGCGGTGGTTTGTTTTTGCGACATGGCTTGGGGTGCAGTTCCGGTCGGCGTGGGGGGCTTGACTGTCATCGCGTGAACTCTCATTCAATTAGAGGGCAAAACTCAGGGGGCTTTCGAAGCCGTTTGACGAGCGTCGGAGTGTTCTTTCGGACCCTTCTAAAATAGCGGTATTCAAGCGGGGGGATACCGGGAATGCACCCTTTTCATGCTCGGATTGACTGTTCCGCCTAGAATCGGCTTAGTGGCTTGATGACCGCCACATGGGGATCGCGTGGCAGAGATGGCGAGATTGCGAGTCCCGGCAAATTGCGGTGTTCCCGGCGAATTGTCCACGCCTGCATTAAACGGCGGACTAAACAAACGTATGCGATCGGTTTGATTGCAGGGCGTTTGGGTTGCAGCCCGTTATTTGCACGGGACGGCTGCACCGCCGGCGGATTCGCATTTTCAATCGTGTTAGACTTGGGCCACCTGCATGTCTGCCTGCTGTGTTCGGTTTCCTCTCTGCTTAAAGTGAGTTTCGCTGATGCCTGCTTTTGAAGTGTCGCGGTCCATTGAAATCGCAGTGCCGCCCGAAACGGTCTACGACGGTGTCGCCGATCTTGGCACTTGGACCAAGTGGTCGCCATGGCTGGGGATCGATCCCGACGCGGTGGTGACAGTTTCCGAGAATGCTAATTCGGTGGGGGCGATTTATCGCTGGAAAGGAGAGGTCGTTGGCGAGGGGGAACTTGAACATTTAAAACTCGACCGCCCCCGGCAAATCAGCGACGAGATTCGCTTTACCAAGCCGTTCAAGTCGAAGTCGAAGGTCGGATTTCATTTCGAAGCGACCGACGTCGGAACCAGGGTGACGTGGCGAATGCAGGGAAGTTTGCCATGGTTCTTGTTTTGGATGCGGGCCAACATGCAGACGTTGATTGGGATGGATTACGACCGCGGACTGAAAATGTTGCGTGAATATCTCGAAACCGGCGAAGTGCTCTCAAAAATCGAAGTTCAGGGAGTCCAATCCGTTTCGCCAATCGACGTCTATGGCGTTAGCGATGCGGCCCCGCTCAATCACATGGGCCCCGCCATGGAGCGTGTTTTTTCGACGGCGACCGAGAAGCTAAAACAAGCCGACGTATCGCTCGATGCGGCGATGATCAGCGTGTATCACCCTTGTGATCTGAAGCAAAACGAGTTTCGCTTTACCGGCGGCTATGCCGTTTCCAATGATGACGGAATGGCCGCCGGATTGACCCACTGTCATCTGTCGGCCGGAAATGCGCTGTGCGTGCGGCATATCGGCAGTTACGAAAATTTGGGAAACGCATGGAGCGGTGCTTACCAATATGCTCGCTACAAAAAGCTAAAAGTGCTTCGCCAAGATGCCTACGAAATCTATCGCAACGACCCTGCGACCACACCCCCGCGTGACCGGATCACCGATATCTATTTGCCTGTAAAGTAGACGTTGCTCGTAAAGGAAACGACACTCGAGTCGCTTCCAGGCTTGCACACGTCAATCATTCACAGGACTCTAGGCTTTTGCGTTGATAGCAACCACATGCTGGCTGTTTCACGCACATTGGGGTTCGTCTTTACTTGCGATGGTGTCTTTTTCTATACCTACACCAATGGGCCGTCAGCAGCGGCCGAGAGTGCCCTCGTTCGAGGATGTCTCTTGATTGGGATTTTTAGGAAGGGATTTCGTTGTGGAAAACGGTTTAGTCAAAGACGCCAAGTTGATCGAGTCTGTCGTGACGGACACGGGCAAAGGCGAGCCACGCGTGTCCTTTACCGAAGCGACCGAAGACTTCATCGGCGATGTGACCAATGGTGACGTATCCGGAGTGATGGAATACATCACGTTGTATCTGGTACCCCAATTGTTTTTGGCTGCGATCGGTCTGGCCGTCATCTTTCTCGGTTATCTAGTCGCCAGCTATCTGTCGAGGATCATCAGCAAACCGGTGCGTCGCCGCGTCGACGAAACACTGGGGATTTTTGTTGGCAGGATCGTCTTTTACTGCACCATGTTCGGCGTGGTCGGGGCGGTGCTGTCGAAGATGGGCGCTCCGCTGGGCGGATTGGCCGCGATGCTCGCCGCCGCTGGCTTTGCGATCGGTTTGGCGTTTCAAGGCACACTCAGCAATTTTGCTTCGGGTGTATTGATGTTGGTCTTTCGTCCATTCAAAGTAGGCGATGTTGTGAACGCCGCCGGGGTGATGGGGAAGGTCAATGAAATTGATTTGTTCACCACGACGCTTGATACTCCTGACAACCGCCGGATCGTTGTTCCCAACAGTTCGATCTCGGGCGGAACCATTGAAAATATCAGCCACCATGCTCATCGCCGCGTCGAGGTTGCGGTGGGGGTCGCTTATGCCGCTGACATTGACGCCACTCGCGCCGCATTGACTGCGGCGGTGATGAAATTTGAAAGCGAGATCATTCCAGGCGAATCGCGGGGGCATGCCGTCATTATGAGTAATCTGGGGGCGAGCTCGGTCGATTGGCTGGTCCGGATGTGGGTGCCATCGAAAGAGTTCTTTCGTTTAAAGGAAGCGTTAACCGTGGAAGTCAAACGCCATCTTGATGCCAACGAGATCAGCATCCCGTTTCCTCAATTGGATGTTCACCTGAGCCGCGCCGACGGGGCCGATGAAGCAGTGTTCCAGCGTCCACGTGTTCGTCCGCTACGACGTGCCTTCGATGGCCACGCGATGCCTCACGCCTCGTAAATCCCACGTTTTCTTCGTAGCGGAGCGCTACCAAAGAAGATCAGACCGGGCCGTGGGGCCACCGCCCGGTCATCAAACGCTCTAGGTTTTGACCAGCAAACGACTTAAATCGCTTTGCAATAAAATTTCCAAATCGACAACCATGGCCACCGCTCCAGCGATTATGATGACGCCCACTTTTCAGTAGTACACATCAGCGTTCATCACACTCTTGTTTTTTCCGTATCAAGTCTCGCGTCGATCGCGAGGCCGACATGGATCGATAGCGATCAACATCGTGATGAACAGGGACGAAGGAGCAAGACGTAGCATGTGGCACTCAAGCCGGGGAGATCGAACGTTAAGAGGTAGCGAAGCAACGTTGGTCAGTCTGGCCATCGACACGATGATCGATGCCATCTTGTTGCATTTCGATGACGAGGATGAATCATCGATGGCGCCGGAATGTCAAACCGGGATCGCGGTGTACGATTCGCTAACCGCCTCTCAACGAATCGGTTTGTTGCACGATATCGCTCGCTATCTGTTGACCGATACCGAGTCGGTTATGGCGTTGTCCGCCGCGACCGAAGCCGCGATCGCAGCGATCTATGTCGAAGTGCGTGATCAAGTGGCGATCGAAATTGATTTGTACAGCGAAAATGCTCAGAACGAACGAGTGACCGATATTGCTCCGTGGCGAAGTTTGGTGCTGTCGGCGTACCAGTCGTTGTTTCGAGCCGCAGAGCCAGGCGAAGATTTTCACAGCGAAGCCGATTTGGCGTGTGATCCATCCGCGTTGCCCGCGGTCACCTCGGATGATCTGCCACGCTGGGAAACGTTGATCGAACGGTTGACCGACGCGGTGCTATGGGATCGCGATTTTGAGATGGCCGATAGCTTTCTTGATGTAGACCCCGGCATCTCGGATCGTCGCCGTCGCTTGCTCGGTATCGACGCCGACTATTTCACCTGCGTCGCCCCCGATCCGCGTCCCGAACAAGTGATGCGTTTGGTTTGGAATACCCGTGACATCATTCGCTCGAAGCCGCGTTAGAGTTTCAGCTGGCTTGCACGAGATTTTGATCCGATTCGTCTTGCCATCGCCCGCGCAAAATCGGCAAACTGCGTTACCTTCTTGCAGCATCCTTGGCTGCGTTTGGTTCCACGAAGGTTTGCCGAATCATGAAACCACTGCTCTCGCTGTTGCGAGCCATTCATTGCCGCAACACTCATCACTTTTTCGCGATCGATGCACTGCCCCTGGTCGCAAGCGACAGCGGTATACGTTTGACGCAGTTGCTGCTGCGCTACCATGACCACTATCTTCGCGGAGCAACGGATCCCGATTACCGTTTTCGTGATTATCAAAATCACGTTGTCCACGTCAGCGAAGGATACTGGGGTGGCGCTCCACGAGTGGCCCACCAATGGTATGACCGCTTGATGAAATACTTGCGGACCGATCGTTGGACCGACGCGGCGCATGCGGCGGGCGTATTAAGCCACTATTTCACCGATCCACTGCAGCCGCTGCATACCGCGCATGGCGAGCGAGAACGTGTGCTGCATCAGCCGATCGAATGGAGTGTTCAAGCGTCCTACCGAAGCATTTTCGAAGACTGGAAACGCAGCGAGTTGCAGGTCGTATTTCAGCTCGCCGAGAATCCAGGTTGGCTTGGCGAAGCGATCCTGCATGGCGCTCGCTTTGCCAATCAAAAGTATGACGTGCTGATTCAGCATTACGATTTACAAAAGAGCGTTGACAATCGAGCGGCCGCGTTTGATTCGATCTCGCGAGCTGCATTGGCCGAATTGGTGGGTTTGACCGTCACCGGATGGGCGTGTGTGCTGGAACGCATCGCGAGCGAAGCCGAACATATCCGCGGTGACTCGCTCCCCACGTTTTCACTGTGGCAGCCTTTCGTTGCGGCGACGATCAAGACACCGTTTCGACTTTGGGCCAACCGCATCGAGTCAAAATGGATTCAAGATGAACTTGAGAGTCTGGTCGAAGAGTACCAACGCACCGGGCAGTTAAGACGACATTTGCCAGCGGAAGTCGATATTGTCCACCGGGTGGTGAAAATCTATCACGACGAATTGCTCTGGAAACAAGAGCGGCAGCGGCGATTGCAATCTCGCCAAACGGTAACTCGCGTCGATAAGCCAGCGGACCCACCGGCCGAGACATCGGTCGCAACGCCTTACCGCCGTGCCGCATAGCAGAGCTTCGCTTTGGAGACAGATGGGTTTCGTTAGCCGTTTGGGCTAAGGCTGTGAAGCATTTTCTCTTATAGAGCTTGTGTTAATTTAGCGTAGCGGAAGTCGTCAAGACTTTCGTTTCCATGACGTATGCCTCCGAAACTCTTGACGAGTTCCGCTACGAGAAAACGCTTCACGGCGCCCAAGCGACTAACCTAAGAGCGGTGATGTCGTGCCGAGTCAGCAGTCTCCTATGGGGGGGAAGAGGACGGTGGCCGAGCCTTCCTCATCACGCTCCCCATCACTCGAGGTGGCGAACTTGGTATCCTAACGATATTCCGAATACCGTCCGGCGGCAGCGAGTTTTATACGCAGAGAAAACACCGGGCGGTTGGCGTTTTTCGCTACAAAAACACTCGCTGAGTGCCAAGTGTGGCTGGCATTGGATGCTCGCCACGCTGACTTCGGTACTGATTTTGCATCATGCTTAAGCAGCATGGTCGGCAGTGATTTAGTTGATCAATTTTTAACCGTGTAGGGCGCCCCCCCTCACCTACGATGGAGACACGCCGATGCGAGCGTTTGAATCGACCCAGATCTTTTTTGATGCAGCGGCCGAGCATCTCAATATCGAACCCTCGCTGCGTGAAGCGTTGCTAATGCCTAGCCGCGAGGTGCAAGTCCAAGTCACAATCGAACGCGACGATGGATCGCTGGCCAATTACGTTGGTTTTCGCGTCCAGCATGACAACAGTCGTGGTCCCATGAAGGGTGGTTTGCGGTATCACCCGCAAGTCGATTTGGACGAAGTGCGGGCGCTGGCCAGTTTGATGACGTGGAAGACCGCGGTGGTTAATTTGCCGTACGGAGGTGCAAAAGGAGGCATTGGTGTCAATCCTTCGAAAATGTCCAAACGAGAAATCGAGCGACTGACGCGTGCTTTTGTTGACCAGATTCACGACATCGTCGGTCCCGATACGGACATCCCTGCGCCCGACATGGGAACCGATCATCAGGTGATGGCATGGTTTCGCAACCAATGGGAAAAGTATCACGGTTTCAATCCTGCGGTGATCACCGGAAAGCCTGTGGAGGAATACGGTGCGCGTGGTCGCGAAGAGGCAACGGGCCGCGGGGTGGGTTCGCTGACCGTCAAATTGGCCAAGCGATTGGGAGTCAAACCGGCGGCGGCCAAAACCGCGATTCAAGGTTTTGGGAATGTCGGGACCCATGCGGCAAAATTTTTGTACGAGTCGGAGTTTCCGATCATCGCGGTCAGCGATTTGACGGGTACCTATTACGATCCCAATGGATTGAATATCTCCGAAGTCCTGCGTCACAAATTGAATCATCCCAAAGGACTGCTCGAAGGCTACCAACACTGCGAGTGTTTGCCCGTCGATGCACTGATGAGTCTGCAGGATGTGAATGTCTTGATTCCCGCGGCGCTAGGCGGTGTGATTACGGCCGAGAACGTCGACGACATTCATGCCTCGATCATCATCGAAGCGGCCAACGGTCCGATCGATCCCGAAGCGGATGCGGTTTTGCAAGAAAAAGGGGTCACGATCTTGCCCGATATCTTGGCGAATGCCGGCGGGGTGACGGTCAGTTATTTTGAATGGGTCCAAAATCGCCAGCACTATCGCTGGACCTTGGATCGTGTTCGGCAGGAATTGGATCACACGATGAACGAAGCGTTCGAGAACGTGTGGCAGACCGCTCAGCAAAACAACGTATCGCTGCGGATTGCGGCCTACATGATCGGGATCACGCGGGTCCGTCGAGCCGCCGAATTGGCCGGGCTTACCTCCTAGCCTCGCGTTTTATCTAATACAAATTCCCCCTACACATCTATGTTTATAAATATCGATTTATCGAGAGGATATCGTTTTGGAAATCTGGCCCGCAATTGATCTGCGTCATGGCAAACCGGTCCGCCTGAAACAGGGTGACTACGATCGCCAAACGATTTTTGGTGATGACCCCGTCGAGTTTGCCAAGCGATGGCAAGACGCGGGCGCAAAGCGTTTGCACTTGGTCGACCTCGATGCCGCGCGTGGCGATGACCCCGAGCGAAATCGCGATGCGGCAAAGCGGATTGTCGAAGCGACCGGGTTGCCGTGCCAACTCGGCGGTGGTGTGCGTGACGAAGCCGCGATCAAGCTGTTGTTGGGCCTCGGGCTGACGCGGCTGGTCGTGGGATCGCAAGCACTGAAACAACCCGCGTGGTTCGCGTCAATGTGCGACCGCTATCCAGGCCAGCTGGCTGCCGGCATCGATGCCCGCGATGGCATGGTCGCCACCGATGGTTGGTTGGAAACCAGCTCGACACCGGCGATCGAATTGGCTCAAGACCTTCGCAGTCGCACCGCAAACATCGCCGCGATCATCTATACCGACATCGCGCGTGACGGGATGATGAGTGGCCCCAATTTTGACGGGCTTGCCCAAATGGCCTCGGCCACCGATATCCCGCTTGTCGCTAGCGGCGGAGTGACAACGCTCGAGGATGTGCGTCAGTTGGTGGAAATGGACATGCCGGCTGCGATTATTGGACGCTCCCTGTACGACGGCGCGATGAACTTAGAGGACGTCGTCAAAATCGCAAATGATTTGTAGGGGGGCAGTGATATGAATGGTTTGCGAATTCAGCGGTATTTCGGCTGTGTTGCGTTTGTCGTCGCGGTCGGGACTTCGGTAATCGTCTTGGCTGACGACTACAAGCAGTTGCCTCCGCCCGGGATCGAAATCGATCAAGAAGTTAAAAACGCATTGGCCACGCGAGTCGAGCGGTTGGACAACGAGATCGACGTGTTAGCGGAATCGGAAACGGATTCAGCGAGCTGGCAGCCCGACATCCGCGTGCTGACCCGAGCGGTTCGGTTGGCGATTGCGCAAGATCGCTTTTACAAAGCTTCCGAAACCAAAGACGCCGCCAAATTGCTCGACGAAGCGGAGCGGCGGCTCGCGGCAGCGAGATCCGGAACCCGTGGTCTGGCACTATTGGGTGTCTCCGTTCGCAGCAGCGACAAGCCGCAAATGGTCGTCGGCGGATTTGTTTCCGATATCGACGACTCGGTCCAGCCGTACGGTTTGGTGATCCCTGCGGGGTTTCAATTAGGGACGACATCGCCGCACCGCTTGGATGTATGGCTGCACGGGCGTGGCGATACCAAGACGGAAATTCCGTTTCTGATCGAGCGGATGAACAAGGTGGGGACCTACGCGCCCGCCGACACGATCGTGCTGCATCCGTTTGGGCGTCACTGCAACGCATTCAAGTTTGCCGGGGAAACCGATGTCTACGAGGCGATCCGTCATAGCGAACGAATCCTACCGATAGACCGCGATCAGATTGCGATTCGAGGGTTTTCAATGGGCGGTGCTGGGTGTTGGCACTTGGCGGTCCATGATCCGCTAAACTGGTTTGCGGCCAATCCTGGAGCCGGATTTGTGGATTCAATTGTCTACCAAGGCTGGCAGACGAACCCGCCGTTTGCGATCGATGCGGTTCGTCAGAAACTGCTTCGTTGGTACGACGTGCTGCCCTGGGTCACCAACCTGCAAAACACGCATCCGGTGGCCTACAGTGGTGAAGTCGACAAGCAGCGACAGGCGGCCGATCGTGTGGTTGCTGCGGCGAAGGAGGCCGGTTTTGAATTTCCCTATGTGATCGGAGCCAAGATGGCTCACAAAGTCGACGATGTTTCGATCGCGGAAATTGATCGTCAATTGGCGGCCATTGCCGCCGAACCGGTGCCTGCGCCACGCCGCGAGATCGAATTTGTTACCTACACCACCCGCTATGCCAAAGCGGATTGGTTAAGCGTGACGGGGCTCGAAGAACACTGGACGGCGGGCAAAGTCAAAGCCAAGATCGCCGCCCAGGATCGTTTGGTCGTTAAGACCGAAGGTGTGACGCATCTGGAATTCGACTTTCGCAAATCCGCCTGGCCGGCTGCGTCTCGTGATGTGGATCTGATCATTGACGGTGGACGTTTTACCGTCCCCGATCAAAGTGAGTTGCCGGGATGGCAATGCCGCTTGGTTCGCAGTGATGGCCAGTGGAACATTGACGTGTCCGAGCCAAACGTGTTGCGAAAGCGGCCTGGATTGCAGGGCCCGATCGATGATGCGTTCTGCGATCGATTCTTATTCGTGTTGCCGACGCGGCCTGCGACGCATGGCGAAGTCCAGCGGTGGGTTAATCGCGAGCAGCTTTACGCGCAACAGCGTTGGCGTGAACTGATGCGTGGCGATGTGCGAGTGGTCAACGATGTCGATCTGACCGAGGATCAAATCAAGAACAACCACCTGATTTGCTTCGGTGATTTCTTTAGTAACCGTTACCTCGCTCGGATCCGCCGCGAGCTGCCAATCGAGTGGACGAAGGAAAAGATCGCGGTGGGGGACAAGACGTTTGACCCGGCCACGCACGCCGTCGCGTTTTGTTATCCCAATCCCAGGAATCGGACAAAGTATGTCGTCGTCAACAGCGGGATGACGTTTCGAGAATTTTCGAACGTCAGCAACTCGCGTCAAATCGCGATGCTTCCCGATTGGGCGGTCATCGATGTGCAAGCCGAAGACGACAGCATCTTCCCCGGCAACATCAAAGCCGAAGGCTTTTTCAACGAGACCTGGGGGCTTTAGTAGGATAGGCTTCCAGCCTGTCATCAAACGCATCCAGCGTCGAATGGGCTTCTCGTCTATCAAAAGCTGCTTCATTGTAGGGTAGTGGATCTTGTTAAAGATCCAGCAGCATGGGGAGCTTTAACAAAATCCGCTACGGCCATCCCTTATTCCCCGTGGGGACAAAACGCGACTCTAAGCGGAGAGCCGATGACAGGCTGGGAAACCTATCCCACAAAAAAAACGACGCGATGTTTCCATCGCGTCGTTTTCGGTTGATTTCGTTGTCTATCGTTTCGACAGACGTCGCTCGAGTGCTTTCCGCGACAGCGGCATGATCTGAGCCGCACCGCCGGGGTTGTACAGCAGGTCATCACGACTTGGTTTCGTATCGGTGTTCTCGTACTGAACCAAGTAGGCTCCGACTTGCATTCCGCCGTGCTCGTAAACGGGTGGCCAGAATTCTTCGCCGCGAATCGCCAGCGTTTTCGCCAACAGCCGCGTGGCTCGACCCGAGAAGCCACTCAGCACCATGTCGAGTCGCCCGAGAGCTTCACGGAAGATGTAGAACACCAAGGCCGAATCTTTGCCCTTGCCGCCTGCGTAGGCCCAAGTGCCGTCGTCCTTTTCGTAGTAAAAGCCTGGTTCCGGAGCGTCTTCGTTCTTGCTCAATCGCACCCCGGCCGACGCGGCACCCGGTTTCGGATCGCTATCGCGGTAACGAAGGAAGAACGGACACGAGCGGGCCGAGACGTCATCGACATCGTCTTCGGTCACAAACGGAGTGCATCCAAACGCGTCAGAAAACATCAGCTCGACGACGGGGTTGCTCTTCACGCTGCCGATGCATACCAAGCCGCGATCGCCAGTCGCTTCGACAAAGCCTTCGAAAACTTCGGTGGCTCGTTCGCGAGCATCTTCCAATGTGACTTGACCGGGGCTCCACACCAACGTTTGTTGCAAACGGTCCGGCATCGGCACATCCGGTACTTTGCCCTCTTCGTTCTCGGCCGTCGACTTGTGCTTTGCAGCACCGCCGAGGGTGGAGACACCGTTGAGCAGTTCGCCGAACAAGACCGAGTCACTGGCGACCACAGTGGCGTTTTCGGGCGAGTCATCGCCATCGTTTTGGCGAACGCCAATCACGATTTCAATGTCGCCTCGGCGAGCGAGCAATTCCCAAAAGTTTTCGGCATTGATTTGGAACAACGCGCCAGGCAACTGGTCGGCCGTCGCATAACCATGATCAATCAAGTAATCGCACAATCGCGAAAGTGCATCCAACGGAATGTACTTTGCCTCATTTTTTAACAGCGAAGCCACTTGGTGCCGATCGAGACCCGTGTGTTCCACAATGGACTTGATCGTGCCTGGACGCTTACGCCGGTCCGGGGTATGCCCAAGTAATTCCGCAAGCCGGAATGCGTATCTCATTAGTGAATGTCGAAAAAGAGGAGTGAAGTGAGTAGTCCCGTTTGCGTAATAGTGTAGCAGGAAGTTGCGGTTGTCACGCCTAGGTGTCGGATTACCGATTCCGATCCTATTTGCCCCCCGATCGAACGCAGCGGTTAGCACGATTATGCCATGTTCCCCTTGATTGGTTTGCAGTCAGGACGCCGCTAAAATGAATTTCGCGGTCGACAAGCTCGATTTGGCAGTTCGTACGATGAGCGTTCTGGGTATCCGTTGAGCTATACTTAAAGAGCCAATTTCCTCCGTCTACGCAAGTTTTGACGTCTCTATGTCGCAACCGACCACCGCTTCGCCAACCCCGCCTCCTGCGGCCAATCGCGATCAAAACGCGTTCCAGAGCGTTGCGAGTTTGATCGAATCGAGGATCCGCGAGGCTCAAAATGCGCTCTGGTGGTCCGAATTCATTCGCAGCATTTTACGAATTTTTATCGGCGTTTTCGTCGCCGTGCTGCTCTGGGTCGTGCTTGACCAGTGGATTTATACTCCCGGAATGCTTGCTCGTGTGGCGGGTTTCCTTGTGCTCCTGGGGTGGGTGGTGCATCAAGCGGTCACACGTGTGTTGCCCGTCATCAAAGGAACGATTCGGCCTGAGTATGCCGCTCGCTCACTCGAACGCGATGTTCCCGAAATGCGTCAAGAGTTGACCAGCTATGTAACGCTCCGCGACCAAAGCAACTCGCCCAGTCTGAACGGCAAAGTCATTCGATCCATCGGCGCCCACGCGGCAAGCCGGCTTCGCAGCCACGACGCGCTGCCGGTCGAAGCCACCGGAACGCTTCGCTGGTGGATCGCCGCAGCAAGCTTGATGGCGATCTTTTTCATCTATGCCGCGCTGTCACCGAAAAACAGTTTTCAATCCGCGAGTCGGTTGGTGATGCCCGTCGCGTCGATCGACCCGGCCAAACGAGTCAAGATTCGTGACGTTATCCCTGGCGATGCCGAAGTGCTAGCGGGGCGAACCGTCGAGGTGTCGGCCGTGGTCGAGGGCCTGCGTCATGACGAGCCGGTGGTGTGCCGCTGGCAACTCGAAGATCGCGAAGCAGAGATCGAGTTGATTCGCGATGAAGATTCCGGTCGCTTTGCCGGAGAGGTCACGCTGGATCATGCTTCGTCCGGCCAAGTGCCTTATCAAATTGTGGCAGGTGATGATGTCGCGGGGCCCTACTATCTGAGCGTCCAAGACGTTCCGGTCGTTGCGGTTCAGTCGATCCGCTACGAGCCGCCGGCTTACACGCAAAAACAGCCTCACACCAGCAGCAGTGCGGCGATCACCGCGCTCGATGGAACACGAGTCACGGTGACCGCGCGAACGAATCGTCCGATCGAAAAAGCAACGATCCAGTTCAATCCGAAACCGCTCGGCGATTTGGTGCATGCGACAGCGGGCGAATCGGCGATGAGCATTGATGATGCGGGCACCCTGGTGACCATCACGTTTCCCGTTCGCTATGCCCGCCAACGATCCTCTGCGGTGCAGTTGGAAAGTTATCGCATCAAGGTTTGGGACAAAATCGGACAAACCAATCCCTCTCCGATTGTTTATCCGATTCGTGTTAACGCAGACTTGTCGCCCGAAGTTACGATTGTGATGCCGCGGCAATCGCCCAAGAATATCCCGATCGACGCTCAGCAGATCGTCGAGATTCATGCGGCGGATGCTGATTTTGGTTTGCAGCAGATCGAAATCGAAATCCGTCGTGGAATCGAAGTGCTCGAGCGTGCGGCGCTGTGGAGCGACCCGCTCGGCAAGAAAGGAAACCAGATTGCCGAGTACCGTTTTCGGCCTCATGAGCATTTCCTGCGTGTCGGTGATGCGGTTCAAGTCACCGCGATCGCGACCGACAATCGACAGGATGAATCGGATCCGTTGGTCGAACCCAATGCCACAAAAACCGATCCGGTAGAACTTCGCATCACGATGAGCGAACCGGTACCCAACGAACCGGCGGCGGGCGATGGCTTGTCATCACCTGATAACAAGCCCGCAGCGGATCCCAACGCCAGCGAGTCTTCAGACGAAGGAGGGCAGGGCGGTTCTGGTGGTTCGTCGGCCGCGGGCGGTAAAGGTGAATCAGGCAAACAGTCCGGCGGTTCGTCCGGTAGCGGCGAAGGTGGCGAGTCGGGGGAACCCCAAGACGGCGACCAAGAAAACCAATCCGGTTCATCCGGCGGCGGTGGAAAACAGTCGAGCGATCGAAATGAAGGCGGTGATGAAAATCCGTCCGAAGACAGCGGGACAGGGCAGGGCGGTTCGAGTCAGGGCGATGCGTCGAATTCAAACCCCAGCTCAAAACCCGCAGGCGATTCGATGGAAAATTCCGAGGCGAGTGACTCGGGGAGCGATCCGGCGACGCAAGGCGATGCGGATCCAAATCAAAAAAACTCTGGCGATGAAAGCGGTTCTGAAAACGCAGAAGGTGGCAATCAAGGTGCTGGAAATCAACCGCAAGGTTCGAAGTCCAGCGATCCACAGAATGCGGGCAAACCGTCCGGCGATTCCAAAAATGGGGCAGGGCAGGGCAGGGCAGATGAAGGCATGATCGATCCTTCGAAACAAGATTCACCCAATCAAAATGATTCCAATTCGGGCGGTTCGGGCCAGCAGTCCAGCGAGTCCCAAGCAGCCGGCTCTCAAGATGCAGGCTCGGAGGGGGCGTCGGGCTCACAAGACTCCTCCGCTGGCGGCGGCGAAGCGGGCAAGCCCGAAACGCCCGAGCATGATGGGGAAGCGTTCGAGCGGATTCGCGATTACCTCGATAAAAAGAAACAAGAGCAAGCGGGCCAAGAGAATGAGTCCGGGCAAGGCAACGAATCAAACGGAGGTCAGGATTCCGAAGCGGCATCCAGCGATGCGGGTGCAATGCAATCCGATGCAAACAAGCCAGCCGGGGACAACCGCGACGCAGGTAAGTCAGCAACGGATCCGGCTGGCAGCGAAGCCGCTGGCGATGCTGCGGCGGAGAATCAAGGCGGAGCGGGCGAGTCGAGTGATGCGATGCAAGGTGATGCCAAAGCCGAAAAGGGCGACGATGCAGCGGGCCAGTCCGCCGAGAATGCTGGCGAGCAGAGCGGCGAAAAGGGAAGCGACAAAGGGGCCGGCAGCGACTCGATGAACGAACAGGCCGACGGCGAACAGGGCAGCGGCGAACAGGGCAGCGGCGAACAGGGTGCCGGCAAACAGGACGGTTCCGAGCAGCAACAGGGTGACGCGGCCAAGGAGAACGCGGGGGAGACCGCAGAAGGGAAGCAGGGGAGTGACGCAAAGCAGGGAAGCGATGGAAAACAATCTCAGTCAGGTACACCTCAGGATGCTGCGTCCAAAGCCAATCAAGACACGAAGCCGCAAGGCAGCGAGTCGCAATCGGGCCAAGCTAACGAATCCGGATCGAACTCCAAATCGTCACCCCAAGCGGGACAGCCTCAGGACGCGTCGAACGATCCTTCGGCTTCGTCGGGCCAGGGCAGTAATGGCGCAGGTTCGGGAGCGGACACTGGCGAAGCGGCTGCCGATTTGCCGCCGACTCCCGACCCGATCGACCTTGATTACGCCAAGAAGTCGACCGACATGGTACTCGATTACCTCGAGGAAACTCGCGATCAACCCGATCAAGAGCTTTTGGAAAAACTGAATTGGAGCGAAGACGACATGCAGCGGTTTGTCGATCGCTGGAAATCGGTTCGCGAACTGGACAACGCCAATCCAAACGACCCGAATGCCAAGAGCGAATTGACCGAAGCGTTAGAAAGTTTGGGGATGCGTCCACCGACGCAAGCCACCAGTCAACGTCGCGAGCAATCCGATGCATTGCGAGGACTGCGTGATTCCGGCAACCGAACGCCACCGCCGGCGGCCTACCAAGACGCCTTCGACTCTTTCCGCCGAGCCATCGGCGGAAAGTAGTGGATCTTGCTAAAGATCCTTTAATCGTCGTAGCGCCGGTTTGTGAACGGCCGGTGGAACCGGCCCTACTCGAACATCTCGTCAAGCTGCTCGATGTACTGCAGCGCCTCTTCGGGCTCTTCCACCTCGGCTCCGGGGACACGGCCTGCGCGGTCGCAATCGCCCAGTAGGCACAAGTCTTCGAACCACGGGTGAGCCGCCAGTCGTTTACGGCGTCGCGCTCCGATCGTGCGGTCCTGGATCTTATGCGACTCCATGTGATGCTGGATCAGCCAGGCGGTTCGCTCGCTAATGAATCCCTCGAGTGCTTCCAGACCGCTGGCGACATGATCGTCGGGATCGATCGCCTTGCCGACATCGTGCAGTAGCGCCGCCAGCAAAAACTCTTCGTCGTACGGCATCACGTCTTTCGCAAGTGCAAAGACCTGCATGCTGTGAAACAACGCGTCGCCCTCGGGGTGGTAACGCCGGCTTTGCCGCACGTTTTCCAGTGGCACTAGCAGCGACAAGAATACATTCGAGCGATCGGGGCATGCATCCATTGTCAACATTTGCTCGGCTTGTCCGTTCGCATCGACGTCATGTTCGATCGCGATCACACGTTCCAATTCCCCGATCCCAGCCCGTTCGATCGGTTTGCCCGTGATCGAACTGCGGAAATTGAACCCTAGCAGTGACGGATGGTACACCGTCAATTCCACGGGAAATTGATCTCGCACGTGCAGGTGGGTGAACACGCGTTGCTCGCCATTCTTTTCGACCCGTTTACGCTGCATGTGATAGAAAACGCCCTGCTCATCCAGCACGATGGCGATCGACTCTGGCGAAGCGGCAAAGACATGGATGTCGATATCCGAGCCTTCACGGATACTGCCGGTCAGCACGCTGCCGATCAATTTGGGGTGAAACGGCGTCAGTTTCCGCAGCCACCATGCCGCTCGCAGTCGCATCTCGAGCAGTCGCTGCGAATACCCTTGATCGCCTTCGCTGATTCGAGCAAGCAATTGCACTTGCTCGCGGATTTCAGCGTTGGTTGGCAAGTCGGCTGGTTTGATCCAACCTTTGTAGATGCGGCGAGCCGCCTTTTGTTTGGCGTGAAAGTATTCGCTGCATTCGCGAGAATACATCAAGCGTGCCGCTTCCCAAGCAATTTGGCGGCGAAGTTTTGGCGATGACATTCAAAAGGTTTGGCGATGCAAACCGAGAAAGATCGAGCAAAGAAGTGTTAAGTCACCTCTCCAGTCTTCGTCGTTTCGCCCCGACTGTCAAGATGTTTTTTTTTTGAAGGCTCACCGCTGTGTCGCCAACTATCAGCCTAGATTGGAGCGGTTGTGGCCCCCCCTGTGCATCGTGAGGTTTGTAGCGATTGGGAACGGCGAAAACCGTGTTGCTCCATTGTTCGGCCCAATCCGAACGATAGGTATTGCACGGCTCAGTCCGAACGATAGCTACAGAGAGTCCATCCGTCACTTTGCAGACCACCGAGAACATTGCATGTTTCGATTTTTGACCACGTTAACGCTGATTGCATGTGTGACGACCGCACAGGCGTCACCCCCATCCTTGTTTATCAACTCGTCCAATACAACGATTACGCAAGCCGACCACTACTCTGGTGATGCAACTGTTACCGTAGGGGCCGGCGAGTCAATCTCTGCCGTTAACGTGAGTACGAACAGTCATGACTTTCATTCTCGAATGAATGGAGAAGGCCAAAACTGGCATTGGCATTTTGACAATGAAGTAGGCAATCTGCTCGATTTTGGAACCGCATCCACGGCTGGCCCTGGCTCCTATAGCTTCGATTGGGATGATTTTTTTGGCCATGGAGACTTCACCATCAACTTCATTTTTGATCTCCCCTCCTTTGAAGCAGGCCAATTGCTCGGTAGCACCTCGCAGGCTCAATTCCAAAACCAAAACTATCAATTCCAATCGCTGAGCCATCAAGTTCGAACCATGGCAGGCAGCTTCTCGGGCGGTGCCGGCTCGATGGACTTTGTCGCGCTGACCCCTCCGCCACGTACCGCAGGCGGCGAATACACCGCGGTTAGTCTGGTCAGCTACGAGGAACCCGCCATTGAGCAGACCAGCTACCAAAGCAAGTTTGGCAGCCAGCTCGGCAGCCGCAGTTATCGAAGTTCACCACTCACTCGCAGCGGTTGGGGTGGTTGGATGCAAGGCTACGGCATTGGCGGCAGCGCCGATGGCCACCTCGGTGTGGCGGGATTCGATTACGGTGCCGCAGGCACGCAACTGGGGCTCTTCCGCAGTGTTGATGCGCATACGATGGTTGGATTTTATGGCACGTACGGCTATCAAAACGTTAGCACGGACAACGGTTCCGAGGCAGACGTCAACAGCGGGATGATTGGTACGTTTCTGCACCGCAACGACCACGATGGCAACTACTACACGCTGGCCGGCAACGCGGCGTACGACGACTACGACACGTCTCGCACCGGTGGCATTACCGGCAACTTTGACGGCGTACAAACTGGCACCTACCTGGAACGCGGTTGGACACGCACACTTGGTGGCGTGACGGTCCAGCCGAATGTTGCCCTACAATACGTCTGGGTTCATCAAGACGATCATGTCGAGTCCGGCGGAACCTCGATCGACGACGTCGATGCCCACTCGCTCCGCAGCATGGTTGGTTCGAATTTTTACGGCAACCGCCACCTGCACGGTCATTACGGTTGGTGTTGGACGCCGAATGCCCGGGCTTCGTGGATGCACGAGTACCTCGATCCATCGACGAGTGTGACCGGCACCCAGGGTGGATCCAGTTTTGCAACCAACGGCTTGGACCTGGGCCGCGACTGGGCATTGGTAGGCATCGGGTTACAAGGCAATCGCAACGCGGCGCTAACGCTCTACGGCAACTATGATCTGCAGGTCAACGACCGCAGCCAATTTCACACCGGCAGCGGCGGCGTGGTCTGGACGCGATAACAGAGCGTCATGCGGGCAGGAAATATTGAGGCTGTTTCGGGCTGCAAACTTGGTGCTCGTCTTCGATTCCCGCAATTTTCTAACCTCCCATTTTTTAACCTTTTTTGTCGGACAGTCGCGGAGCGACGATTTTCGATAGCCTCTGACTTTAGTCCGAGGGGGGCGTCGATATTAATCGCGTCGCTGCGGGACGTTTTGTGATTCGAACGTTTGCCATAAAACGTCGCTCCGCGACTTGATGCCGATTTCAAAACCGGAGCGATGGACTAAAGTCCAAGGCTACCACAAAGAGTGCCTCCGGCACAAAAGGGAGCAATGTCAAAATGCTTGAGCATCGATGTGGGGTTGCCTAGAGTCTCTTCTGAGAACCTCAATCCATTGCAAATCCGAACGCAAGGGCTGGCCTTCGCAATGCAGTTGAGTAGACAGAAATATTGGTGCGACAGCAAAATGAAGTAGGCTCGACTACGGTGTGAGAATCTTTCTGTCGCACCAATCTTTTTGTCTTACCCTGAACAGGCCGCAAACGCCAACGCTGCACCAGGCAACTAGTTACGCCCCTGCACCAAGTTCTATTATTTTCTAACCTCCCAATTTTTAACCTTGCTTCCCCTTCGATCGGCACTAGCACGCGTGGGACGATTCGCGGGCGTGAGCCGCCGCAATACGACCTAGCGCGGACGAAGAGGAGGTTAGAAAATGGAAGGATAAAAAATGTAATTGTGATACCGCCGTCGTGCGATCCAGTTGATCTGCATCGCCAACAATGAAGCCGCCTTCATCTTGATCCACCGGTCAGTCTTCCCATCTTCCTACCAAAACTTTCCTTGTGATGTAGAGGGTCCGGCGCATCACACCAACAAGCCTATTGGCACGATACAGCGCAAGATATGCAGCGAGGGATCAGCCCTGCCTCATAAATCCTCGTCTACGAACCACTTGAATAGAAGATCTTGGCTTGGTTGGGCAGCAATTGATTGACACCAACGTGTTCCACCGAGGTTTCCGGTAGTGAGTCGAGCAGTAAGTCGCCAGTGGGCTCGATCGAGATCGGGCCAGCGTCGGTTTCGTTCGTGGTTAGCCGCGAATAGACCGTGGCAGTTTGCGTCCCTTGCACGTAGCAGATTTGATACAGACTCGAATCACTGTCGTAATGCGTTTCAATGTTTGCATCGCTCAATAATCCCGCTGCTCGCCACTGTTTCCGCAACTGGATCAGCGATTGATACCAACGCCACATACTCTGGTTTCCGTCCTCTCGGGATTCCAATTTCGACGATCGGAATGCGGCCTCTTCGGTCGGCAGCAAGCCTTCGGACCAATCGTGTTGCGGATACTCAAGTCGGCGTCCGTTGACCACGGCCTCTTGCAGCTCCGCGTCCGTAAAGTCGACGAAGAATAAAAACGGCCGGCTCGAGGCAAACTCTTCGCCCATAAACAGCATCGGAATCGCGGGCGTCAAGCATAGCAGTGCCGCCGCCGACTTCTGTGCCGCCGGTGAAGTTAATTGATCCAATCGTTTGGCTAGCGGATGGTTGCCGATGAAGTCATGGTTTTGGATCGAATAAACCAGTCCGTGTGTGTCCGTACGCGTTTCCGGCGTCTGCCGGCTTCGATCCTTTCGCATTGTCCCTTCAAACACAAATCCTTTGGACAGCGACTGAGCCAAATCGGTTCCTGAGCGATAGACACGGTTCGAAAGTTGCTCGCCCGGCCGCACCACTGCAAACACGCTGTGCAAGAAGTCGTCACACCACTGGGCATCAAATCCGATCCCGCCTTCGGCGAGCGGTCGGTTCATCTCGGGATCATGCACGTTGGATTCGGCGATCAATAACACGTTTCGGTTCGCTGCTTCGGACCAGCGACGCACCGCATCGCTCATCTCCGCGACAATATGGGGATCGCTGTCATCGCGGGTGCAGTGGATCGCGTCGACGCGAAGTCCGTCGATGTGAAATTCGTCGAGCCAGTAGATGGCGTTGGCGATCACGTAGCGGCGGACTTCGCTGCCCCACTGCGGATCATCAAAATTCGGCGCGTCGCCCCACGGCGTACCGTGTTTTGCGGAAAAGTAGGGGGCAAACTCACCCAGATAGTTGCCTTCGGGACCAAGGTGGTTGTAGACCACATCGACGATCACCGCCAAACCCTTGTGGTGAGCCGCGTTGACAAGCTGTTTCAGTTCCGCAGGCGTTCCATAGTTGTGGTTCGGTGCGAACCAGTTCACGCCATCGTAGCCCCAGTTCCAGCGGCCTGCCGCATCGGCCAGCGGCATCAATTCGATCGCCGTCACGCCAAGTTCGACCAGTTCATCAAGTCGCTCGATCGCACTGAGGAATGTACCCGATGGCGTGAACGCACCCACGTGCATTTCGTAAATGATCAAATCGTCTCGCTCGACCGATTGCCACTGCGAATCGGTCCAATCGAACGCGGGATCGACCACTTCGCTCGGTCCATGCACCCCGAGCGGTTGATAACGGGACACGGGATCAGGCCGCTGCGGACCGCCGTCACAGCGGTAGAAATAACGCTCCGATGGTCCGCAATCCTCCACGAGTCCCACATGGTATCCATCGTCATTTTTTTGCAATTTGACTTTGCGATCTTGGCCGACCAACTCGACTTCGACTTGGTCTCGCTCGGGTGCCCAAACGACAAAACGTGTCTGGTTTTTTCCGACCAATGTCGCTCCGAGCGATTGGTGGGGGGCGGCGTTTGCCCAGTCGATCAGCGAAGATTCAAATTGCGAAGATAGCGAACGTTTCATGGTCACAATGGATCAGGTGTAAGAGAAAAACGGTTACACTGCTGCTACCAACTTCGATAGTCTGTTCCCGCGGTGCAATCCCCTCATGTTTTCAACTTCGGTTCACGGGTTCTTTTTTAGCAGCCTGCTCGTTTTGCTTGCGGTTTGTGCCCCCCACTGTTCCGCCGCCGAGCCCACCACCACGAAGTCCACTAAGTCTGTGAAAATCCGTGTCGCGACTTTTAACGTTTCTCTGTACGGCAAAACGGCTGGCGAGGTCTACGAGCGGCTAATTGACGGACGTGATCCGAAAGCAATCAAGCTTGCTGCGATTGTGCAAACGGTGCGCCCCGATGTGCTGCTGGTTAACGAAATTGATTACGAACCCAATGCAGCAACCGCTCGGCTGCTCGCCGAAGAATATTTTTCGATCGCCAAGTCTGGCCGCAGCCCGATCGAGTATCCCTATATCTACGCAGCGGCGAGCAACACGGGGATCGATTCGGGTTTGGATCTGAACGGCAATCAAACCTCCGGCGAAGCCACCGATGCGTGGGGTTACGGCGTTTACCCAGGTCAGTATTCGATGGCGATTTTCAGTCGTTTTCCCATCGACCAGAAAAACATTCGCACGTTCCAGAATTATTTGTGGTCCGAGTTGCCGGCTGCTAAACGGCCTCGTGATCCCGAAACACAAAAGCCGTATTACGAGGACCGAGTGTGGTCAAAGCTGCGGTTGTCGAGCAAGAATCATCTGGATGTGCCGATTCAAATTGGCGACGCCACGATTCATTTGTTGGCAAGCCATCCGACGCCGCCGGTTTTCGATGGTGCCGAGGATCACAATGGTTGCCGCAATCACGATGAGATCCGATTTTGGCTGGACTATATCGACAACCCCGATGCGGCCTATTTACGAGATGATGCAGGGAACAGCGGAGGGCTGACGCGAGATGCAGCCTTTGTCGTCCTTGGCGACCTGAACGCCGATCCAGCCGACGGGGACGGCAAGCAAGACGCAATTCGGCGATTGCTCGGCCACTCTCGAGTTCAAGATCCCAAGCCTCGCTCGCCAGGTGCGGCGGAACCAAATGCAAAAAACAAGGCCAATGCCAAACACACGGGCGACCCCTCGCTGGACACTGCCGACTTTGGCAGCAGTGGTCATTTTCGCGTCGACTATGTATTGCCGAGCGAGTCACTAAACGTGGTGGATGCCGGCGTGTTTTGGCCCCAACGTCAAGATCCGCAGCGTGAATTGATCTCGGCGAGTGACCACCGCATGGTGTGGGTCGAAGTCGAGGTGCCCTGATGCGTAAACGTGTACTGTTGATGATCAGTTCGATGCGCGGCGGTGGCAGCGAACGACAAACATTACTACTGCTGCGGCATTTGGATCGAGCTCGGTTCGAGCCGCATCTGTACGTGATCGAGCGTGCGGGCGACTTGATGTCGGAAATCCCCGACGATGTTCCTGTGCATGCATTTGCCGATCTTCCGCAGCCAAACCAGCTCTATTTTCCTGGCCGCATTTTACGTCAACAGATCGCTCAACTGCGGGAGCTGTTGATCAAAGAAAAAATCGCAGTGGTTTACGATCGCACGTTTGCGATGAGTTTGATTGCGGCACCGGCCTGCCAACGATTGGGGATTCCCCGGATCTCGACGATCGTCAGCCCGCCCGAGCGTGCGCTGCCGTTGGTCGAAAAGCGTTTTGTTCGCTGGAAACGATGGCGATTGTCAGCCGCCTATCGTCAGGCTCGCACCGTGGTGGCCGTCAGCAAAATTGCCGCTCGATCGGCGGAATCGTATTACAAGCTGTTCCCTGATTCGGTCACGGTGATCCCGAATCCTGTCGATCGCGACGATTTGCTGCTGAAATCGGCAGCGGCCCCATCGCGTGATCCCGATCACGTCACAATGGTTTGTGTAGGACGGATGACGTCCGAAAAGGGGCACATGGATTTGATTCGAGCTGTGGCGATTGCCGAGACAGATTGGCCTGCCGAAGTTCCGCCGCTGAAGTTGATCATGGTCGGTGATGGGCCGCTAAGATCGCAATTGCAGCAATTGACGGCGGAGCAACTCAAGCGTCACTCGATCGAGTTCGTCGGAATCGACGCCAATCCGGCAGCCCGCATCGCAGCGGCGGATGCGCTCGTGTTGCCGTCGTTGTTCGAAGGGATGCCCAACGTGGTTTTAGAGGCGATGGCACTAAGAACTCCGGTGATCGCCACGCGTGCCGGAGGAACGATCGAGTTGATGGATCAAGAGCCGACGATGTTATTAGCGGATCCCGGCAAGCCGTTGTCATTAGCCAGTGCGATTGGTGAATTTGTCCGCGATCGTGATGCGGCGATTCGGCGTGCTGATGCGGCACTGCGTTACGTCCGTGATTTCCATGACGTTAATCAAACGACGCGGCGAATCGAAGACTTGCTTTCGTCGTGATGACGAATCAATCGAGCATCGCCATTTGCTTGATCGTGGCCATGAACCCTTCGCGATCTTTCGGCGATACCAGGTACTCACGCTTTTCCGTTTGAATTCGAACGCGACGAAGCGACAGCGCCGGAGCACTTTTCAGACTCGATGATTTTTCGATTTTTTGGATGTCTGCGATCGGAATCTGATAACACAGGATTCCGCATCGAATCGACACGGCATCGTCGAGGATCGTATAGCGACAGGGGACAACGAAGATGCCTTGCACAAACAAGGTGGCTGCGCCGGCCAGAAACAGCAGCGACGCATCCCCAGGCCGCCCGTTCACCATCAGGTAGCCGCCAATCACGACCGCGACCACGGGCGAGAGCATCAGCAGCATCAGGAGCCAGAGATCGATCGCCGACTCGTAACGGATCGGCGTTTTTATCGCGGGGGAAGGTACGTTCATTGCTGTCGAGGTTTCTTTTTCTTGGTTTTAATCATCGAAAGGGCCAGCCTTGTATCTCCCCCGTGCCACTTGTGAGAGGATGGGGGGCGACGTGGCCGCTGTGTTTCGAGATGCGGAATTCGATTTTAAAGGGACCCGGCGAGACTCATTCGGTTTTCGGCATCGTATCTCGGACCAAATGTACCTCTTGGACCAAATGTACCGAGGGGCAAATTCTGTACGCTCAAGGGTTTTTCAGCAAGCGAGATGAACTCAAACACTTCGATGAACGGTCCCGTTGTTCCCCTCGATCGGCGTCGTGCCCAGCACACCGGTTTGCCATGGGCGTGGTGTAATTTGTGGCGGAATCCGTTTGGCGAGTTGACGCGAGAAGAGCGAGCCGAGTTGGCGGTGGTCGATGTGGCGGAGCTGGCTTCGCATGTTCAAGGACCGCGGAGGGCACTGCAATTGATTGGCGAGTGTGGTCGCGGAAAGACGACGCGAATGTTGGCGCTGCTGCATTATTTCCCCGACGCATCCTACGTTTATCTCGACGAAGATTTGCCGTGCAGTGCGATCGCCGAAGGGGTTCCGCTGATGATCGACGAGGCTCAGCGGTTACCGCGAAAGGTAATGCATCGGATCTTCGCCACGGGATTGCCGTTGGTGTTGGCGACGCATCGCGATTTGATACGTCCGCTGAAAAAAGCGGGGTACGACGTCACAACCTATCGGATAGGTGATACAAATAACGCACAATTGGTAGCCGAGTCGGCAAATCGCCGAATCGAAGCGTCTCGGTTAGGGCCGGGGCCGATCCCAACACTGTCGCGGCACGATGCCGACAGGTTGGTGTCGCGGTTTGGCAGCGATATCCGCGGCATCGAAGGTTACCTCTACGAGCAAGTTCAACACCAGGTGTACAGCGATGGCGAAATGCGATTTGTCGATTGAGTTAGCCGAGGATGCCAACTTTCTGTACGAAGGAGGTGGCACCGTCCGTGGCAAGGTTCGCGTGAACGTCGACCAGGACGTGAAGTGCAGCGGATTGGTGGTCGAGTCGGTTTGGAAAACGCATGGACGCGGCAACGTGACCACGGGGACGTTTGCCAGTGCGACGCTTTTTCAAGGCGAATGGGTTGGTGGGCAAGTTGTCGAGTATCCGTTTGAATTGCCCGTGGGCGATTGGCCGCCGAGTTACCACGGCCACTACCTGAACGTCGATCATTACGTCGATGCTCGTGTAAAAATTCCTTGGGGCTTTGACCCCAAGGCCTCGGTACCGATTTTGATGCGTCCGACCTGTGGCCCAGAGGCTGCTGTGACGAAAAAGGCACCGAACCGATCTGTCTTTGCCGGGATTTTTATCGGCGTGTTTCTGATGATCTGGTGTTCGGGGTTCATGTTCTTCATGGTTCAGAACCCCTTTTCGCTGATCTGTATCGGTATCTTTCCCGTTCTATTCGCCGTCGGCTATGCAATCAAGGTCTTGTTGCCCAAGTATCTATTAGGCGAGGTGGTCTACGAAGTCTCGCCCACCGTGGTTGCTCCCGGAGACCAAGTCACGGGCGAGCTTGTGCTTCGCCCTCGCAAGAACGTCAGCATCAATGCGATCACATTGAACTTCGAGGCTCGCGAGGTTTGCATCAGCGGCAGTGGCAGTAACAAGACAACGCATAAACACGTTTTCTTTGAACAGACGACCGAGCTGCAATCGCCGACGACATTGGCGGCGGGCCAAGAACGCCGATTTCCGATTTCGGTCACATTGCCCGAGGATGCACCCTATACACTCGATCTGCCCAGCAATGATTTGATTTGGGCGACAACGCTTCGCATCGACATCCCCCGTTGGCCCGATTGGTCCAAAGAGATTGCACTGCAAGTGTTGCCATCGGGCAAACCGCTGGAACGACCGGTGCCGTCGATTGGGCAGCCGGCCGTACGCGACAATGCCGATGGGATCACCTTCGCCGAGACCGCCAGCCATCTGTGGTCGCTGCGGGATGATTCCGAGCAACTTGCAACGCTAGTTGATGCAGTGACCGGGCTTTCGTTTCGGATCGAAGCGTTTGTGGAACGCCGGTTACTTTACGCAGGTGACGAAGATCCGCATTTGTTCAAAGACGGTTACGCGGTGTGGGCCCACTACGGCGAGCCGCCCTTGCCGTTGGTGTTGTATGTCCCCCATGAATTGGCAGACGATTTCGAGCAGATTGGACGCGATCGCTGGGTAGGCCAGGGGACGATCGTCGGCTGGGATGATCGCCATCGACGGCTGCAAATCAAGCTCGACGCTAAATAAGTCTCGGTCGTCACTTTATCCGATCTCAATTTCACCGTAGCGAAAGTCGCCAAGCCTTTCGTCGGCCCCTTCGCCCGGGGTCTTACGAACCTTTTACTCGCTATTGCCGACGATTCCTCACCGCGGCCCTCCCCGAAAATCTCGTTGAAGGCTCGGTTTTCGACCTTCCCAGCGTTGCTGGGCGGGGGAAGCACGTGCTCGCGAAAGCTGCTGGGGCCACCTTTGACCCGGTGCCTTACGGCCCTCTCGGTTCACATCTCGACCACGCGACCATCCCTCGCCGGGTAGAATAGAAAGATCCGAGTCCGGCAACTTCGATCGATCTATTCCCCGAAGCACGCGACGGAAAAACGTTCCATTGCGGTTCCGCTTACCCGTACAAGAACCCTCTCTTTTCTTGGAGAAATCCGATGCAAGCGACTCTGAAGTTTGTGCTGCCGCTGGCGATTCTAATTGGCTTTAGCCAGCAAATGATCCCTGTTGTTCATGCCCAAGGTGTCACGATCACGATTGAAAAAGACAAGGATAAAAAATCGGACTCCAAAAAGAAGGCACCGTTTTCGGGGACGCGGCCTTCGGTCGACGTGGCGATTTTGCTCGACACATCCAATTCGATGGACGGTTTGATCGGCCAAGCCAAAAGTCAACTTTGGAACATTGTGCAAGAATTCGCCAAAGCCAAAAAGAGAGGCAAAACGCCGCTGCTTCGCGTCGCGGTGTTTGAGTACGGTAATTCAGGATTACCCGCCAGCGAAGATTACATCCGCCAAGTCGTGAAGCTGACCGATGATCTGGACAAGGTTTCCGAAGCACTGTTCGCGCTCCGCACCAATGGGGGTGACGAGTACTGTGGCGCGGTGATCAAGGAAGCGGTCAAGCGACTTGATTGGAGCAGCGAACCGAACGCCTACAAAGCGATCTTCATCGCTGGTAATGAACCGTTCACACAAGGCTCGGTCGATTATCGGTCGGCTTGTAAAAAGGCGATTGGTGCGGGCGTGGTTGTCAACACCATCCACTGTGGCGACTATCAACAAGGGATCAACGGCAAATGGAAAGACGGCGCCGATATTGCCGAAGGCGAGTATTTGAACATCAACCAGGATGAGAAAGTGGTGCACATCAAGGCACCGCAAGACACGATTATCATTAAACTCAATAACGAATTAAACAAAACGTACCTCTGGTATGGATCCAAGAACAAACGAGAGAGTTACGAAAAAAATCAGGCGATGCAAGATTCCAATGCAAGTGGTTTTGGCGGGCTCAGTATTCGTGCCGCTACCAAATCCAGTTCACTGTATCGCAACGTTGGACGTGATTTGGTGGATACGTACGAAGAAGACAAGGATGCGATTGCCAAGATTGACGTTGCGGAATTGCCAGCGGAATTGCAGTCACTTTCGCCCGCCGAGCGGCTCAAACGAGTCGAGGCAATGTCGAAACGTCGTGCAGAGATCAAGGCCAAGTTGGCTGCCGTGAACAAAGAGCGTCAAGCCTACGTTGCGGCTGAGCAAGCCAAGTTGGCGGAGCCGTCGGAGGAGGCAACATTCGGAGACGCCTTCTCCGGAACCGTCCAAAAGCAACTGGAAGCCTCCGGTTTTGAACTCGAAAAATAGATGGCCATCTGCCGCCAGCGTGACCCCTTTCCGTAGCGAAACTCGCCAACGGCTTGTTGATTTAATCTAAATGCAAATCGAAACGGTGAGCCGTGAGCCGTAAGGCACCGGGTAACGCGTGAGACCCGGCCGCTGACGCGTCGCGGCTCACTGAATCAACAAGCCGCCAAGCGTGTCGGTGCACACCTAGCCGCATCGCATCACCGTTCGCCAACCAGAGTGTTTGGGAGGATCGAGATTGGTCGTATTGAACTTGGCGCTAAAAAACGCGGTTGATTGGGCAAAATGGAGTGTGGGAAATCCCACCGCGCGAGACACGGCAACCGGAGGTGGTCGGACCGATGGCTGACGACGCCTCACGCGGCAGGACAAAAGCAGGCGAGGATTATTCTCCGATCGCGACAATCCGCGATGGATTTCCGCCTACCGAAAATGTTTCTAAAACACGCTGTTCGGTTAGCGAGATCAACGAAAGGGTTCCATCGGCTGGATTGCTGATGACCACTTCACGCCGGCTCGGCAGGACGACAGCCTCGTGATGGCCCGAGTGACCTTCGATCAGATTGCCTCCGATCGAAAGATCCGCAGCGACGGCAGCATCGGAATAATCCTTATCTGCATTCGGGTCGAGATCGACAATCAAAAGGCAATCATCAGCAGGCGACGTTTTGTTTTCGCGAAACAAGATCGCCAATTGCTTGCCGCCGCGAGCGTTTACCGCTAATGGCGTTGTCAACGTTTCGCCATCGGCTAGTTCGATCGGCAGCGACGCCACCGTCGGATCGTCGCTGACCGCGTCGATCCAGCAAAGCTGAGCATCGTTGCCTTTGCCGGCGGTAAACAATACAAGTTGATCCAGGTTTGCAAAAGCTCCGGTGCGAAGTGGAGCGTCATCGGCGTCTTTGCCGAGCGATAGGTGGTTTACTTCGACCGACTCCGGCGCAGAATCGAGATCCAAGTCCGCGTGAACCCAGCAGATACCATCGCTTGGCGCCAGGAACACTTTGCCTGAATTAACCGTCGCTCCGTGCAGTCCGCCAGTGGGGCAGTGGATCGAGTACCGTTTGCCATCGTTGTTACCGAGCCCGACGACGTCGACGCGACCGGCATCGTCACCGTCGCGATCAATCCAGGTGGCATAGACCACTTTCTCTTCGATCGCGGCGAGTGTGATGTGCCCGTGGCCTCCTTCGTGAAACAAAGTGGCCGTTTCCGGGCTTTTCGCTTTTCGTAATCGTGACGCACTGGTGATGGTAAATCCATTGTTGCTATCGTTGGCTAGCACAAACGATTTTCCATACTTGTAAACGTGTGCGGGGTTGCCTTGGTCTGTATCAATCCTGGTGTGCAGCACGCTTGGTTGATGTTTGAGCCGCACGTGGGAATGATCACCATGCGATTCTTCGACCGCGCCCGAGTCGATCGCAATCCAGCCGCTACCAACGGTACCTGCGGCATGGTCGTGGATCCCAAGCACGATGATGCCCGCGTCCGTTTGCATCTGCACCAGCATTTGCTCGGCGGTGTCCAGCGATGGAAAGTCGGGGATAGGTTCCGGTTGCAGCGTCCATCCTTGGGCGGACTTTTTTAGGTCGCCGTAGTTCACGGTGGCGTCGTGGTTGTCTTGCCAAAACAGCCGAGCGACGGTTCGGCCCTCGGCGTTTGCGGTTGCCGTCGCTATCGTCGTGATCAAGCAAGCAGCGGCCAATTGCAGTAGAGATTTCATAGTAAGGTATCGCATTTTAATAGTGGTTGGTTGGGGTAAGCGGGCGAACGGCACCGCGGGGAAGTCGGATGGACTGGACATCGCCCTGGGCAAGCGGCTTTAATTTCAGTCCGCTGTCGGTTGGTTTCAGGTACTTGGCGTCGAGAATCCAGCCGCCATCGCCGAGCGAACAGAGCGAGACGAAGTATTCATCGGGTTGCGGATGCGGCGTTTCAGCAAAGTGAGCGATCCCATCGGTCGATGAAATCGCTTGCGCTAGAACTGGACCGGTTGCCGATCCGTGCAAGCGAACATGCACGTCGGCGAGTGGATCGGAACGGTAGCTCACTGCGACGCCAAGGCCATCGGTCACCGTTGCATTGGAGTCCCGTCCACCGCAACCGGTGAGAGTTACTGTTGATGAAATCAACAAAATCGAGGCGAGCGTTTTCACTTCGGCACCTCCACCACTTCGCGTCCATCACGCGAGAACAAGGCATGGTACAAGTTGCGATCGATCGAATCGGTCAAAAAATGGATGCTGCCGTCCACCATCGCGTGCATGCTTCCACCGGAGTGGTAGGAGCGCGACGCAAAGAAGCCGCGTCCGTGGATTCCGATGTCGGGAGTGCGGTGGTTGGGGGTCATGTAACCATTGATCACGGTTGCATATGGCACACCGCGAATCCACGATTGGCCTCGATTGCCACTGTAGGATGAAATGCGACCCGGATAGATTGCGTCCAAGTTGGGATTGGCGATAAGGCTTCCGTCATCGAGAAACCCGGGGTTAGGAGCCACGTTGCCCGTGGTGCCGCCCCAATTGGCGATGCGGCGGTGCGGACCTTCAGGCGTAGCTTCGCTGACGCCGCTGGTTTGGTCCCCGAGCACCGTTTCGGCCATCAGCACGGTATTGGACGTGCCATCGAGACAATCTCGAAATCCTGCCCACGAATCGGTCCAAACCATCCCGTCGGTGCGGTAGCGATCGTCGTAGTGAGTGTCGGTCCCACTGCCGTAACTGAACATATAGCTCAATCCACCACACGTCCCTTCGCTGTCGTCCGCAAAAACCGTTGCAAAATTGGGATCTCCGATGTCGCTTGGACAGAGAAAGGTGGGCACGACGGACGTGATCGCATCACGCTGCTTGGGATTAAAACGAGCCATCCAAGCAGGACCCACGAGCAATGGTTCTTCAAAGTCGATCAGGTCGCTCAGCCCTGCCTGCTCGATGTACGGTAGCACTCGGGCTTGCACCGAAAAACTGCTCGAACCCGTCATTGCGGGAATGACTTTGAACGTACTTTCATAGTTGTGTACCGCTAATGCGATCTGTTTCATGTTGTTGCTGCAAGACATTCTTCTCGCAGCTTCACGCGCGGCTTGCACCGCGGGCAGTAGTAAGGCAACCAAGACGCCGATGATCGCAATGACCACCAGCAGTTCAATCAGGGTGAAAGCGGCTCGGCGCCGCAGGTGATTTTTGGGGGGATATCTCATTTTGTCGATTCATGTGGAATTGGATTGGATAGGTGCAAAAGCCCAGCGTGCTGGCGGCGCGCAGCTTCAGCCGCTCGTGTCACTGGTTCGGTCACAATGGCTTGACGCCGCAGCGAGCCGATGCGAAACGATGGATTGAATCAGCGACCCAGCGAAACATCGTGGGCGGATGCCACGCAATCTTGCAGTGGCGGCGCGCGGGGGCCGTCAGCAACATGGCGCAGCGTCAGCCGCGAGGTGTTTCAACAACACGTGTGTTGGGGGGTAACACGCAATGCCGGACTCGAAAGAAATTCGCGAGCCAAATGGCTCAAGCGATGGCAGGGGGACCGCGGGGCGCGGCGACAACGAGAAAGATCGGAACGACAATGAAGCCGCGTTGATTTTCCGCTTGCTCGACGTAAGCATCACTGAGAACAGCTGTTTCGAGTTCCCATGTGAAGCCACAGGGGACGCTCAGCGATTGACAAATCAGGCAGCGGTCGTGGTCATGATGAGCCGGACTGTGTTGATGGTCATCCGGTACATCCGTTTCCGTGGCCGGTTCGTCATCGTGATGATGGCAGCCGTGTGAGCAACCCGCGTGAGCGGATCTCGGTTTGTCGGCGGGGGCCAAGTCGACACACTGGAGCTTGCCGTCCCGTGCCGATTTACTCTCTGCCGATCCATCATCGCACGTCACACCGTCATGGCATGTCGCAACATGCAGCCATGCAGGGGCATGTCCCAGAGCGATTACGCTGCACAAGACAGCGGCAACAAATGGTCGGATTATCGAAAGCACGGCGGCATTCGTGGCGAGAGTTCAGGAAGAAAAAAGTGGTCCGACCAAGGACAGTTTCGTTACGGTAGTGCGAGCCATTCGGTTCGTCAAGTCAACCAAATTGCCGAGCAACGATCGAAGTCATGGGCAAATCATCGGGGCACCTAAGTTAGCGTCATTGCAACAAGACAGATGCCCCAGTTTGTCTCTGATGACTCCGGAAATTCCGCGTTTACGGAGGTTTTCGCTCTACAATGAAGGAATCTCCCTTCACCAAGAAAAATACGAAACCGTGACTTTTTTCTTGTTAACCTTTTCTCTCGATCGGCATTTATTGGTATGCACCCACCCAATTCTCACTCTGCCGATGAAGCCACGTTTGTGGGACAGCTGACTGAATGTCAACTGCCACTGATGCTGTACGTCCGTGCATTGATGCCGGGAGATCATGCGGCGAGTGATGTGATCCAGCAGACCAATACCAAGATTTGGGAAAAACGATCCGATTTCGAGCCCGGAACCAATTTCAAGGCTTGGGCTTTTGCGATCGCCCGTTTCGAAGTGCTGAACCATCGCAAGCAACAAGCCCGAGACGCCCGCTTGCGATTCTCGGACGAGCTGGAAGTGACCGTAGCGGACGAGTTGGTCGCTCTGGATGACGATCTGTTGCAGCGACATGCGGCGTTGCGGGAATGTATGAAGTCGCTCAAACCCGAGAGTCGTGAACTGTTGATGTGTCGTTATGCTTCCTCGGAACCGTTGGCTGATTTTTCAAAACGCGTCGGTCGATCGGTGGGCGGAATCAAAGTGACGCTGCATCGGCTGCGTAGCAAGTTGGCGGATTGTATTGAACAGCGACTCGTGACTTCAGGAGACATGGAATGACACCTGACCAACGCTCCGCGCTGCTCGATTCGCTTCTGGACGGTGACATCAGCGAATCCGATTTCCTCAGGATCGAAGCCGAGTTGATTGTCGACCCGGAAGTGCGACAGGAATATTACCGACGATTGCAACTGAATTTGCTGCTGGAACGCGAAGCGGCCGAGTCGCTGTTGGATCCATCCGCGCATCCGATACCTGTGGCCGAGCGAGTCGCGGCGGAGCATGCTGCGGTCCAGCAATTCAAACCACGGGGATTCAAGCCAGAACGCATGATGTTGTTGGCGGGCACCTTGCTTGCCGTCGCGGCAAGCTTGCTGATCGCGGTTCCTCTGATTCAAGGAATCAGAGGACAGAACGGTCTTGTCGCGGAAAATAGCGAGTCATCACCAAACCCTGCCATGGAAGAACCATCGGCGAGCGGGTTTGCCATTTTGAGCGGCCAAAGCGAAGCCGTTTGGGAAGGAGTCTCCGTCGGTAGCGGCGGCTTATTGCCTGAGGGCGATTTGCATTTGAAGTCTGGCTTGGTTCACTTGGAATTATTCAGCGGTGTGCAAGTCGTGATTCAAGGCGAGGCGATCTTTTCAATCGATTCGCCGATGCAAATCAGCATGACCCGAGGGCGTGCACGAGCTCAAGTGCCCAATGCGGCACACGGTTTTCGCATCAAGACCTCTGCCGGCGAAGTCGTTGACTTGGGGACCGAGTTCGCGGTGGATGTGACCCATGATCGCTCGAGTGTTCAGGTGGTCGATGGCGAAGTCGAGTTGCGGCCTCAGGGGGCCGGTTCGGACGCGGATTCACTTCGTTTATTGGAGGGCGAGTCGGTTGATTTGATGTCCGATGGACAGGTTTCGCAAACCCAATCCGCCGATCTGAATTTAGTTGGCCCCGTTGCGTTTCAAAAAGAGCTGGCCGCATCACAATCGAATCGTTTGCAGCGGTGGCAAGCCGCTAGCGAACGGATGCAAACCGATCCTCGGTTGATTGCTCATTATCAAGTTGATCCAAGTGCAGAATGGTCGCGACAATTGATGAACCTTGCTGCCGGACGCCGCGACGTTGCCTCCGATGGCGCGGTGGTCGCTGCCGCACGGGCAACGGACCGCTGGGGGCGTAGCGGCGGTGCACTGGATTTTAGCCGTACCGGCAGCCGTGTTCGTTTGGATGTTCCCGGCACCTACCGTGGTTTGACGCTGTTTTGCTGGGTCAAAATTAACAGCCTGGACCGCTGGTACAACTCGCTATTTTTGACCGACGGCCATGAAGTTCACGAGCCGCACTGGCAAATCATGCAGGATGGCCGGATGTTCTTTTCAGTCAAGGCACCGCCTGCGGATCCGCAAGCGAACCAGGAATTTTCGCACAAGATCTACTATTCCGAGCCGATTTGGGACACCTCGCTCAGTGGCCGCTGGGTCATGTTGGCGACCGTCTATGACGTGGATACCCAGCGAGTCGCTCACTATTTGAACGGAACGGAAATTAGCAGTGAGGCGATCCCCCCTGAATCGCTGGCGGAAACGATCGAGATCGGCGCGGCATCGATTTGTAATTGGAGCCAGCCGATGTATCGCACCGATGCCACGTTTGTGGTGAGGAATCTGAATGGGGTGATGGACGAATTCGCAATGTTCGCTGGAGCATTGTCGCAACAAGAAATTAGCGAAATTTATAAGCTGGGAGATCCCTATTGATGTGTGACATGATCCGTAATATTCGAATCGTTCCTCTGCTGGTTGCGGCGCTAGTAACTAGCACCGTGATTACTAGCACCGTGTTGGCCGACGAAGCGGCCGAGCGTGAATTCACCTTAAAGGTGCTTCCGCTGCTGAATGACAAATGTCTTGGCTGTCATGGCGCGGATGCGGATGACATCAAAGGCGAGTTTAGTGTGCTGACGCTCGCGGATATGTTGCGCGGCGGTGAGTCCGAAGAACCGTCGGTTGTTCCAGGCAAACCGGACGAAGGAACTCTGATTGATGCAATCACGTGGACCACGCTGGAGATGCCTCCCAAAGAAAATGACCGTTTGACGGAAGCACAAGTTGCGGTCGTTCGACGCTGGATCGAAAACGGAGCACCTTGGCCAGATGAGGCGGCTCAGACCCGCTATCGCGATGAAGAACGCCAACAACGGGTGACCGACGAAGGAATGATCGTGACCACTAGCGGCGGTACGTCGAGCGAGTGGACTCATCGTCGCTATAAACCCGAAGACCTGTGGTCGTTTGAACCGCTGAAAGACAAAAACGACCTGTTGCCCGCGTCGGTCGACGCATCCGAGGCGATTGACTATTTCATCGACAAAAAACTGGTCAAAGCGGATTTGAAGCCGGCCAGCGAAGCGAGTCCCGAAGACTTGGTTCGTCGTGCAACCTTGGATTTGACTGGCTTGCTGCCCGCACCCGAAGAGGTCGATGCGTTTGTTGCGGCATGGAATACCGATTCGCAAGCGGCTTGGTCCGAGTTGGTGGATCGATTGCTTGAAAGTCCTGCGTACGGCGAGCACTGGGCCCGCCATTGGTTGGACGTGACTCGCTATGCCGATACCGGAGGGATGGCGAACGATTTTGAACGATCCAATATGTGGCGTTATCGTGACTATGTGATTCGCTCTTTCAACAACGACAAACCGTACAACGACTTTGTGGTCGAGCAAATCGCCGGTGATGAACTGGCCGACGAGTCGGTGCGAACTCGCAGCAAAGGCAACGAAGGGGCAGTTAAGAAAGCTCAGCTCAAAGGCGACTACACTCCGGAGGAAGCCGAGTGGATTATCGCCACAGGCTTTTTACGATTGGGGCCTTGGGACAACGCGATGATCGAAGCGGACGAGGCACGTCAAATTTTCTTGGATGACCTCGTCAACATTACCGGACAGACCTTCCTGTCCACCACGATGCGATGCTGCAAATGTCACGATCACAAATTCGATCCGATTCCAACGCGTGATTATTACCGCATGTATTCGGCGTTCGCGGCGACGCACATGGCCGAGCGGAATGTGCCACTTTTGGATGTCGAAAGCCGCGAACAGTTCGAAGAAGGCCGCAAACATGTTCAGAAGATGCTCGATTTCGCGGTTTCCGAAAAGACACGCTTGGTGAACAAACGCGAAGCCGCGGCCCGCAAATGGTTCGACGAGCACAATCTGCCGTACAAGAACGAACAGCAACGAAAGGATCTGCCGGACGAAGAGAAGCCGGAACGACACGTTGGTCTGGATCATGTCGAGCAAGGTCAGCTCAAAGTTCGTGAGCAAGATGAATGGATTTGGACTCGTCGACTCGAACGCTACGAACCGATGGCGCAAAGCGTTTACAACGCCGAGTTTGCCAAATTGGCTTGGAACGGAGCTCGCAAATTGCGAATCACGCCGGACAAGAAGAAGGAATCGCTCGTCAATCACATCTTGGTTGGTGGCGCCCTGACGGCACTGGGCGATCAAGTCGCACCAGGCGTGTTGAGTGCGGTGTCGGTACCAGTGGATCCACACGCCGACGATCCTTATTTGCTGACCGAATCGGTCGATGGCCGACGATTGGGACTCGCTCGCTGGATCGCACACCCTGAGAACGCATTGGCACAGCGATCGATCGTGAACCGGATTTGGCAGTACCACTTCGGTGTCGGGTTGGCTGCAAATGCAAACAACTTCGGCGGCAAAGGAGCGAAGCCTTCGCATCCTGAGTTGCTCGATTATCTTGCTGGCGACTTTATTGAGAACGGCTGGACGATCAAGCGGATGCATCGAAATATCATGATGTCCGACGCGTACAAACGTTCCACGATTCCGGTGGACGCCGAACAGATTGCCGAAGTGGATCCAGACAACAAATTGCTCTCCTATTTCCCCCGACGCCGTTTGAGTGCCGAGGAACTGCGAGATTCGATTCTGTTGATCACCGGCGAACTGCAGCAGTGTGAGGGTGGATTGCCGATCAGTCCCGAGATCAACATGGAAGTGGCGCTGCAACCGCGAATGATCCAGTTCTCGTTGGCTCCGTCGTACCAGCCATCGCGGACCCCCGAGTTGCGGAACCGCCGGACGATCTATGCCTACCATGTACGTGGATTGGCGGATCCGTTTACCGAATTGTTTAACCAGCCAAATCCGAACGATTCGTGTGAGTTGCGCGAGACGGCTTCGGTGACACCGCAAGTCTTCACGCTGCTCAATAGTGACACGATGACCGACCGTTCGGTGGCCTTGGCACTGCGATTGGAACAGGAATGCAAGACGCTGTCCGAGCAGATCGACCGTGCATTTCGTCTGACATTGGGGCGTCATGCGACCGCCGATGAACAGCAACAGCTGTCACGTTATGTCAAAGACATGCATGTGTACCATCAATCGGTCGATCCCGAACCGGTGGAATATCCGACGGTCATCACTCAGTCATTGGTCGAAGAGTTCTCAGGTCAACCGTTCCAGTATGAAGAGATCTTGCCAATCTTTGAACGCTATGAACGCGACAAAAAAGCAGCGGATGTATCGGATCAAACTCGTGCGTTGGCCGACATGTGTTTGCTGTTACTGAACACCAATGAATTCATGTACGTCGACTAAGAACCAATCCGGAAATCGGTAGCGGAAGTCGTCAAGACTTTCGGCCTCGATAGAGCTTGATCGAAAGTCTTGACGACTTCCGCTACGACAGACTCAGCGATTGCAATTACCTGCTTCATCGCTCCAATTCATTTCATTTCGAAGAGTTAATGCCATGTTAAACGCAAACCGACGATCTTTTCTGTACGGTCTTGGGGCAACCTTGGGTACCGTCGCCTTGACCGATTTGATGGCGGCTGAAACGGCGAAAGCGGCGTCTGCGGGCCCGCTCGCACCGAAGCCTCCGATGCATCCGGCCAAAGCCAAGAACGTGATCATGTTGTTCATGGAAGGCGGCCCAGGGCATATGGATACCTTTGATCCCAAGCCTGAATTGACTCGGCTGCATAAATCGGAATCCAAGTTGACGGCGGGGCAAGAAACGGGATTCAAGTTCTTTGTCGGCAGCCCATTTGGGTTCAATAAAGTTGGCGACAACGGGATCGACATGTGCGATCAGTGGAAATATCTTTCCGACCCGTACGTGGCCAATGAGTTGTGCAACTATCGCGGTTGCCAAGCGGAATCGCTAAACCATCCCGAAGCGTTGTTCCACATGAACACCGGCAGCCGTTTGGGAGGCGACCCGGCGCTGGGGGCTTGGTCCACCTATGGGCTGGGCAGCGAGAACCAGAATTTGCCGGGCTACGTGGTGATGACCGAAATGGCATTGCCGCAAGGCGGACCGGGCAACTGGAGCAACGGATTCCTGCCGCCTTACTACCAAGGCACTCGGTTGCGACCTCAGGGCTCACCGATTTTGGACCTCGCTCCGCAGCAATTCAAGACACGCGAGCATCAACGGCGAGCGCTCGACGAATTGGCGCGCCTGAATGCTCAGCATTTGACGTCGTTAGGTGCCGAAGACGAGAAGCTCAACGCACGGATGGAGAGCTACGAATTGGCGTTCCGGATGCAGACCGAAGTGCCTGGCGTGATCGATCTGGCAAAAGAAGATGCGAAGACGCTGGAGATGTACGGATTGAATGATTCGGAAACCGAGACATTCGGTCGTCAATGTTTGATGGCGCGTCGCTTGGTCGAAAGCGGTGTTCGCTTTGTGCAAATCTTTAGCGGCGGATGGGACAGCCACGATTATCTCGAGCGGGGTCACACCGCGCGTATCAAGAGTGTCGACAAGGGGATGGCCGCATTGATTCGCGATCTGAAGCAACGTGGAATGTTAGAAGATACGTTGGTGATTTGGACCGGCGAATTTGGACGTACACCGGATAACAACAAACGCGGCGGCGTCTATTCACTCGGTCGTGGCCACAACAATCAAGCGATGACGATGTTGATGGCGGGCGGCGGCGTCAAACCAGGTGTTGTGGGGGCGACCGATGAACTCGGTTCTTCCGCGGTGGAATGTGTTCATCCGATTCGCGACTTGCACGTGACGCTTCTGCACTTGTTGGGACTCGACGACAACAAGTTGACTTACTTTCACGGCGGCCGCTACAAACAGCTCAGCCAGTTTGGCGGCGAAGTGATCCACGACCTGATCGCATAGCCGTCGATCGCTCCAAAATGTGGGATAGGCTTCCAGCCTGTCATAGCATCCTCGACATGCTGGAAGCCTATCCCACATTGCAAAATCCATAGTATTGCAATCAACGTCCCCCGCGATCCAAACGTCGAACCGCAAACGATCGGCGGCGCTCTCTACGTGGACGCCTGATGACTTGCAGCTTGCATTGTCGTGTGTTGTCGGTTCCGTTTGACCAAACTGATAATGCCGGCCGTTAGCGAGCGTTCCTCCGTCAAACGATACGGTGAATTCGCAGGCAATGACGCCATCAAACGGCGATGTGCCTCGGGTAACGCGTGATAAGGCAGCGAGGGAAACAGATGGTGCAGTGCGTGGAAGCGTGTTCCCACCGGGCCCCAAAGTTCAGTGATCCAAGCGTGGTGGGGATAGTTCACCGAATCAAGCAGCTGATCCAAAAATTCCATCTCTTCGCCATTGTTGGACCAGCGGTGCGACCCAATCGTGCGTACCGAATTCAGGAAGATGATGCACACCGACAACAGGTAGGCATGGATCAGGAACGGCGTCGGCCACTGGCCCACCGCCAATGGTGCGATCACGACGATCACAAGGCTCCACAGAAAACAACCTAGCTCTTGGATGTAGATGATCTTTAGTGTCTTCTTCGTTGGCAGCGGACGGATATAGGTCGGATCCATCACCATCGACGAAGCGTGTTGATGGACAAATGCTCGAAACCCGGGAATGACCCAGGCCAGCGGAGTGAGCACGAGAAAGCGAACCATCGCCACGATCGGAATGACGAAACACCACGAAAGGTAGAACAGAATTTGCCACCCTCGTTGATGTTCAAGCGGCAGGTATTCGCCATCATGATCGGTGCCATAGTGTTTGCGGCGATGATGATCGATGTGCGTGTAGTAGACAAACGAAGGAATCAAAAACGGAATGCCGCAAAGCAAATTCCACACGATCCGGAACCATTTCAGCCGCTCGTTGGTGCGTTGATGGACCACTTCATGGATGAACAGTGACGCTCGGTAGAACAGCAGGACCGAGGCGAAGAAGAAGAACGTTTGCTCGAACGTGCCTTGAAACCCTTGATGACGTCCGTAGATCGGACCGCCGTAGACTTGGGTGAAGCAGAAGGCCCCCGCCGCATAGGTGAGCAGAAAGTCGGTCCAATAGATCCAGGCTTGTGCTCGAAATAGATCGCCAATCAGACGACGGCTTTCGGTAAATGAAAATTCAGAGGAACTTGTTGTGTTGGTTGACATGATTACGGCTGTCGAAATTTGCGAGGCCAAACTGTTTTGAATTTGGTTCATTCGCGTCGCTCATTGAGCCCCTGCGTGGGGCCTGCACTCCCGCTGCGAAAACCCTTCAGTTCCATTCGGTTTAAAGGCAGCCAAACCGAACCGACGATGCTCGCGGCGAGCCTTAAACGATTCGGATTTCACATCGCCTGCAGCGAGTGCCATCGGCTCCCCAGAACGAACGGTACTTAAGGGGGGTGGCACCGGGCGGGGATCTGTCGAGACGCGTCCACCTATGTTCCATCTTTAGTCTATTTCGGCTTGAGATAAGTTCAAGTTTATTCGAATTGCCAGCTTGTTATGGATCTGCTGTTTGGCATGCTGCGAACAGCTATTCGGCGGCAAAGTTTTACGATGAGCGGGGCCGCGTCATGATGAAGAACAAGATGACAATCGCGACCGCAACCGCCACCGTCAGCGTCGTTAGCACGTGTGCCGAAAGTTCGAGGTTCATCGCGGTGATTCCGAATGCGGCCAGACCAGCGAGCCCAACGGCGGTCAATGCTTCACCCGCAATCACGCCGGATGAGAATAAAATACCGCGATGCAATACACGGTCATGTTCGGCGGGGGGTGTGTTGCTTGTGGACAGCTTGGCGATGATGCCACCGATCAAAATCGGTGTCGCCAACCCAAAGGGCAAATACATACCGACAGCAATTGGCATCAGGTGGGCACGATGTTTCGTTCGTCGTTTCAGAATTTCATCGATGATCAAAATCACAATGCCCACGCCGGCACCGACGCCGATCAAATTCCACGGTAATTCCCCTTCGCCGGCGAACCCGCGTGCCAGACTGGCGAACAAGCTGGCTTGCGGGGCCGACAATTTTTCGCCACCAATGCCGCCGGGCGTATTGTTGTGTAGCAGTGTCAGCACCGGTGCCATCACAAATGCGGCAACCCCGACGCCACCGATCTGCATGATCTGTTGCCGAAAGGGGGCGGCGCCCACGATCGAGCCCGTTTTTAGATCGTTGCAAACATCGCCGCTGGTACACGCGACACAACAAACCACAGCGGCGATCCCCAGCGTGGCGACCATCCCTTGGGTGCCCGAGTAATTGAACAACCACAGCAACCCGCCCGCCGCCAAGACTGCGGTGATCGTCATTCCCGAGACTGGGCTATTGGAATTTCCGACCAGCCCCACGATGTAGCTGGCAACGGCAGTGAAAAAGAATCCCATCGCTAACATCACGAGCGTGGATAGCATGGTGACGCCAACATCTTCGGTGAAACGATAATTCAAAATCGCCAGCATGACAGTGCAAGCGATTCCGAGCGTCAGGATCAACCCCGACGGAATGTCGCGTTCGTGTTCGGTACGCACGGGCGTCTGGCCCCGCAGTCCTTGGGAAAGCTCACGCACCGCCGCAATCAACCCGGATCGCACCGCAAACAGAGAACTGATTCCGCCGACGACCATCGCGCCGACGCCGACGTAGCGAATTTCACTGCTCCAAATCGTCCAGGCACCGTCGATTGGGTCAGCGTAATCACTTGCTCCGCCAAGCAGTGGGATGCCGATCAGCCACCCCAACGTACCACCGATGAAAATTAAAATCGCGACATGCAAGCGAACAATAAAACCGACTGCGACCAGCATCGGTGACAAGTCGCCTCCGAAATAGAAGATGCGATCGCCCGCCGTTTTTGCTATTTGCAACGAGTCCTGAACGATCCCCAGGAACCCCGCAGCGACTTTGAACAGAGCACCGACGATTCCGCCAATAATCAAACCTTGCGCCGCATCGTGTTGCTCGTTATCGGCTTCGCCCGCTTCTAAGACCGCTGCGCAGGCGACGCCTTCGGGGAAGGGCAGTTCGGGATTATTGGCGACAAAGACGCGTCGCATCGGGATCATAAACAGGATGCCCAACAGCCCGCCGGTCAGCGCGACCATCGAAACGGTCCAGAAATCAAACGACTGCCAATACCCGATCAAGATCATCGCAGGCATCGTGAAGATGATACCCGCAGCCAGCGACTCGCCCGCCGAGGCGCACGTTTGGACTTGGTTCGCCTCCAGTACGGTGGATTGACGAAACAGCAGCCGGAACAACAACATCGCCATCACCGCAGCCGGGATGGATGCCGAAACCGTCATGCCGGCCTTTAATCCGACGTACACATTTGCGGCTCCCATTACGACCGACAACAGTAGTCCCAGCACGATCACACGCAGAGTTAATTCGCCGCCCCCGAACGAACCGTTTGCGGTGGTCACAGGCGGCGTACTGGGATCGGGTGTCGTCGGGTCGTTCATCAATTTTTCTTGTTTGCAGTTTTGAATTTGTGATTTGAGGCTTCTTCGCCCACACACCAGTTCGCGTCAGTTAAAGTAAGAGGCTCCGAATTCCATTTGCGGATTCCTACCGGCCTTTCCCTCCCCCCCCCCTATCGTATCCGCTTTCGCCTCACGAACTCCCCACTTCCACGGTTCCCTTCCCCCGATGAATACACTGCATCCATTTCTGTTGTCGTGCCTCGCAGTCCTCGTAACGATTGCGTCCGCGGCGGCTCAGACGCCCCAAGCCAACCGCCCCAACGTGATGGTATTTCTTGTGGATGATATGGGAGTGATGGATACGTCGGTGCCATTTTTGACGGACGCCGAAGGGAATCCCAAACGTTATCCGCTGAACGATTATTACCGCACCCCCGCGATGCAGCGGTTGGCGGATCAAGGCATTCGTTTTAACCAGTTCTGTGCCATGAGTGTTTGTTCGCCGACGCGAAATTCGATCATGACCGGACAAAACGCCGCTCGTCATCGTGCAACGAACTGGATCAATCCCGAAAAGGATAACGCGGGGCCGCACGGAGCACCGGATTGGAATTGGGAAGGTCTGAAAAAAGGGGACGTCACGCTCCCAAGTGTTTTGAGTGATTGTGGTTATCGCACGATTCATGTCGGCAAGGCACACTTTGGGCCAGAAGATCATGAAGGTGCCGAACCGCTGAATCTTGGGTTCGATGTGAATGTGGCCGGAGCCGCCTTTGGAGCCCCCGGAAGCTACTATGGTGAAAAGAACTATGGTCACGGGACCAAACGTGCCAATCACGCCGTGCCACACTTAGAAATGTATCACGGCAGCGACACGTTCTTGAGCGAGGCGTTGACGATCGAAGCCAAAAAGCAGGTCACTGCAACGGTGCAAAGTGGCGAGCCATTCTATTTGTACTTTGCTCATTATGCCGTGCATGCCCCGTTTGATTCGGATCCTCGCTTTGCCGATCACTACAAGGATTCGGGCAAACCGAAGAATGCCCAAGCCTTTGCGACGCTGATCGAAGGCATGGACAAGTCGCTTGGCGATATGCTTGATCACTTGGAAGAACTCGGCGTCGCCGAAAACACGCTGGTGCTGTTCCTTGGCGATAATGGCTCGGATGCACCGCTTGGACATCAGCACCAAGTCGCGTGTGCGGCGCCACTGCGAGGCAAGAAGGGAGCTCATTACGAAGGCGGTATGCGAGTGCCCTTTATTGCCGCTTGGGCGAAACCCAATGCGGACAACGCTTTGCAAAGCAAGCTTCCGATTCCCGCCGGGGCGATTCAGAGCCAGATTGCTGCGGTACAAGATCTGTTTCCGACCATCACAAAGCTGACCGGGTGTGACGTTCCCTCGGATCATGTGGTCGATGGAGAGCATTTGCAAACGCTGCTCACTGGAAAGTCCGACTCGGATCGTCCACAAACCTTCTTGATGCATTACCCTCACGGACCGCATCGCAGCAACTACTTTACCACTTGGCGTGACGGCGATTGGAAGGTGATTTACCACACCTTGCCCAAGGAAAAGACCACGGGCGGATTCATTCAGTTCGATGGCGGGTATTACGAACTGTTCAATTTGAAAGACGATCCCTTTGAATCGAACAATCTCGCGAATTCGCATCCGCAAGTACTGCGGCGGATGATGACGGGGTTGATTGCGGAACTCGAAAAACACAACGCTGTCTATCCCGTGGACGATGCGGGAAACGAACTCCGCCCGCAGTTACCATAAACGGATCAAGGCATGGTTCGTAAAACCGAGAGTCTATTGTTTCCGCGTTTTTTATCATCCAAGTAATGTAAGAATAGAAATGCGTCCATCCATTCTTTCCCTCTTCGGGCTTCTTCTTCTCTCGCTGTCGGTCGCTGCTGGCGAACCAGTGGTTTTTGTCTCGGCGTTTAAGTCGGGCGAAGAAGGCGCGATCCATGCCTTTCGTTTCGATACGCAAGCGGGAGAATTAAAACCGCTAAACCAAAGCACCGGCATTGGCCAACCGTTCTTCATGGCACTCTCGCCCAATGGACAATTCTTGTATGCCATTGATACGGATCAATTCGGTGGCGACCAGGATGAATGGATTGCGGCATACGCGGTCGAAGGCGAGACGGGAAAGTTAACACGTTTGAACCGACAATCGGCGCGCGGTACCGCGTCGTGCTATCTCGATGTGGACGCCAGCGGAAAGTCGGTGGTGGTTGCGAACTATGCTTCCGGCAGCGTGGCAGCACTACCGGTACGCGAGGATGGATCACTCAAAGAAGCCGCCTCGTTTATCCAACACAAAGGATCCAGCGTGGATCCCAAACGTCAGAAGGGGCCGTTCGCACACAGCATCGTGATCAGTCCCGACAACCGCTTTGCACTGGCGGCCGACTTGGGACTCGACAAAGTGCTGATCTATCGATTCGATGCGGCCAACGGGAAACTGGTCGCAAACGACGAACAGCCGTTCGTGGACTTGCCACCCGGTTCGGGACCTCGCCACTTGACCTTCGATCCGAGCGGCAACCGAGTGTACGTCATTAACGAGCTGAAAAACACGGTGACCTACTTCACCTATGCCGCGGACTCGGGCACGCTAACCCTTCAGCAAACGATCTCGACATTGCCTGAAGGTTTCTCCGGTACGAGCCATTGTGCGGATTTGAAGATCACGCCGGATGGCCAGTTTTTGTACGGTACCAATCGTGGTCACGACAGCATCGCGATCTATCGCATCGGTTCCGACGGCCGGTTGAATCGGGTCGGGATCAAGTCGAGTTTGGGTGGCGGCCCACAGAATTTGTTGATCACGCCCGATGGCCGCTGGTTGCTCTGTGCGAACATGACCGGCAACAACGTGAGGGTGTTTCGAATCGATTCAAAGAACGGTGGATTGACCGCCAACGGGGATCCGGTTTCGGTCTCCATGCCAGCCTGTCTACGTTGGTTGCCGGCAACTTAAACCGTTCAACACGCAGTTGAAAGTGATTGATAATCACAACCCCACGCGTAAGCGTGGGACCGCGTCAGAAAAATAGTCCCTCGCTTACGCGTCGAGTTGGCTGAACCGTGAATCAATGCATTTACCGAATGGCCTGTTCTAGCGTCCTTAACGACATCTAAAGATGAGTATCCAAGCAATGAATTCTAAAGCCAACTCGGACTCGCCGTCTGCTGCAACTCGCAGACAATTTCTTGCCACCGCCACCGCCGCTACTGCCGGCGGTTTGTTCTTGCCCAGCCGTCAGCTTTACGCGGCAGCGCCGGGCGTCGGTGAAACCGATCATTTCTGGTATCGGCTTGCGCCGCAGCATCCCTACATCGATTCGCAGCGAGAAAATAAGGCGTTTGGATTCGGGCTCGGCAAAATTTATCTGTCCGAAGACAACGGAACGACGTGGCCACATGAGGCGGTGTTTCGCAATGCGGATAACATCACGTTCAGCTGCATTCTTGGTAATGGAAATATTCTCTTTGCCACGCGGACGAAGCTCTATCTCAGCACCAATAATCTGAAGACACACAAACAGATCATCGTCAAAGATCTTGATGGCAGCGATTACATACCGCACACGCCGCTGGACCCTAACGCTCCGGGGTGGTACTTCCATCCGCTCGATGGCGAGCATACCTGGGACGTAGGCGGGACGGAAATGTTGGTGTGGGGCAATTACTGTAACGTGCTTGGCGGCGCGGTTCCCGTCAATATTTATTACTCGACCGACCAAGGGCAAACGGTCAAAATTGCTTACGCGTTTGGGAAAAATCCAACCTTCCAACAACCAGGATCTAAGGAACGCGATCGATTGGGCAACCCCGATAATCCGGTGGTGGCTCGGCACATTCACTCGGTCGCCTACAACCCGGCCGAAAATGCATTTTACGCCTGCACCGGCGACCACGACCGCGACGATGTGCACGAGTGTCATTGGTTACGTGGCACTTATGACGCCACGAGTGATCGATGGGATTGGAAGGTATTGGTGTCGGTCAATTCCAACTCGCGTTTCAAATCGGGCGGCATCAACTTCGTCGACGGACGACTCTATTGGGCTGCCGACGCCAATGGCAACAACGGCACGATGCCTCATGATCGTGGACTTTTTTACTGCGATCCCGCCGACCTCGCTAATGTGGAAAAGCACACGATGATGTTCAATCCGAAATACGAGTCGGCGAACATGATCATCGAACACGACGTGATTTTGTCGGCGCATTATGCCCCTGCTTCGCCTTATGACACGGGCTTTATCATTTCAACGGACATGGGCAAGACGTGGGCTCATTACGACTTGAAACAGTTTGGCAAACGATCCCCCACCCGTTTTCATAAAAAGAATAGCGATGGATGGTTCCGAGTCGATCTGCGAAAGGGATGGATCGAGCGAGGCGAAGTGCTGTTCATCAAACCCAAACCGTGAGTGATCGGTCATGCTGAATCTGAAACGTCGATGCCGTTGCGCGGGAGTGTTCGTTGCCCTCGTTGTAGGGTGGATCGTCCCGCTAGGTTCGTCGCTGGCTCAGACGCCGCCGGAAGTCATCTTGGCATCGGAGGGGCAATCGCGGATGCCGGTTTTGGTTCACGACGAAGCCGATGCGGAGGTGCGTGAGGTTGCTGACGAGCTGGCCGACTATCTCGGCCGCATCAGTGGGACGACCTTTTCCGTTGAAGAGGCTGTCACAGGCTCGGGAATCGCCGCAGGGCAGCGTGGGATCGTGGTCGGATTGGTCTCGAGTTTTACCGACCTTCCGTTTCCAGTTGACTTTCCATCGGGTACAGCGGTTCGTGATCAATACATGTTGCGAACGACACGCGATGGGCTTTATTTACTTGGTACGACCCCGGCGGCAGTCCAATCTGCGGTGTGGGACTTTTTGCATCGCCAAGGCTATCGGCTGTTTTTTCTCACCGATACTTGGGAAGTTGTGCCAGAACGTTCGCATTTGACCGCGGCAATCAATGTCGTCGAGCAGCCCGATTATGTCACACGGGAAGCACCTCGCGGTGCACCGTGGTCGGACCGGGATTTGTGGAATCGGTGGCAGCGACGCAATCGCATGAATTCGTCGTTTGCGCTGAGCACTGGGCATGCCTATGGCGGCATCGTCCGTCGCAATGCGAAAACGTTTGCCGAGCATCCCGAGTATTTTGCTCTAGTAGCCGGGGAACGACCTCGCGGTGGGAATGCCAAGTTCTGTGTCAGTAATGTCGGGCTGCGGCAAGTTGTTGTCGCAGATGCCATCAAGCAGGTGAAGGATCATCCCGAACGTGACAGTGTTTCGCTCGACCCGTCCGACGGTGGCGGGTGGTGCGAATGTGAAGCGTGTCGCGAAATGGGCAGTGTCAGTGACCGGGCAGTGACGCTTGCGAACGACGCCGCCGCCGCGATCAACGACCTCGGGTTGGGGGAAAAGTATGTGGGTATGTATGGTTACAATGAACATAGTCCGCCACCCAGCATCAAGGTTCACCCCAACGTCGTGATTAGTGTGGCGACCGCGTTCATCCGAGGTGGCCACTCAATCGAAGAACTCGTCGAGGGCTGGCAAGCACAGGGTGCGGTCCTGGGAATCCGTGATTATCACGACGTCTTTGCGTGGAGTCATGATCTTCCTCGCAGCGCACGCGGTGGTAACCTTGACTATCTCACTCGCACAATTCCTTGGTTTCATGAGCACGGCGCACGGTTCATGAATTCCGAGAATATGGATAGTTGGGGCGCCAATGGGTTGGGTTATTGGATCACCCCGCAACTGCTCTGGGATGTGGACAACGCCGAGCGAGTGGATGCGATTGTCGAAGACTTTCTCGAGCATGCGTTTGCCGGGGCGAAAGAGCCGATGCGTACATTTTATGCATTGATCAACCGCGACCATGACTCGGTTCGTTCGCACGAAGACGTGGTCGCGCGGATGTATCGTGCACTGGATCAAGCCCGAACGTTGGCGCGGGATCCGCAGGTGCACGCCCGAATCGACGATCTCGTGCTCTATACTCGCTATCTCGATCTCTATGGCGATTACCGAAGCGCCGACGGTAAGGCGAGACAGCAAGCGTTTGAGCGGGTATGGCGACATGCCTATCGAATGCGCGACCGGATGATGCTATCGACTGTCGCCCTTTGTCATCGTGATCGATTTCGTGATCGCAGCGTGCAAGTGCCGGAGCAGGCAAAGTGGAGCGTAACGGAGCCGGAAAACCCTTGGAAGAGCAGCGAGCCGTTTGACGAAGCGGAGATTGCCGAGTTGTTGGCTGCGGGAATCGCGGCGAACCAACCGACGGTGCTCGACTTTACGGCAAAAAAATTCAGCGATGATCTCGTGCCCGCGACACAATTGAATTTGCCGCATGTGCCGCCGGGGCGTTACGATCAACGCGGTCGCGGACGCCAGCAAGTCTATGTGTGGCTTCCTGAAAATCATCGCAAGATCGAATTGGACGTGACCGGCGGGATGATCAAGCACTATCGTGATCGCGGCAACGTCAAGTTTTCGCTTTATTCGTCCAAAGAAGCGACGCTCGACGCCGTCGATCAAAACGACAGCGTGCCTCCAGACGGAATGCCGCGGCGGATCGTTCTGACCAGCCCTCATCAGGGGCTGCATCGAATCGAGTGGAGCGATGGAAGTGATATGACAAAGGTGGTTTTGCCAGCGGAATTGCCGTTGACGATTCGCTCGACGTTGGAAAATCCGATGCGACTGGGTGGACGCTGGGACCTCTATTTCTATGTCCCTGGTGGCACCGCGGTAGTGGGCGGTTACAGCGACGCAACTCGAGGGAAGATGCTTGACGGAGACAACCAAGTTGTCTTTGACTTCAGTACGATGGACGCGGCTGGGTACTTCAGCGTGCCGGTGCCGGAGGGACAAGACGGAATGCTTTGGAAGTTCTCGGATTCTCGCGGCAGCCGGATGTTGATGACCGTTCCGCCCTACTTGGCGACGAGCGTCGAGACGTTGTTGTTGCCGCGCGAAGTGATCGATGCCGACAAGAGGCCGTCGCCGCGCTAATGGGTTCGAGCTAACGATTCCCCTCCTGCCGAGAAAATGCCAGCGCCAATTGGTTCTCTTTCTCTTTTCTAGCCTTCCATCTTCCAACCACTACGTCGCGGTTTCTTAGTCGCGTTCGTGATCGCGAAACGGTCCGCACGAATTAGCCAGGGTAAAGAAAGGCTAAAAGATCTGGGATCGACGTTACCGTCATTGGTGGACTGTCCTCCCATTTCCTAACCTTGTGCCCGATTAACCCGTGCGATCAGGCAATGCGTTTTACGTTTGATGTTTGATTTCCGGATTCATTTGAAACGAATGCGACGTATGGCTGGCTTGAAGATGGTTCACTGGATCAACGTCAGCGATCGTCTCGTGCGACTGGAGTCGGCCGGAAGAAAAGGTTAGAAAATAAAATGGTTAAAAAATGGAAGGCCAGCGTAGACTAGATTCATGAATGGCCTGTCGGTTTTTATATCTTCTAACCCTCCATTTTCTAACCTCCTCTTCGTACCTCATCAGTAACGTTGCTTGGCAACGAAACCACTAGCGCGAATAGTGCGGAAATGTAATCGGTTAAAAGAGGGAAGGATTAGAGATTGGGGACCGATGTGGTTGCGGTGGAGGCGTTCTGAATAGCCGGTTGATTCCGGAGTCCTTGGCGGGATAGCATGGGCGGATGGAGATTGCTGCCCTGCGAAACGATGACCCGACTTGGTTTCCCCCTTTGGAGGCTGCAATTTGCGCCGACGGGGTCGATGGGTTGTTGGCCGCCGGAGGCGATCTGAGTAGCGAGCGTTTGCTTGGTGCGTATCGCAACGCCATCTTTCCTTGGTATGACGAACAGGGGCCGATCCTGTGGTGGTCGCCTGATCCACGTGCGGTGATCTTTGCCGACGCGATCTATGTCTCAAAAAGTATGGCCCGGCTGATCCGTCGGCAGACGTTTCGCGTGACTTGGAACCAAGCGTTCGAACAAGTCGTTCGCCAGTGTGCGATGCCTCGAAACGGCAATCCCGGCACCTGGATCTTGCCGGAAATGATCCAAGCGTATCAGCAATTGCATCTCAGCGGGCATGCCCAATCGTGCGAGATCTGGAGCGGCGAAGAATTAGTCGGCGGTATTTACGGCGTCACGATCGGCAATGTATTTTGCGGCGAATCCATGTTCCATCGCCAAGCCAATGCGTCCAAGTTGGCACTGATCTCGGTCGCTCAAAGTGGGCAGTTCGATGTGATCGATTGCCAGTTCCCAAGTGAGCATCTGTTGTCGATGGGCGCCGAAATGATTTCTCGCGACACGTTTGTTGGTTTGGTAAAGTCGGCGATGGACAAGTGAACGGTGACTCGGATTTCGCCATTCACGCTAGAATCTCTGTAGGCACGCGTCCGTGCACGTCAGTCAAGCGGAAGTCGCGACCGGCGTAACGATAGGTCAATCGCTCGTGGTCGATGCCAAGTAGATGCAGGATGGTGGCGTGCAAATCGTGCGTGTGGACCGCTCCTTCGGCTGTCATGATGCCGTGTTCATCCGACGCACCATGCACCATCCCTCCCTTCACTCCGCCTCCGGCCATCCAGGACGAAAAGCAGTGGTTGTGATGTTCACGGCCGGGATGGTCCGCTTTTTGGTGAAATGGGGTGCGGCCAAACTCCGTGGTCCACACCACCAGAGTGCGATCAAGCATGCCTCGTTGTTTCAGATCGGTTAGCAAACCGGCAATCGGTTGGTCGATCGCTTTGGCCAACCGTTGGTGGTCGCCCATGTTCCCGTGCGAATCCCAGTTCGAGCTCGACCCGACATCAATCAACTCCAAAAAACGCACGCCGCGTTCAGCCAATCGACGAGCAACAAGACATTGCCAACCAAACCCGCTCGTGGCACCTCGTTGTAAACCGTACATCTTCATCGTCGCTTCGGACTCGCCCGACAGATCGAATGCTTCGGGGGCTTCACGCTGCATCCCAAACGCGGTTTCAAACGATCGGATGCGAGCATCGAGTGCTTGGTCGGCTTCGCGTTGTTGCAAATGCGCACGATTCAATTTTTCCAGCATCGCAAGTTCCATCTGCTGCAACTCGTCAGGAACTTTGGCGTGAATGTTCGGAAGCGGTTGGTCGCCCGGCATGACGTGCGTTCCCTGGTGACAGGCAGGCAGAAAATCGCTGCCCCAGGTTTGTGCACCCGCATAGGGAGCCGCCGGGGCAAGCACCATGAACGACGGCAGATTTTGGTTCTCGGTCCCCAGTCCATAGCTGACCCACGCCCCGGCACTCGGTCTGGCGAATTGGGCTGATCCGGTATGAGCCGCCAGCGTTGCCTTGTCGTGACCGTCGCTCTCGCAGTGCATGGCGTTCAGCACGCACACGTCGTCGATCACCGACCCCAGGTGTGGGAACAGGTCGCTGACCCAGGTGCCGCTTTGCCCATACTGTTTGAAACCCCATCGAGGTTTGATCAGGAACCTTTCAAATTGGCCCGTTTTGTTCAGCCACCGCGATGCGGTGATCGACTTGCCATGGTCGGCGGTCAGCCGAGGTTTGTGATCCAAGGTGTCGACGTGAGACACACCGCCGGTCGAGAAAATGAAGATCACACGATCAGCGGTGGCGGGGAAATGACCTGGTTTGGCACCCAGCGGGTCGGTCGCTGCGGCTTGGATTTCGTTCCACATTCCCGCCAACGCTAACGCACCAAAGCCGCCCGAGGCGCGGTGTAAGAATTCGCGACGATTCGTTTGCAGAGGAAGGTTCATTGCTGATCTTGGGATAAAGGGAGCCGAGCGGGTTGGCTAGTCCACGTACAGAAATTCATTGCTGGATAACAACACGCGTGCAAACGCGGCCCAGGCGACGATCGAATTTGCTGGTTCTGCGTTTTCGACTGTCGCCAGTTTGCGGTGGTAGATGTCCAGAAACGACAGCGTCTCGTTGACCTCGGCGTCGGTCGCCTCGCGGCCCAGCACGCTCTGGTAGGCAAAACGGACTCGCGATGCATCGTCGCCTGGGGTGGCTAACAGCCGCTTGGCAAATGCCTCGGATTGTTCGTGGACAAATGCTGAGTTCATCAGGAACAACGACTGAGTCGGCGTCGTTGTCGGCAACCGCTTCGCCACGCTGGTGTTCGGATCGGCTGCGTCAAACATCGCCAAGAAAGGATGGCGGCGGTTTCGCTGGACCATCAGGTAAATACTGCGGTGATTGGATTCATAAACCGCATGAAACGGTCGGTGGATGGTAAAGGCCCATTGGTCGACCGGGGGAAACGGATGGGATTGCGGAACGGTGCGGTCGAGTTGGCCGCTGATAGCGAGCATCGCGTCGCGGATCGATTCCGCGTCAAGCGGTCGTCGCGAGTAACGCCACAGCCAACGATTGTTCGGGTCGGCGGTAAGGTTTTTGGCGTGATCGTCACTCGAAAGCATGTAGGTGCGTGAATTCATGATCTGGCGATGAAGTGACTTGATCGACCAACCCGATTCAATGAACTCTGACGTCAACCAGTCGAGTAATTCGGGATGACTCGGGGATTCCCCACGAGCTCCAAAATCGCTTGGCGTGGTCACCAAACCTTGGCCGAAGTGCCATTGCCAAACCCGGTTTACAAACACGCGTGCGGTGAGTGGGTTCGAAGGGCGGGTTAACCAATTGGCTAGTTCCAACCGTCCGCTACCGGGCGAGTCAGGCGGCAGCGTGTCCCCGCCGAGAACTTTCAAGAAACGTCGCGGAACTTCGTCGCCGAGTCGCTCAGGTTCACCACGTTGTTGTAGCCGCGTGTTGATTGGTGTCCCCTCGCTGACACCGTAAGCGACAGGATACGCGGGCGTTGCGGAAATCGTGTCGCGTTGTTTTGTCGCTGCTGCCAATTGAGCATCCAATTCCGCCAGTCGCTGTTCCGTGCCTGGGGCCGGTTCGGGGATCACCACAGGACCGCTGCCCGGGATTCCAAACGGGGTTTCTTGCAGCCCAATGTTGTCAATATCACGCGTTGGTGCGGGGCCGCTGACATGCCCGATCCCATCACAAATGAACGTGTCGACGATCCCATCCCAATTTGGGCTGAGTGGTTTGTCGTCGAAGCCGCTGAGGTCGTCGATCGTGCCGACGATGCCCGAATAGGTTTTCTTTTCATGGTTCAGGCTAACTCGCAACGTGTACCAGGTTCCTGGTTCAAGCGTGCGAATGACATCCCACTGTCCACCGCTGCGAATCGCAAACTCGGTGGCGGTCACACTGCACTCAACGGCCAGCGATTGGACCACTCCGCGTCCCAGAAAGAAGCGATAGGCGGCTTGTTGTGTGGCATCCGCAGCGGTTCGAAAGTCGATCGTAAAGTGAATTTGTTTTTCAGGTTTCGCATGCAAGGCCCGATCAAAAACGTAGCGGATACCATCGTGCGATCGACTCGTTCCCACACGGACACCACGTGTGCCCGCCGGGTGAACGTGAGTGAAGGGGCTTTGGGCATCAGCGTGGACCGTGTTCGGCCCAGAGGAGAGCCAGGACTTGGCGGGTGGTTTTCCAAACGGTAGTTCCTCGAACCCGAGGTCGACGCCGCCGACAAATGATTTTCCATCGAGCGCCGCTCGGTCTTGTTTTTTCCGTGCGATTTCCTCGTCCAAACGGGCGAGGTCGTCGGCTTTGGCTTTATCAAGCCTCGCGGCCTCGGCGGCGGGCAACAAGGGAGGAAAGTGAGCGGGCCGTTTGTGCACCTCGCCTCCGGGGAATGCCCATTTCGTGCTTTCAAAAATGCCGTACAGGGCATAGTAATCCTCTGCCGACACCGGATCGAATTTGTGATCGTGACAGCGGGCACAACCTAGGGATAACCCCAAGATCGAGCGGCCCACCGAATCGATCACGTCAGCGAAATCAAGGTATTGATAATCAGGCTCGGGGGCGTACCCGTAACGTTTTCCGATGGCGAGAAAACCGGTCGCGGTGACTCGTTCGGCGTAGCGGTCCACAGGGCCGGCAGAGGCCAAAATGTCGCCCGCGATTTGTTCGCGAATAAACTCGTCAAACGGTTGATCGCGGTTCATCGCATTGACCACCCAGTCACGATATTTGCCTGCTTCTCGAACCGGATAATCCGCACCATCGCCAGCGGTGTCTGCGTAACGCGCGACATCCAACCAGTGGCGTCCCCAACGTTCACCATACGCGGGCGATTGCAGCAGACGGTCCACCAACGATGCGAACGCGTCCGGCGATGAATCGTTCAAGAATTGCTGGATCTCCGTCGGAGTCGGAGGCAACCCGGTCAAGTCGAATGTGGCACGACGAATCAAGGTGCGTTTGTCCGCTTCGCCAACTGAAGTTAATTCTTGTTTGTCAAGTTCCGCTCGAATGAAAGCATCGACCGGATTAGCCATCCAGCGTGTGTCATTGACCTTGGGGCACGATGGTTTTGACAGCGGTTGAAACGACCAGAACTGTTTTGCCGTTTCGAGATCCATTGCGTCGCTCGCCGATCCGCTCTCGGGTGTATCGACACGCGGATCGACGGCTCCTTGTTTGACCCAGGTGACAAGGTCGGCGATCTGAGCCGAAGTGAGTTTGTCTTCGTCGGGCGGCATCTGCGCCGCGTCACCGGAATCCTTGACCGCATGGATCAGCAGACTGTTCTCGGGATCGCCGGGGATGATCGCGACGCCGCTGTCTCCGCCGCGGAGCCAACCTTCGCGTGAATCGAGCCTAAGTCCTGATTCTTGTTTCTTCGGGCCATGGCACTCAATGCAGTGCGTGATCAGCAGCGGACGGATCTGGGATTCAAAGAAATCGTCCGCATGACACTTGGTGGGCTGCGGCAAGCAAAGAAACGCCCCTCCAATCATCCCACAAGCGAAGCGGGTAAACGCTCGGTTACGTCGACGTTGTTGATGGATTGATTGCATTTCTATCCACTTTCTTCGTAACGGTTTGGCAAGGGCGTGCGTCGATGGCGGGAAAGGTTGGCGACACACTTGGTGGGCAACTTGCCGGGGATGGCAAGTCGATGGTTCGAGAAGCGAGAAAGCGACGTGCTGTTTAAAAAATACAGTCGCTCAGCCACCCGGAACTACTCTATACATTTTCGTGATTGTATCGCATTCGCACTCTACCGAGGGCGAATAATGTGGCGGGCCAAGGAAATGATGCAATTTTGCCACTTGCGGCACCGCTATCTAAAACGCCAGCGCCCTGCGCAGAAGCAGTGGTGTTGTTTCCGAAATCGGTGAATTGTGTCGAATTTAGAGGGGCTAAGTGGTATCCGCGGCATGACCTACGGCAGCGTCACGGCGACAAGTCGACCTTGGGCATTGCGGGCGTAAATGTGACCATCCAGCAGGACTGGGACGGTCCAGCAGCGGCCATCCAGGATTTCTGCTCGCGCGAGTTCCTTGTATTCCTTGCCCGTTGCCTCGGCGATCACCAGTTGGCCATCCTCGCTGAGTAACACCAACTTGCCATCGGCAATCATCAGCGAACCGCAGCCAAGTCCACGCTGCTGCCAAAGCACTTCGCCGGTCTCATGGTCCATGCAAACCAGTTGCACGACACGGCCGAGATTCGAATTACCGTCGAATCCGTATAAATTGCCTTGATACAAGATGCTGTTGTTAAAGTGATTTCGCATCTCGCGATTGTCGTAAATCAATTCCAGCTTGCCGTTGGTCAGTCGAAATTTGCCGCAGCCGACGCCATAGCCGGTCGAGATATAGATCGTGTCGTCCTGGACGATTGGTGTGGTTGAGTTGGTGCGAAACGGCGATGGCCAGGGGAAGGCGTCGATTTGTTTTCCATTGCTCGCGTCGAGAATTCTCAATCCATCGGAGTCCAGCGTCGCGAGCATCGTTTTGCCGTCTTGCTGGAAAACTTCGGCACATCCATAACCTGCGGTGTGTTTAGGCGTCTTCCAGATCAATTCGCCGTTGGTTTTGTTGTACGATGCGATTCGTCCACCCTGCACGATCACTTGGTTGTTCACAATGGTGGGTGAACTGTTGAAACCCCACTCGGGCAATTCGACATCAAGGTCCTTTTGTAGTTCCCGCCGCCAAAGGACTGTGCCATCGTCCGCGCCTAAGCAGAGCAGTTGCCCCTCTTTGCCCAGCGTGTAAACGTGATCGCCATCAATCGTCGGCGTTGCTCCGGGGCCGCCTTCGTACAAATTGTCGACCAATGCGGACGGGTAGCTGTGGCTCCAGATTGTATCGCCACTTTTTTGGTTCAGACAATAAACCGTTTCCTCGCCGTCGTTGTGGCCCATCGTAAATAGGCGTCCGTTGGCGATCGACACGCTGCTAAAACCGATGCCGATCTCACGCTGCCAAGCAACCGAAAGTCCCGATTCGGGCCAGTCGACCGACCAACCGGATTCGTCCGACACGCCGTCACGGCCATCGCCCAGCCACTGGGTCCAAGACGGTTCGGCGGCAGTGGCATGAAATGCGAAACAGCACAAGAAAATCCAGGAAACGGTGATGCGAATCATTGTTGCTTGGTACCGATAGGAGAGAGACGGAAAGGGTGGGGCAGGGGGGACGACCCAAACGCGATGCCGTAATTCTATCAAGGTTCGTGGTGAAAGGAGAATTCGTCGCTCCCGCCAGGGCAGCCCGATGGAAGCGAACGCATGCGAGGGGTAGCAAGTCGTCTCACCGAACAGCCACGAAGTGGCGACATGCTGTAGCCATGGGCGTCAGCCCATGGAACCGGGTTCCTCTCCGCGCTCGTAGTCCCAAAGGGACGACAGGAAATCCCACGCCACCAATTCATGTCGCCCCCTCGGGGGTTTGCGGACGTTCGTATTTATGCAACCACGGGTTTGCACCCGTGGCTACAGCGTGTCGTCCTTTCAGGACTAGCGTGCTCGAGTCTCGTCACCGAACAGCCACGAAGTGGCGACATGCTGTAGCCATGGGAGTCAGCCGATGGGGCACGTACGTAGGTAGGGGTTCATTGCAAGTCAAAAGATTGAGTCCCGAAGGATCCGCCATTGATCTGCAGCGTGACGTGATGAATGCCTGGGTAAAGGGAATACGTCGTCGCGGCGTCTCGTAACACATGACGCTTTTTCAAAGAGACTGTCTCGCCCTTCTTGATCCGAAGCTGTTTGATCTTGTGGACTTTAGGCGACGTGCTCCCATTGGCTTTGACAAAATCGATCACATAGTCGATCAGCAACGATTCGTTTTTGCGGCCCGTTATCTCAAACGTGAATTCGATCGCGTCGCCTGGACGAACCTGAGGCGTGTGGATGGCAAAATCCGTGACCGTAATCTTGGGACTGGGACTGAATCCGAGAAGTGCCAAGGCTTTGCGATCCCCTTGTTTGACCAGGGTTCGCAGTGCGTGTTTACACATCCACTGTAACTCGGTTGCGTCTTGTTGCGAGAGTTGTTGCCACTGTTTCAGCGTTTCCAAAACCAAATCAGGATGCGTCTTGGCAATGTCATTGAGATGATTGGAAACCGAGCGAGTGACATAGCGAGTGGGGTCGGCATGCAATGTGTTCAGCAGCGGAATCGCGGTGGTGGTGTCGATTGACAGTCGGCCGGACCAGGGAAGCCGTGGTCGTGTTCCCTCGCTGACCAGACGCCGTACATGATAGTTGCCATCGGTGGACCATTTTTCCAGCGTGCGGAGCGTTTCGCTCGGGTGCGTGTTAATGAATGCGCGAATCGCGTCCTCCATCGAAAACCGCTGCGTGATTGCCTTGATCGTCTTGAGCGACAGCTTTAGGTGCCGTTTTTCGAGCCCATTGCGAACGACGTATTCTCCCAGCGGTGCAAAAATAAAGTCGCCAAAATCGTTGTCGCGTTTTGTCGGATCCAGTGGCGGTGGCAGCGCGGCGGCGATTTGCTTTGCCGCCACTTTGTAGTCCGCCGCTAAATATCGCTCCAGCGTGCTGGCAATGTGAACAATCCGTTCTTTGAGTTCCAGCTTTTTTAAGTCCTTCATCGTCTCGGCGACGAATCCGGCCGCATCAAACCGAGCGTCCGCAGCGTGAAAGCAGGAAGCGAGATACGAGACGCGGTCCACGTTGAACAGTTGGTCCTTCAGACTGAAGCCGGTTCCTTTCTGCGGGGTAGCCATGGTGGAGCGGTTTCCTTTGCGGCGGGCTTTCCGGGGGGTAGGTGCCGCCGGAGTGTTTATGGAAGACGGCATCAGCGAGAGGGATCATTTTAGATAGCTAGATCTAGAAATCATCCGCTTCACCGACACCAAGCGATAATCCAAGGGATTTGACGTGGTTCTCAATTTCGGTCTGGGTGTCTAAACTTCGCAATATCCGTATGTCCTTTGGCTGTTTTTTCGCCGTTTTACCCCTGAATCGATCATGCCTCAACCTCGCGTTTTGGTCCTCCGTGCTCCCGGTACCAATTGTGATGAAGAAACTGCGTTTGCGTTTGAGCAGGCAGGGGCCGTTGCGGAACGCGTGCATGTGAACCGTTTGATCGAGAATCCGGCACTGAAGGACCGCTACCAGATTTTGTGTTTGCCAGGCGGTTTCAGCTACGGCGACGATATCGCGGCCGGTCGGATTTTGGCGACGAAGCTGCGTCAGCACCTTTCGGATCTCGTCGATTCCTTTGTGCATGGAAAAGGGGATCGTTTGGTTCTGGGGATTTGCAATGGCATGCAAGTTCTGATGCGGCTGGGCGTTTTGACCGAAGGGCTGCCCTCGCCGGTCGATGCTCCGGCGACACTGACCTGGAATGACCATGGCCGATTCGAAGACCGCTGGGTGCACCTCGTTGTTGACAAAACCCCCTGCGTTTTCTTGAAGGACATCGAGCGGATGTACCTGCCGATGGCCCACGCCGAAGGCAAGTTTGTGGCGGCCAGCGACGAAGTGTTGCAGAAGATGCAAGCCGAAGGGCGATTGGCGATTCGCTACGCCGACGGTGAAACGGGAGGGATCGAAAGCGACGTTTTGCCGTTTCCCGCCAATCCCAACGGCGCCGATGCCAACGTGGCTGGGGTGTGTGACGCCACAGGCCGTGTCTTCGGTTTGATGCCACACCCCGAGCGACACATCGAAGCGACTCAGCATCCATTTTGGACGCGTCGTGACGAGCAGCCCGAATTTGGTGACGGAATGCCGATGTTCAAGAATGCCGTCGAGTGGTTTGCTTAAGAACCGTTTGAGCTTCAGGTGGCGAGAGGACTCGTAGCGGAAGTCGTCAAGACTTTCGTGAATGGCTGAACAGGTTGAAACTCTCGCGTGAGTTCTGCGGCGTCCAAAATCGTTGCGATGGGGCCTTACTAGCGTCGTTTACGGCGAGGGTCACTGTTTAAAGTGGATCTCGCAGGCATCGTTTTCGCACGATTTTCCAGCGATCTTGTATCGCCGTTTGGCGACTTGGTTGTACATCCACCGCCACAGCCCCGCAGATCCGGGGATATGCAGGATCGGGGCGGCGATCCAGATCGTGGGCAAACGACGGGTCAAATAACGGACCGCATCGGCACCGCCATGGCGTCCGCCGTCTCGATCGACGACGTACATCTGCTTCATCAAATCGTCGTACTGTAGGTCCGGGTACCGATCCGCCACCCGTTTGTCGTGCAGCGACAGGTAGGTCAGTCGCGATCCACCCCAATCGAGTCGCCGCAGGTTAGACACTTGTGAAGTGCAGAAATTGCACTGCCCATCGTAGATCACAACATCGGCGTCGGGATTTTCGTCTGGATCAGGCAGTTTTGGCGAGTTTTTAGGCACTTGAGCCCTGGGTGGAAAGCGGAATGCAATGGTTCGCTCTCATTTTAGGCTGCCCGATGCGCTATACTAAGGGGGAGAGCCTCTTTCTACGCAGGAAATAAGTGATGAACCAAATCGAATCGCGAGTCGCCAGTGCCCGCCGACGTCTGATTTTCGCCCAGTTCGGCCGCAATCTTTGCTGGACGTTGTTTGCCGCCATTTTGGTGGCGGTCATCGCGATCGCGGTGCCGGCGATGCGAGTGATGGAGGTCGATTTCTCGCTTTGGACGAATGCGTGGTTGGTCGGAGCCGGCGTGGTGGCGGTGATTGCTGCGGCAGTGCATGCGATCGCAACGGCGCCATCAAAGCAGTCGGTCGCTGCCGAGGTCGATCGTCGCTTTGGGCTTCGTGAACGATTGAGCAGTTCGATCAGTATGGATGCCGACTCACGCAACAGCGATTTTGGTTTGGCCTTGGTGAGCGATGCCGAGAAAAAGGCGGCGAAAATCGCCGTGGCTGAAAAGTTCTCGCTGCAGCCCACGCGATTAGGGTGGCTGCCGATTTCGCTGATTCCTGTTTTGGTGATTGTGTTGGCGTTGCTTGAGCCTGCAACCAGCACAAACGCAGGCGGCACTCCCAAAATCGATATCGCCGAAGTGACGCAAGTGAAGACGGCGGCGACTCAGTTGAAAAAACGGATCCAACAACAAAAACGCAAAGCCTCGGCCGAAGGGCTAAAAGAGGCTGAAGAATTGTTTGAAAAGATGGAAGCGGATCTCGATAAGATTTCCAAACGTGAAAACATGGATCGCAAAGAAGCGATGATCGCGCTGAATGATCTGAAAAAGCAACTCGAAGAACGTCGTGAACAACTCGGTTCCCCGGATCAAATGCGCCGTGCGATGTCGCAAATGAAGGGGCTCGAGTCGGGGCCGGCCGACAAAATTGCCAAGTCGATTGAGAAGGGTGAATTCGGTAACGCCAAAGATTTAGTCAAGCAGTTGGCCAACAAGATGCGTGATGGAAAGCTGAGCGAGGAAGAGAAGTCGCAGCTGAAAAAGCAGGTTTCTCAGATGAAAGAGCAGCTCGAAAAAGCGGTCAAAGAGCACGAAAAGAAGAAGCAAGAGTTGCAGCAAAAGATCGACCAAGCTCGCAAGGAAGGTCGTGGAGAGGATGCTGCAAAGATGCAGCAAAAGATGAACGAGATGAGCCAAAAGGATGCTCAGATGCAGCAGATGCAAAAGATGGCCGAAGCGATGAGCCAGGCCCAGCAGGCGATGCAGCAGGGAGACGCCGGGCAAGCCGCCGACGCGATGGAGCAGATGGCCGATCAGTTGGGCGAGATGCAGCAGGAGATGTCCGAGCTCGAAGATTTGCAGTCGGCGCTAGAGGATCTTTCGCAATCCAAAAGCCAAATGCGATGTGAAGGTTGTGGAGGAGCAGGGTGTCAACAATGCCAAGGCGGCGGTATGGGAGGCATGGGCGAAGGGCAAGGGCAGGGCGATGGTTTGGGGAAAGGCAGTGGGGCTGGTGATCGACCCGAAGACGAAGTCGATACCAATACCTACGAGACTCAGGTCCGCGGCAAAGTGAAAAAGGGCAAGGCGATCATTGCCGGGTTCGCCGATGGCCCCAACCGCAAGGGGATCACGCAAGAGGACGTCAAGCAATCGATCGAAGCGGCGCTGTCAAAAGAGAGTGATCCATCGGAGAACCAGACGCTGCCACGGTCCGAACGCGAGCACGCTCAGCAGTACTTTGACCGTCTTCGCGAAGGCAAGTAAAGCGTTCGAAATTTACCGGGCGGTTCGCGCCGCTCCGCTGTAAAAACCACCCGGTTAGGGCCAACGCAGATGGCATTTGCCTCGCGTCACCAACGCCACTAAGGACCGTCGGAAGAGCAGCTGGCGGCGTCTTCCGTAGTGGGCGAGGCGACGAGTCCTTTTTGGCTCAGTGAAGCTGCAGGGACTCGTTGCCTCGTCCACTACCGCCCGCCATTTTTTGTTCCGAACGTGCTAAAGCGGATGCCGCCTTAGAGGTTGGCGAACGCGGCGTCGATCAATTCGGCTTGCTCGATCTTGTGAGCCGCCATGCTGCCGGTGCTTGGGCTGGCTGATTCGTCTCGCGAGATCACCGTAAACTTATGTTTTTCGGCGACCATGTCGCCGAAGTTCAGTTTGATGTAGGGCCACGCGCCCATGTTCGTCGGTTCGTCTTGGACCCAGCGAATGTCCGTACCGGCGGGCAATCCGTCGATGGCAGCGGTCAGCGTCTCGGCTTGCAGCGGGTAAAGCTGTTCGATTCGCATGATCGCCACATCCTTGATCTCTCGCGACTCTCTGGCTTCGAGCAGGTCGTAGTAGATCTTGCCGGTGCACATCAGCAACCGCTTGCAAGTCGCCAGTGGGATCTGGTCGTCGCCGAGGATCTTGTGGAACTGCCCTCCGGCAACCTCTTCAATCGGGCTGACGACAAGCGGGTGACGAAGCAAGCTCTTGGGGGACAGTAGGATCAGTGGCTTTCGCCATTTGCGAAGCACTTGGCGTCGCAAAAGGTGGAAAAGCTGAGCCGGCGTCGTTGGCTGGACCACTTGGATGTTGTGCTCGGCGCTCATTGCGAGGAAGCGTTCAATTCGAGCACTGCAGTGTTCCGGCCCTTGACCTTCGAAGCCGTGCGGCAACAGCATGACCAGTCCGCTGAGCCGATTCCATTTGTCTTCGGCGCTGGCGATAAATTGGTCAACGATCACTTGGGCACAATTCCAGAAGTCACCAAATTGGGCTTCCCAGGCGCACAGTCCATCGGGCCGGTCGAGCGAGTAGCCGTACTCGAATCCGAGCACTCCGGCCTCGCTAAGCGGGCTGTTGTAGAGTTCCACGCTCGCTTGGTCTTCGCTGAGGTGAGCGAGCGGCATGTAGGTTTCGCCGTTCTTGGTGTCGTGCAGAACCGCGTGGCGATGGCTGAATGTACCCCGCTGGACATCTTGGCCCGTCATCCGGATCGGATATCCCTCGGTCAACAAGGTTGCAAACGCGGCGGCTTCGGCGCTGGCCCAATCGAGTGGTTTTTTGCCTTGAGCCATCTCACGGCGAAGTGCCATCGGGCGTTTCAGCTTTTTGTTTGCCGCAAATCCTTCGGGCAATCGCGTCAGCGAATCAAGCAGTTCGCTGAGCTTGGTTTGGTCGACCGTCGTGTCGGTGGTCTCTGACGGTTCAAGTCCCCCATAGTAAACCGACCAATTTGCGGCCAGTGTTTGGGTGTCAGGAACAAAGGGTTCGTTTTTGCTCGCCTCGAACTCGCTCTCGAGTTTCTCGGTTCGCTTTTGCTGGATCTCTTCGCCCTCTTCGACGCTGATTTCACCGATTTCAACCAAGCGATTGAGGTACTGCTCTCGCACACTGGCACGTCGATCGATCTCGGAGTACATCCGCGGCTGGGTGAACCGAGGCTCGTCCCCTTCGTTGTGACCCCAGCGGCGATAGGCGTACAGGTCGATGACGACGTCGCGGTGGAATTCTTTGCGGAAATCCATCGCCAGCGATACGACTTGCGCAACCGCTTCGGGGTCTTCGCCGTTGACGTGGAAGATCGGAATTTGCAGCATCTTGGCGATGTCGGTCGCGTAGGTCGTGCTGCGGCCTTGGCGCGGTTCGGTGGTAAAGCCGACTTGGTTGTTGATGACGATATGCAGCGTACCGCCCGTGCGATAGCCTTCCAGCTCGCTCAGGTTGAGGGTTTCTTGGACCACGCCTTCGCCAGCGAATGCCGCGTCGCCGTGGATCAGGATCGTCATCACTTCGGAACGCTTGGTGTCTTTGCGATAGTCCTGTTTACAGCGGCAGCGTCCCAAGGCGACGGTGTTGACGTATTCCAGGTGGCTGGGATTAAAACACAGCGAGATATGGATCTTGTCACCCGTTGCGGTGACCCAATCACTGCTGTACCCGAGGTGGTAGCGGACGTCACCTCCCCCGCGACTGAGTTCGGGATCGGGATCGTCGAACGACCAGAAGATGTTCATCGCCCGTTTTTTCAGGATGTTCGCCATCACGTTCAAGCGACCGCGATGGGCCATCCCCATCACCACTTCCTTGACCTGGTGTTGACCCGCTTTTTCGAGCGCAAGGTCCAACATCGGGATCAGGCTTTCGGCGCCTTCGAGCGAGAATGTTTTCGCACCGACAAACTTGCGGCGTACAAATTCCTCGAAAATCGAAGCATCGGCGAGTCGAGCGTAGATTCGTCGCTGGACTTGGTGCGATAACTCGAGTCGATTTTCGGTGGTCTCCATCCGCTTCTGCAGCCAATCGCGGATATTGCGATTGTCGATGTGCATGAATTGGGCACCAATGCTGCGGCAATACGTGTTCTGCAGCTTGGTCAAAATGGCGTGCAAAGTACTGCCGCTGACGTTCTCAAGAGCACTGCTATCGAGAGGCCGCTCGAGGTCTTGGTCGGAAATGCCGTAAAGCTGGGGGCTCAATTCCGGAGAATCCGATTTCAGGATTCCCAGCGGATCGAGTTGGGCAGCCAAGTGGCCACGGACTCGGTATTCCCGCACCAATTGGTTGACGCGATCTTGGATCCGCGACATCCAGATGGCTTGATCGGTGGTCTCGTTGCCGGTGGAGCCTCGGCGATCCACGGTAGTGGTCGCGTTGCCCGCAGCGGCGGAGCCAGACGTGACGTCCCCGTTCTTTTTGAATGAGCTCTTGTTCGAAACGACAAGAAATTGTTCAAAATATTGACGCCAAGTATCCGAGACACTCGAAGGGTCCCGAACGTACTGGACATACAAGTCGTCGATGTAGTCCAAGCTGTAGCTATTCATATCGGCAAATTCGCCGTCTGGTTGCTGGAGGGCAGGGGAGGGTAGGGGAGGGGAGGGCAGTTTGACCGCCTCGATCCTACCAAAATCCATGATCGTCTCTAACCTTCAGAATTTAGAATATCGACCGCTAGGTTCCTAGTGGTTGTAAATGAGTTGTTGGGAAAGTCGACGTGCGGCATCGTTATCGGCCAAGACGGTCCTCATCGCGGTCCCTCCTACTTTGGGATTTGCCGTCGGACTGATAAATTCCCACTCCTGCGGCGGTTATTGGATCGCCGATTTTTGTTGCCGCAAGCAAATTTGGAACTGGTTCGATTTGCTCGCAATCGTAATCTCGTTGTCGCCCCAAATTATTTTTTTTGAACATGGCTGTACTGCTCCAACTCCGTGATGCTCACAAGCGATTCGGCGATCAAGTCGTCCTCGAGGGGGCTGATGTCTCCCTGGTGGATGATGTGAAGGTCGGTTTTATCGGTAGAAATGGGGCGGGCAAATCGACCCTGATGCGAGTCCTGCTGGGCGAAGAAGAGCTCGAGCGAGGCGAAATCATCACCCATCCCTCGCTCCGAATCGGCTACCTTCGCCAACATGATCCATTTCAGCCCGGTGAATCCGCACTCGATTTCTTGATGCGAGACAGCGGTCAACCCGAATGGCGATGTGGCGAAGTCGCGGGCGAGTTCGAGCTCAAGGGAGCCTATTTAGAGGGGCCGGTCAAAGCGCTCTCCGGTGGTTGGCAGACGCGTGTCAAGTTGGCCGCACTGCTACTGCACGACCCGAACCTATTGATGCTTGACGAGCCCACGAACTTTTTGGACCTTCGAACCCAAATTCTGCTCGAGCACTTTTTGCGTGCGTTCAACAAAGCAGCGTTGATCGTCAGCCACGATCGGGCGTTCCTGAAAGCCACTTGCTCGCAAACCCTCGAGCTTTCGCGTGGCAAGTTGACAATGTTTACCGGCAAAATTGACGCCTACCTCGAATACCGCGAAGAGCGTCGCGAGCACGATCGGCGAGTGAATGCGACCGTGATCGCAAAACAAAAACAGTTGCAGCGGTTTATTGAAAAGAACCGCGCAAATGCGTCGACCGCCAGCCAAGCGAAGAGCAAGGCGAAGCAGCTCGAACGTTTGCAGACCACCGAGATCGAACGTGACGAACCGACCGTGCACATGCGAGCGCCGCGGGTCGATCCCAGACAGGGCACCGTGTTCCGCTGTACCGAGTTGGCGATCGGGTATCCCGATCACACCGTCGCGGACGGCATCACGCTGGAAATCGAGCATGGGCAACGCGCGGCAATCGTCGGGGATAACGGGCAAGGCAAAACAACGCTGCTGCGGACGTTGGTCAATTCGCTGGAGCCGATAGCGGGGCAGATGAAGTGGGGACATGGCGTCGAGATTGGTACCTACGCGCAACATGTTTACACGAGTTTGGATGAGCGGATGACGGTCATCGAACATCTCGAATACAACTCGCTTCCCGGTACCACGCGACAAGAATTGTTGGCGATGGCCGGTGCCCTCTTGTTCCGAGACGACCAAATTCAAAAGAAGGTCAAAGTGCTCAGCGGGGGCGAGCGCGCAAGACTCTGCATGGCCGGATTGCTGCTCAGTAATTCGAACGTGCTAGTGCTCGACGAGCCCGGCAACCACTTGGATGTCGAAACGGTCGAGGCGCTCGCCGGGGCGCTCGAGCAATATCAGGGGACGGTCGTGTTCACCAGCCACGATCGTCACTTTATGCGCCGCGTGGCGACCTGTGTGATCGAAGTGCGGGACGGCAGTGTGAAAAATCACTTCGGCGATTACGACAGCTACCTTGCCGCGATCGAAAAAGAGGTCGACGACAGCGAGGTGGCGCGTGGGAAAACTCCACTGCCTAAGGATGACAAACCGGGCAAAGGGGGTGGCGGCGACCATCGGCAAGGGCAACGGGATCAGCGCAAAGCCGAGAAAGAACTGAAAAACGTCGAAAAGAAGATTGCCCGCCTGGACGACGAAAAACGAAAGCTCAACGATCAACTGCTAACCGAAACGGATCCCGATGCCGCAGTAAAACTGCATAATCAGGTCAAGGCATTGGAAGTTGAACTCTCGGAGGCCGAAGAGCGCTGGGTCGAGCTCAGTGCCGACCAAGAATGGTAGCGGCGGCTTTCCTGTCGACCTCACCAGCGTGGAAAAGGCCGGTTGTAGCAGTGTTGTCGCTTGTATCGACTTTGGTCGTCAAAGCGGACGCGTGTGAGTTCGGATACCGATGGAATCATTAGCAACCGTTATCGTCGGTTCATTGAAAATGATTTCACTCGCCAGGAAGTGCTTCGGATGTTACTGCGTTTTGCTCTCGCTTGTTGCTCGTTGGGGTGTTTAGCGTCGGTTTCGATGGCTGACAATTTCGATCGCCGTGCGCTCGCCGACAAGCACGCTCCGGCCGGAATCATGGGAGCTCACCTGCATGACAAAGGCGAGTGGATGGTCGAGTACAAGTACATGAATATGTACATGGAAGACAACCAGATTGGCGAAAACAAAGTTTCCGATGCGACGGCTCTGGGGACCGCAACTCCCGTCGGGCCGCCGGGCCCTGGGATCACGGTCGATGGCGTCACCACCAATCGCGGTGCGACTCCGACCCAGATGACCATGGAAATGCACATGGCTCACATCATGTACGGTGCGTCCGAAAACGTCACGCTGTACACGATGGCGATGTTGCCGAGTATCACGATGGACCACACGCGGGCAAACTATACCGATTTTACCACTCATAACAGCGGCTTCGGCGACACGGCTTTCGGAGCGTTGCTGAGAGTTTACAGCGATGAATGCCAAGATTGGATTTTTAATCTCGGTTGCTCGGTTCCGACCGGAGATATCTTTCGCGAGACCTCGACTCCTACCGGTTCGCCGACCGCATTTCCGTATCCGATGCGTTTAGGCAGCGGTACGTTTAACGCACGTCCCGGGTTGACCTACCGTCGCTTTCACGACTGGTACAGCTGGGGAGCTCAATTTCAAACCGATTTGCCGATCGGAAAGAACTATCGTGGCTACAGTGTCGGCGACGAATTTCGCTTCAACAGTTGGACCAGTGTGTTGTTGACCGATAATCTTTCGGTCTCGCTGCGGGGCGAGCACCTGTGGCGTACCGAATACGATGGGCAGGATCCGGCCGCCAATGGCACGTTGATCAGCACCAATGTCGAGCAGTTTCGCGGCGGCTATTGGTACAACCTCGGTCTGGGGGCTCAGTATCTGTACCACGGCCACTATCTCAACGCGGAATTCGTGCCCACGATTAGCCAGGACCTGAACGGAATCCAGCTTGAAACCGATTACGCCTTCATCGCCAGCTGGTCCAAATCGTTCTAAGAGGCGAGCAGGCTCAGCAAGTTGAGGGATTGATGTTCGGCTGCACCCTCGCAATCAGCAGATTTGCGCGGGGCGATTCGCTTCCCAGCGATATCTTTGTAAAGTGGAGGTTGAGAGAGCGAGGATATTGCGTCCTTGCTCGGTTTCGCGACTCCCTTTGCTTATCGCTCGACGTTTATGGTTGCTCCGCTAAAAATCGGTGATCTCGTCATCGATCCGCCCATTCTGCAAGCTCCGATGGCGGGATTCACGAATGCTGCGTTCCGCCAGATCGTTCGCGATTTTGGTGGCGCAGGGCTGTTGGCTACCGAAATGGTCAACGCTCGCGGTTTCGTGTGGATGGATGAAAACGAAGCCGAGCATCCCGACCGCCTGTGGGGGGTGGCCGATGAAGCTCGTCCACTGGCCGTCCAAATCTGGGATAATGACCCCGAAACGATGGCCAAGGTCGGCAAGCGATTGGCCGAAGAGTACCAAGTCAGCGTCGTTGATATCAACTTTGGTTGTCCCGTTCGCCAAGTGACGCAGAAGGCACACAGCGGTAGCTACCTGCTGCGTGATCCTCGCCGGATGTTTGATATCATCAGCCAATTGGTGAAAGCCTGCAGTCCGACGCCGGTTACGGCGAAGATTCGGCTGGGTTGCACTCGCGACAACGTCAACTGCAACGATGTCGCCAAGGTGGTCGAGGAAGCCGGGGCGGCAGCGCTGACGGTCCACGGCCGGACCGCACAAGACATGTTCCGGGGCAATGCGGATTGGGACAAGATCAGCGAGATCAAAAGTCGCCTGAAATCAATCCCGCTGATCGGAAACGGGGATCTTGATTCGGCTGAAAAGGTCGTTGCGGCGTTTGAGAAATACAATGTTGACGGCGTGATGATCGCGCGGGCTTGTCTCGGGCGACCTTGGTTGTTTTCGCAAGCCGCCGCGGCTCTGCGGGGCGAGCCGATTCCGGCTGAACCGACGATGACCCAGCAGCGTGACGTGATGCTGAAGCACTATCAATTGGTGGTCGATCGGTTTGGCGAAGAGAAGGGGACGGTGCTGATGCGAAAATACGCCTGTTGTTACGCCCAAGGCAAACCGGGAGCTCGTCATTTCCGCTCGGGAGTCGCCAACGTATCGACGCCCGAAGAGTTTTACCGGATCGTCGATGAGCATTTTCCCGTCGAAGCACCGACGGCGTAGTTGTTTGCCGGCCCGTTTTTGTAGGCCGGGCCGTTTTTGTAGGCCGGAACGCAGCGGAGCGAAATTACGGCATCGCGGCGGTAGCGAACGCGGCGTCAATTATTCCTGACGCAGCTGATTGACGTAACTCGGGAACATTCGCATGTCCGTTGGCAACTCGCCAGGGCCGACGATCAGCGGTCCTTTCTCTGCCGGCGGATACAGCCCATGGCTGCCGCGCACCAGTGTCGCGTCCAGCGGAATCACGTCCATCGAATAGCGAAAGCCTAGCTTCTTTCGCAGCACTTTTCGGATCGCACGAAACTTGCTTGTCATAAATAATTCGCAAGGGTCGTAGCCCGGTTTGCGATGAATGTCGACGGTGCGAGCAAAGTCGGGGGCATCGTGATCATCGAGCCAGTAATAATAGGCAAACCATGCGTTCGGTTTCGCCAACGCGATCAACTCGCCACTGCGAGGATGATCGAGTTCAATCTCTGCCGGATCGACGACGCGATCGATCCCTGCGACCGATTCCAATTTAGCTTTGACTTCGGGGATCAATTCGGGGCGTGCAACGTAGACGTGAGCCAGTTGGTGATCGCAAACCGCAAACGCATCACATTCGCCGGGGATCATCATTTCGCCGAACGGTCCATTGCGAACGCCGAGCCAGCCCTCGGATCGTAATTCGCGATTGATCATCACCGGTTGGTCCACCGGAACCAAGCCGTACTCGGAAACCACCACCACTTGCGAATCGATCGCGGCGGCGGCGTCGATGACCGTTTTCGCACAGGCATCGACTTCGCGAACGCGTTGAACGTCGTGGTCCGAGTATCGCTGGAAATCGTAATCCAGGTGCGGCAGATAGACCATCGTCAATTCGGGCTGCTTCTCTCGCATCACCAGCGCCGTGGCGTCGGCAATCCAGCGAGTGCAGGGCAATCCCGCATTGGGGCCCCAAAAAGTAAAGAACGGAAACGGCCCCAGTTTTGCCGTCAGATCGCAATCGGTATGGTCCAGGATGTCAAAGACTTTGGATCCGTCGCATCCGTAGTGCGGTTTGGGTGTCGCACTGTAGCGAACTCCCGAGGACTGGTTAAACCACCAAAACATCTTTGCGGTTTCGACGCCGTCGTAGAACTTGGGGCCTTGGACCAGCGAGTTGGCTTGTTGCCAAAAACGTACTTCTTGGGTGTCACGGTAATACCAGCCGTTGCCGACGATGCCATGCTCGCGTGGGGCGAGTCCCGTCAACATCGTCGCTTGCGAGGTCGCGGTGACTGCGGGCAGCGGGCTTTTCCAAGCCGCTGCGTTTCCCACTGCCGCGATGTGCGGCGCGTGCCGCAGCAGTTCGGGCGTCAATCCGACGACGTTGATAATGCAAACGCGATTCATGAGCGATCCTTCCGCGGCGTGCCTATTTCATTCTTGGGAATTCGCCGTTTTGGTACTTCTTCCAATACGAATCGAGTTGCCGTTTCACGACGCCGCTGAGCAAAAAGACACCCAGCAGGTTAGGGAAACTCATCCCCAGAATCATCAGGTCACTGAAGTCCAAGATGTTGCCGCGAGTGATGATCGATCCGAGGACCGTGAAGCACAAAAACAGGCACTTGTAGATGATCGAGCTGCGAACGCCAAACAGTTGAACCCAGCTGCGTTCGCCGTAGTACGACCAACTGATGCACGTGGAGTAAGCGAACATCACGACCGCCGCGAACAGGACGTAGCGGAACCAATCATGGCCGCCGACGACGAAGGCCTCCAGCGTCAATCTTGCGCCCTCGTTGTTGGCGATCACCTCTTGCATCTCTGGCGCCTCGTAGACACCCGTCACGACAACGACCAACGCGGTGATGGTACAGACCACCACGGTGTCAATAAACGGCTCCAACAGTGCCACGATACCTTCGCTGACCGGTTCGTCGGTCTTGGCCGCCGAGTGGGCGATGGCGGCCGACCCCACGCCCGCTTCGTTACTGAACACGGCTCGTTTGATGCCAATCACAAGGATGCCCAGGAAGGCGCCCCAACCGGCCTTGAGCGAAAATGCTTCGCTGACAATTTTGGCTGCCGCCGCCGGAACCTCCGAGGCATTGGTGCCCAAGATATAGAGTGCGGCAATCACATAAGCGACACACATAAACGGCACGACTTTTCCTGCGACCGCAGCGATGCTGCGGATGCCCCCGATGATGACCACGCCGACAGCGACAGCCATCACGACCCCATAGATCCAAGGATGGCTTTGCAGAATGTCAACGTCGCCGCGAATCGCTTCGAGTGATTGTCCTACCTGAAATGCATTGCCGCCTCCGAAACTTGCTCCGATGCAAAGCAGTGCGAACACTACTGCCAACACGCGGCCTAAGCCGGGAAGTCCAATGTCTTTGAGTCCGTAACGCAGGTAGCGCATGGGGCCGCCCAGTACATGGCCGTCTTCGTCGGTGACGCGATAGAGTTGGCCCAAGGTGCACTCGGTGAATTTGGCGGTCATTCCCAGGAAGCCTACCAAGATGATCCAAACGGTCGCTCCGGGCCCCCCGGTACCGATCGCGATTGCAACGCCAGCGATGTTGCCCAGTCCGACGGTGGCCGAGAGAGCTGCAGCGAGCGCTTGGAAATGCGTGACTTCGCCCGGTTCATTGGGCGTGTCATAAACGCCTCGCGTCAAGTCGATCGCATGTCGAAATGCTCGCAGGTTGATAAAGCCCATGCGGATGGTCAGGAAGATTCCGCCGCAAAGCAGCCAGACGACGACAAACGGGATGCTGACACCAAATCGATCTTTCGTGCCAAAATCATAAAAAATCACGTTCGCAGCGTTGGCGACGACATATTTGCCAAACGTGGCGTCGATTTTCTGCATCCAGCTCGGCTCGTCTGCGTCGCTGTGTTCTTCGCTGGACTCTTCGTTGCCGGTCTCGCTATTTTGCGGCGACTGGAGTTTGCCGTTTTCGCTTGTCGCCTCTGCCGGTTCCAGTTCGGTATTTTCCAAACCGACTTCGGCGGGAGGCGCCGTTTGCGTGGTGGTGGAATCTTGCCCCATCGCAACATACGGGCAACTGAGTGCACTTAACGCAATCGCTATCCAGGCGAACAGGGAGAGCCGGATCGACGAAGCGAAAGTGAGCGGGAAGAGGGCGAGTGTTGTTTTTGGCATCGATAGTGACTCGTGGAAAAACGTAAGCGAGGGCGCGGACGCGTATCAAACCAAGCGTAATCGGACACTCAATGTAGCGCACCGCGAGCGGTATCGTAACAAATTTTGTGACGATGTGATTTTGTGATTTCGAGCGCTGCGTTAGCTGAGACTCTGGATAACACTCGCCCGTTCTTAGTGGCGTGGCGTATTGCGTTGTCCGATCGAAGACTTTGGACGAACGTAGCGTGACAACAGTCGGAGGATCGTTCCCGCCGTTCGCCAGGTAAATGTCACGTGTGGCTGCTTGATGGCACGCCACCCAATGGTGCTGGCAGCAACCACAGGGGACGAATCTCGATCGTCAAGTTTTTCGACGAGCCAATCATTCCAGGGGACTCGCAATCGTCCCAATCGCGACGCGTTGGCCAACGAGGTGCCAAGCGAGGCTTCCAATTTATCACGGATCCGCTCGGATTCTTGCAGGAAACGATTGGCCGCTTCATCCTGCTTGGCAAACTCGACGACCGTTTTAGATTCCGCATGAAGCCGAAAACGGGCGCCGACACTGGTCGAGTAATGCACGTTGGGATTATCGGCGAGATAACGAACCAGCAGGTCCCAGTCAAAGCCATAGTTCAAGTTACGGTCAATCCCGCCGCAATCTTGAATATACTTTGTGCGAAACCAAAGTCCGGGTTGGCTAAAGGAGTAGCGATCCGCTCGCAACATCGCCGTGGCGGACAAGTTATGGTTGTGCATCAGGTACGATTTCACATCGTCGCCGAACACTTCGACCGAGAAGGTGTACAGATCCACTTTGGGACGGCAGCGTGAGGCAAGTTCCCAAAGCGTGCCGGGCATCAGCAGGTCATCGGAGTTGATCCAGTTAAAGAATTCGCCGTCGGCGAGTGCAAGCCCTTTTGCGATTGCATCGGATTGTCCCTCATCGGGTTCACGAATGACCACCGAGAGATGTTCGTTGTACTTATCCAGAATGGCGTGACTTTGGTCGGTGCTGCCCCCATCGACAACGATGTATTGCAGATTCGGATAATCTTGAAGCAGTACCGAACGGATCGTTTGCTCCAGAAAATCACCCTGGTTGTAACTCGGCGTGACAACGGTAATGCGGGGAAGGTCGCTGGCGTGGAGAGGTGCTTTACGCTCGATGCTCGACTCCCAAGGCCAGCCATGATGATTTGTTGGAGGTAGATTCACAGTGGAAATAACATCGACGGAGGAAGTTGTCAGAGTGGCAAGCACGCATGTGAGGAATCGCTAATCCGCGCTTAATGAAAAATGGTGGATCCGAAATCCCATCGTTGCCCGTTTGGAAAGCCATGTGGAAGGAGTGGATTGGGTGCTAAGTTGGATGCGAATGACCAGAGATCCGTAATCCGATATCGACTTGTTCACCCATTCGGGTTGAAGTGAGAAATTCAGTGTATGGCGTTGCTTGATAAGTTTGTGTGCCACCTCTGTCTCTCCGACGTCAAGAGTGAGCCAAAACGAATCTTCCGTGGGAGGGCTCAGTTCGACCTTCAGCGTCGTCACCTGTTGTGTGGGGCGAAGGGGGATCACCACTACCATCGGGGCGCCGCCCATTTGCACGAACTTCCCTGTCTCAAGATCCGTTTGCACCGACGCTCCTGAATGTTGTGATGCCAGCGTTTCCAGTGGAATGGTGTACACACCGTCGTTGATGTCGACAGGAGATGTCTGCTTAAAGCGACCGTCGAATGTATGGGGCGAATCCACTTGTGGCTCTGGGGCTACTTCAATATTCGTCAGTCGATGTGGTTCATCTCGATCGAGAAAATGTTGAATCGTGCGTTCGTTGCCAAAAAAGATGCTTAGGTTGTCGGGTACCACAACTTTGAGTTGGTCTTTCCGCCACTGATTGGCTTGCCCCGTCATCAGAATCCAGTCGTTCGAAGGGTGCGGCGATTGGAAATAGATCCAACTGTCGACAGGCAATTGCACTTGGCCGTTTTGCAAATACAGATCGCGGCCCTGCATCGGGCGATAGCCGGTGTCCGAGATCCAGCGGTCATTGTGAATTGGTTTGGCGGCCACGACTAGCAAGGCGACGCAGCAGACGATCGCCACGATCCACTGCGTCGTTTGGTTCAGAAAACATTGCAAAACGCCTGTGAATAGGCAAATGTTGAGAAAGACCAATGCATAATTAATGAACGCGTTGAATGCGAACATTTCGCCATCCATCATGCATCCCCACTTGAGCGTCAGGATTTGGGCAAGGATGGAAATCAATAGCAAGCTGCTGGTCCACCACAACCATCGAAGCGGCATGGTTCGACGTTTCCATGCCAAGCCTAGCCCCGCTAGCGTCAACAGCATGACGGCCGACCAGCCGCTATAAATCCACGGGAATGAACTCAGTAGATCGCGAAGCTCATCGGATTCAGGTGCGTCGTGAAAATCCCAGTATCGATAGAATTGCAAGTAGTAGTTTAGTGATTGTTCGAGGGAGTGGTCCGGTTCATTGTGAGAGCGAATGTGCGAGAGAATGCGAGCGAGATTGCTGTCGCGTAATTTCAGCCAGTCGGCAAATAAGGGGATAAGAAAGGGAATCGTAATTAAGACGCTCCCGCCGACGTCTCTTTGCCACAATGCATCACGGACTCGAGTCCAATAGGTTGCTTTTGTTGGCGAGGGAGTCTGACGCTGCCAATAAATGACGGCGGCAATCGCGACGGCCGTTAGGGGAAGAACAAAAAGCGGCTGTGCTACATGTCCGTGAACACAAAAGCACGCAGAAAGAACAAATAGCCATAGCCATTGTCGACTTCCTGCCACAATCGATGCGGTTGACAGTAGCAAGCAAGCGAATGGCATAAGCAATTGATGAGGTGGCCAGATGCTAATGAATGCTTGCTCGCAAAGTTGAAAATGAATGAAGCTTAGGCTGGCGATGATCAAGACCGGTTTCCATCGCCGTGCATGGGTGTAGATCACGCTAATCGCGAGTGACCAGAATGCTGTCTGGAACAACATTCCCGAAAACAGCTGTGCATTGTGTTCCTGAGGACAGATGCCAATCGTGTAATGGAAAATGAGCTGACCGATTGCATAAACATAAAAGAACGCTGGCCCGGGGTGAGAGAATTCCCACCGTGAGTAGTTGCCGTAGATCTCATGCAGCGTCATTGCGTCTGCGATTTGAAGGCTGTTGGCCGCGAAATCACCATCTTCGAACAGATGAATGACAAAGTAGTGTTGGAATCCAGTGACGGTAAGGACCGCAGCAGACAGCAGGAAGCAGCTGAGAAAGCATCGCCAGTATGACGGGTAGCAATGGGAATCGTTGTTTGGGCGAAGTTCACTCATGTTGTAACCGAATCAATTCGCAGGCCGGTCAAGAATTTCTCGGCGATGAGACCTGTGGTGAATGAGTGGGTAGCGTGAGGGTTCGTAATGATTTTCTGCGGTGTAGGGAGCTAGGAAGTGGTCACCTACGAGGTCTTCGCGGACGAAGAACGCGTTGGTTCCAGTAAAGTCGCACCCCACCAGTCGATATCCTTGCTGATGTCCAAGTAATTCGAGCGCCTTCAAACTCGCGCCGTAATTTTGCGTTCCGTCCCATGACCTTGTTGGCGAGTAGTTCGCTTTCCAGTCGATGTAGGGGGGGACGGTTGCGTTGTATTCGATTGCAACCACACGCGGCCGATATGTTGCAAGCCCCTCCCACACATGGTAGGTGTTTTGGTCAATGTCGAGTGACAGAAAGTCGAATTCGGTTGGGATGCCAGCGTCGGCGAACACCTCCGTCACGTTCTCTCGCGTTACCATCGCGGTGATTGTTTTTAAGTCATTGGCGGTGATGTCATCGCGATGCTCGATGGTTTGTTTCATCGCGGTACCGCCATCGATCCAGTAGCCGGTCCATCCGCAGGCGATTAAGAATGCGGTGTTGCTCTCGCGGCCGTCCTGCAGTCCGATCTCGACAAAGCATTTCGATTCGCTGCCAATTCGCCGAAAGATTTCCGCGATCATTCCGTCTTCGCCGTTCTGTGAGTTGACTTGGGCTGCAAAACTCAGCAGACGTTTGGGATCTCGAAAACGCTCATTCGAGGACCATTCGTTTTCAATGGAGCGAATGGCTTCGGTTTTTCGCAACGATGCAACCTCCTGGCGAATGTCCTGTAGGACTCCTGAGATTTCGCGGAGTGCCTCGTAGATCAGGATTTGGTGCCGCAGTCCTGGCAGGCGAATTGCAATTTTTCCGAGAATATTTCTCATGATCGTTTCACCAAGGGGCATCTTGCATCGAGGTCGCGAAAGGGATCGGGCTATTCTATCGACTCGATCGCACGTTGATAGGCATTTACTGTCATCTGGCCACACTGTTGCCAACTAAAGCGTTGTGCCCGTTCCATGCCCGCAGCGGATAGAGAACGCCGCAATTGATGGTCGGCGTAAATTCGTGTCATGGCATCGCCCAGTTGGACAGGTTGCTCGGCATCCACCAGGATGCCGGCATCGCCAACCACCTCGGGCAGCGACGAGTTATCCGAGCAGATGACCGGAGTGCCGCACTGCATTGCTTCTAGCGGAGGAAGCCCAAAGCCTTCGTAGAGCGACGGATAAACGAATGCGATCGCGTCGCTATACAACGGAGCCAAGTCTTCTTCGTCTACTTTTCCCGGTGTCAGGATGTTCTGGTTCCCCGATTTCGCAAGGTATTGGATCAGCGAGTCGATTTTCCAGCCCTTGGCTCCTACTAATACGAGGTAGGTGTCTTTGTCGAGTTGGTTGAGGGTTTGTTCAAAGACAGAAACCAGATGCCGAAGGTTTTTTCGTGGTTCGAGGGTGCAGACACTGAGGAAGTATTTGGCATCACGAGGGATATTCAGTTTTCTGCGGACGTGCTCGATTTGATGGGCGTCGGTGCAGCGTGTGAAGTGTGCGGCGGCCGCCAACGGGGTCACCACAACGTGATCGGGGTTCACGGTGTCGCAGAAATCGAGCAGATCGTTACGAGTGTTTTGTGAGTTGCAGATGATCCAGTCACGCCTCGTTAATTGCGCCAAGGTTTGTTGCTGGGTCAGCGCAATGGCGGGATCAAACAGTTCGGGGAATTTAAGCGGAATCAAGTCATGTACCGTTAGAAATCGAACAGGCCGCGGTTGCGAGTAATCGAGCGTTGGAAAGGAGTGAAACGGGCTATGGATGATGTCTGCGTTTTTCAGGTTGTGTTGTGAAAAAGTTGCACGTTGTTGCATCTTTTTGCACGGCTCGATGAGGGGGCGTACCAGAGGGTATGCATGCGTCGAGGCGAGGTAATGGACGGGGCGTGCAACGAAGTCGACACATCGTCGCTTGGTCAGGGATGCAGTAATCGGTCGTTGGAGCGTCGGGTCACTGTGGAGAGCCTCGAGCACATCCCATGTATGATCCGTGTTGCCATAGGGGGTCCAGCGGAGATCGATATCGGGTTGTTCGATCAGAAAACGAGCGAGGCGATCGACGTAGCGAAACACTCCCGTGCGTGATTGGGGATGTGCATGAGCGGCTCCTAGGACGGAGATGTCAAAAAGGACACGAAGTTTCATTGCGAGATCACGCGACATTCAAATGGGGGTGTCGGCTTGTTTAACAGGGTCACGTAACGGGAGAGCATGTTGTTTGAGTGATTTTTCAGGCCGTTCCGTTGCACTTCGGGTTTCATGACTAACGGTTTTTGATGGCGTCGTTGTAGGCCTGGGCGGTTAATTCGCCGCATCGTTGCCAGGTAAACTTTTCTGCTCGGGCGATCCCTTTTTCGCTCAGGCGATCCCGCAGGTCAGCGTCGTGAAAAAGTTGAATTAGCGCGTTCGCCAGGCGCTCTGTCGATTCCGCCGGAACGAGAATTCCCGCGTCTCCGACGACTTCGGGAAGCGACGAGTTGTCCGAGGTGATCACCGGGGTGCCACACTGCATCGCTTCAAGCGGCGGTAAGCCAAAGCCTTCGTAGATCGAGGGGTATACGAATGCCATCGCTCCGCTGTAAAGCGGAGCGAGTTGGGCATCGTCCACATAGCCGGTGACAATGATTTTTCCTAACGTGTCGGCGGCGATGTCGTTTAGGAATTCTTCGATGTGCCAGCCTTTCGTGCCCACGAGGACAAGGTACGTTTGGTCATCGAGTTCACGGTGGACTTGCTGAAAGACAGAGACGAGGTGTCGTAGGTTTTTTCGTGGCTCGAGAGTGCTGACGCTCAAAAAGTATCGAGCTTGTTGGGGGATTCCCAACGTGCGTTTGGTTGCTTCGATTTGCTCGGCATCGTGGCAACGCGAGAAGCTGTTTGCGGCGGCCAGTGGCGTCACCCGGACATGTTCGGGGTCTAAATCAGGGCGGTAGTTAAGCAGGTCGTTTCGTGTCCATTCCGAAATGCACAGAACCCAATCTTCGCTGCGAATCGCATTGATGGTGTGTTGGAAGCGTTCACACGCGTCAGGTTCAAAGAAGTGGGGGAATTTGATGGCGATCAGGTCGTAAACGGTTAAGAATCGAGTCAGGGAGCGTTTAGAGGGAAGGTCGGGTAAAGCATTAAATGGGCTGTGCAGAATATCGAATCCATTGGCAAGTTTCGAGTTAAACGTCGTTTGCCTGCGCAAGCGTTCGATCAAGGGGAGGGCGGGACGGACCAAAGGGTATGCATGAGTCGAGGCGAGGTAGCGAATCGGTTTCGAAAGGGTCTCGACTGTGTGCCGGGCAAATGGCATCGCGATGACGTCGCGGTGAAACTCGGGGTCGGTTTTGGCAATTTCGATGACGTCATCAAGATGGTTGATGTTGCCGTAGGCGGTCCAGTGGATGTCAATGTCTTGCCGGCTAAGCAGGTATTTGGCTACTTGCTCGACCACGCGAAAGACCCCGGTTCTGCTTTTGTTGGTGACTCTCGCAGCTCCCATCACCGACAAGTCGTACAGGACGCGCAGTTTGCGATCCTGTGCATGAGTGAACGGTGGCGATGGTAGAGATGTCACAAAGATGCCTTTATGGATTTGTCGAAAAAGGGTTGGCTGGGTCAGAAGCCAGCCCGTTCTTCGACGGTCCACTTCAGTTTGGGGCGTACCACGCCCGGCAACGGTTCCGCGGTGATGCCGTGTCCCTCGACATCCGATACATCGAATCGGATGCATTCTTCGTCTTGGAAGGCTTCGATGTGGATCGGCACGCAGTCCACTCCTAAGTCGACGGTGTAGGTGCCTCGGTTGAGTAGGTTTCCGGGGACAGTGCAGGAAGCCTGAAGCTTCTTGCAGCGGAGGTCTTCCGCCAAAGTGGTGTTCGAGCCAAACAGCGTGACATTGTCTGCGTTGCGAACAAGTACGCCAACACGAAGACCGGCCATGGGACGCAGTAGTTCAAAGTCAAACCGCAATTCGATGGCTTGGTCAGTCGAAAATACCGCAGTTGGTTCGGTATTGGAGGTGTAGGTTGCAAAGCGAAGCGGCCGCAGGCAGGGAGTGCCTCCGATGTCGATGGTTGTTCCGTCGGGCCAGTTTCTAACCGCCCCAATCTGGTCCCCTTGCTGTTGTAAGTAGTGCCCGATGACGTCATTGATTTCGCCGATCTTAGCCGTACGCCCCTGCTCCATCAGGCAGGCGCGAGAGCATAGGCTCCGTATCGCGCCCATGTTGTGGCTGACGAACAGCACCGTGCGTCCGCCCGTGGCCACGCTTTTCATTTTGCCGAGGCACTTGTTTTGAAATTCGGCATCACCCACCGTCAAGACTTCGTCAACAATCAGGATCTCGGGTTCAAGATGTGCGGCGACCGCAAAGCCGAGCCGAACTCTCATCCCCGATGAGTAACGTTTGACCTGCGTTTCAAGGAACTTGCCAACGCCTGCGAATTCAATGATTTCATCAAACTTTTGGTTGACTTCTCGCCGCGTCATTCCCAGTAGCGTCGCGTTCATGTAGATGTTTTCACGACCCGTTAAGTCGGGGTGAAATCCCGTGCCAACTTCCAATAGGCTGGCGACTCGTCCATTCAGGTCAATCCTGCCAGTGGTGGGACTGGTGACGCGTGAAATCAGTTTCAGCAGCGTGCTCTTGCCGGCACCGTTGCGGCCGATGATTCCAAAAACCTCGCCGGGCTGAACATCAAAGTTGACATCGCGTACGGCCCAGAATTCGTTTTGCTTGGGGGGGGCGTCCGTTGGCCGGTCGGTGTGCCGCCGCCCCGGAAGAATCGATTTGAGTTTGCGAGTCAAGCCTGCAGCTAAATCTGTCAACGAGTCCGCATGGGTTAGCCCGAGTTGGTATCGCTTTGAAAGGTTTTCGACATGGACGGCAGGTTCATTCATAACATCGTGCTGGGCGAGCTCTATCGTCTTCGTTGGGAAAAAAAGGGGGGGGCTATCCGGGTTAGACGATGTCCGCAAATGTAGATTCCGTTCTTCGGAAAAACACTAGGCCGGTCAGCAGTAGGAAAGTGGTCAACAGCATCGAAACCGAAAACCATGTCCAATTCGGAGGCTCGGTGCCCAATAGCGACCAGCGAAACCCTTGTACAACACTAAACATCGGATTTAAGTGGAGTAGCCATTGCCAGCGTTGGGGGACGATTTCAACAGGATAAATTACGGGGGTTAAATAGAGTAGCGTCTGAATCAGGAACGGTACGGTGTGTTTGATGTCACGGAATCGCACGTTCAGCGCCGTCAACCATACGCTCATTGAAAATGAGACAAGGCTCGAGGCAATTAAAAACAGGATGGCAACGGGGGCGTAGGTCGACACCGCTACGCCATAGATGACCATCAACACCACTAGGATGGCGAATTGGATCAAAAAATCGACCACGGCAACGCCTAGTGCGGACAACGGCAGGATCAGACGTGGAAAGTAAATCTTTGTCAGGATGTGCGACTGAGAGACAACGCTTTCAGATGCATTGGCTAACGAAGAGGCAAAGAAATTCCACAGTACGAGTCCCGTCAGGATAAAGATGGGATACGCAACCTTTTGAGTTTGATCAAAACCCGCGAAATGCCCAAAGATCAGTGAGAAGATGATCGTGGTGATCAGCGGACGAACAATTGCCCAGCCTACTCCGAGGATGCTTTGCCGGTAGATCAGAGAGATGTTTCGGGCCGTTAGAATCTTTAGAAGGTCTCGGTAGCGAATTAGCTCATGGAAATCTGGTAGTGACCAACCTGATGACGGCAGGATGGTCGTTCTGTAGTGGAGGCGGTCGGGCTCGGAAGTTGCTTTCGCCGACATGTTGCGATCAGTCTGTGAGTAGTGCGGGGCTCATGCATGTTCGGTGGTGGTCAGCAATGGGGCGGTTCCACTGAGCGAAAACGTTTCGTTGTAGTCTAGTTCGCTGCGGCTTTGCCGTATAGCTAACGCCGTGTCGAGGCTGGATTGGTATGCCGCAATTGGGGGTGATTGGTTGGGTGTAATTGTTCGGCGAAATTCAGTGGGTCAGGGTTCTGATGTTGCTTGTTGGTAGACGTCGAGTATCTGGGTTGCTGCGTTGTCCCAGCTGAATCGGCGGACGTTTTCTCGCCCGTTGTCGATCAGTCGTTTTCGCACCACGGGGTCACCGATGTGGTTGACTTGCTCTGCGAGCTGTTCGCCCAAGCGGGGGTCGAAAAAGAGTGCCGCCTCGCCCGCGACTTCATGGAAAACCGCGATGTCGCTACAGACAAGCGGGCACTCGAGTGATTGAGCCTCCAGGCAAGGAAGGCCAAAGCCTTCTTGGAAGCTCGGGAATACGAGGCAGCGAGCCATACGGTATTCGTTTCTCAGTTGCTCGGTGGATAAATGGCCAAGGTTGCGAATTCGGTTCGAGAGGTTCAAGCTGCGGATGAGCAGTGTTTCTGCGCTCGAAAACTTTGGCCCCACCACGTTTAGTTGCACATCGGAAGGCCACTGAGGAGTCTGCATCGCGTCGAGCAGGCAATGGAAATTCTTGTAGCCCGTTCGCTGGCCGATGTAGAGCGCATTCTTTGCCGAGTCGGCGGAGGTTGATGACATGGAGCCCGTTGATAGTAGGTGCTCCGCCCCGTGATGAATGACTCGCGTCTTGTGTTTCAGCTCCGGGTAAAACCGCGATAATTCGGATGCCGTGGTATGGGAAACGCAAACTAAAAGCTTGGCACGCTGGAGTGTCGCTTGCTTGATCGGAATGGCTTCTTGTAGCTCTCGTATTCCGATCGGGAAGTGCGATTCGGCGATCATGTCATGGAGGGTGGCGACGCATTTTGTATGGCGTTCGATTGGAAGGGTTAGCCCGGTGGGGTGGAAGAGATCGGCGCGAGCGAGTTCTACTGGGTCGCGCCGGAGCGTGAATCGCCGTCGTAGGCGAGCCGGAAGGCGGTGTCGAGGTATTTCCGAGCGGCCCAGGTCTCGGTAGACACGAACGCCAGCGGGGATCGGTTGTAACGGTTTGGACCGTAGCCAAAGCGTGTAGTCGACGTCGCGGCTGGTCCGCGACATGATTTCGTAAAAAACCCGCCAGATCCCGAGTTGGCGAGGGTTTTCGAATGCGCTGCCGTCGATCCAAACTTTCATTTCGAGCGTTTGCGTCCCAGGGGGTCAGGCGGATTCGAGGCGAGGGTGCAGTTCACACTGTGTGGGTGTTCAGGTGATGTTGCTCGGCATTGGCCCGTCTTTATGTTGGCCTGTCTTTATGTTGGCCATGTCTCATGGTTATGGCCCAGGGACGCAATTTGTTCAGCGGTGGCTGATTTTAGTTGTTGCCACCGTATTGCATCTAAAAATCTTGGCGGCCGCTACAAAGACTCGTGTACAGAGACTCTAGGCCGCTAGGCGGTGTGAAATCGCGGGGCAAATCGCCAGCGAGGCGACTGAAGAAAAGAAGTGGTCAGAGGCGGGCTCGAACCGCCGACACCGGCCTTTTCAGGGCCGTGCTCTACCAACTGAGCTATCTGACCGTTCGCGTTTCAAAAAGTTGAAACCGCGAATTTCCAAGAGGTTAATATCTACCTTGGGTGTCACGCAAGGGTATGATGAAATATCTTTATTTGAAGTAAACTTCTTTTTGCTTCTAAAATGGCTTTTCACCGTAAATGACGTCGGTTTTGCGATCGGTGTTACATTAACTCTTTTCCAAGAATATCGCTGTCATGGCTACAAAGCCCCACGTTTTGCTGCTTTTTCTTGTCTCGCTTTTGACCGTTTCGTGTTTCAATAGTCGGGATGTTAATGCGTACACGTCGGAAGATCCCGTTGTTCTGAAGATGGTCGACGGTGGAATTCGGTACCTCGAAGCGAACTTAAAGGCCCAAACGAAGTACCCCCTGAATGTCTTTTATTCGGGCGGGTATGGAGAGCACGCGTTGGCGGGGTATGCCCATATGAAAATGAGGCATGACCCGCAGAATCCGGTTGTGCAGCAGGGAATTCGCTCGGCATTGTCGTTCGTCCGGGCTGCGTCGGGCCGCGATAACGGCGGACACGAAAGCAAGTCGGTCTACGTGGCGGCCGTTTCGACGTTGCTCTTGGCGGAGGTCGATCGGATCAAATATCGCAATGAATTGGAGCAGCTTGAGAAGTATTTTCGCCGAGTTCAGTTTCGCAATGGCGGCTACGGTTACCCGGGAGATCAGCAGGGCGATGTCTCACAGACGCAGTACGCAATGCTGGCAATTTGGACACTCGATCGTGCTGGCTTGGTCGTGGATTACGAGGGGGTTGCGGCTACCATCAATTGGTTGATGCGGGTGCAGGATCCCAGCGGAGGGTGGCCTTACAAAGGAATTGATCCAGGCAGCGGTAAACGCGTAAAGCAGCAGAATATTAAGGTTGCGATGACGTATGCAGGTGCGAGCGCACTTCTGATCGGAGGAGACGCGTTGCGGCTTTGGGGCGGCGGGCCGGAGGAGGATGGCTCTGGAATCACAGGGCTTCCAAAGGCTGTGGGGCTTTTTAAGGAAGGCTTTGAAAACATCAGTGCCAAACGTCCGCAGCTTCCTGTGGAGCCCATTCTGTCATCCATCGAAGAGTGTGAGCGTTGGTTGGCGGCGAACAAAAAGCTCGGGGCGGATTGGCCTTATTACAACATCTACACCATCGAACGCTATGAAAGTTTTCGCGAGATCGCTCTGAAGTTAGAGAAAAATCCGAGTCCGGCCTGGTACAACGAGGGTGTCGAATTTTTGAAGTCAAAAGAAGAGAACCGTGGGGGGTGGCCCCCCGGGATTATGTATTCGGCTGCTCCGATTTCGACTTCGTTAGCGCTCCTGTTCTTAAGCCGCAGCACGCAAAAGGCGATCGAACAGGCTAGTTCCGGCGCGACTCAGGGTGGCTGGGGGTTGCCCGAGGATACCACTGCGATCAAGGTCGAAGGGACTCAGATCAAGGGCAGCGCACCGGCAAACGAGGTCAACGATCTGCTTGATATGCTTAGTGACGATGAGGGCGGGGGGCTCGAAGGGAAATCGATCCCTGAAGACCTGAAATTGGACCCCGATCCAAAGAAACGTGCCGCTCAAATCGATCGGCTCGAACGGCTCGTTCGCGGCAGCCGGTCATGGCAGGCACGCCGTGTCGCCGCTCGCTTGCTCGGCCAAAGTGATGAGATGAGAGTCGTGCCGACGCTGATCTTTGCGCTGAGTGATCCCGATCCGTCGGTTCCCCGTTATGCTCGCGATGGGTTACGGTTCATCAGTCGGCGTTTTGAGGGGTTCGGGATGCCGGACAAGCCAAATAAGTCGGAGGTCACGCAGGCTCAGATGCAATGGCGAGAATGGTACCGAAAGTTTAATCCCGGTTACGTTTTTATCGATTACGATTTGTAACCGACTCGTCTTAGAGATAGGCTTTTCGTCTATCGATTCGCGTGAATTTCTTGTTTTTGCTTCTGTCGTGTAGGTAAACGATGTCGTCCGCTGTCGCTGATCATCATTCACAATCGCCCTCGTTAGAGGAGCTGCGCGAGGAGCGTCGTCTCGAACGCGAGAAGCTTCGCACCAGTAAATTTGATCTGGTCACCTCGCTGTTTACCGCGTTGATCCTCTTTATTGGCACCTTTGTGCTGATGTTGTTCATCGTTTGGTTGACCAGCCGGATGTCGTTTCCGCCGCAAGCGATCAAGCCGATCATCGAAAATCCGGCCGGGCGTGGGGAAAATGCCGAGGGCTTCGAACGAGACTTCGAGCCGCCGGGAGCCGAGGAGGTCGAGGAATTGATGGAGCCGACGCTGCAGGACACCATCGAAGCGGTGACCGATGCGGTCAGCAACGTCGCGGCGACACTCGACACGATGAATACCAATGCGACCGCTTCGACCACCGGCACCGGCAAAGGGGATAGCCGTCCGCCGGGCCCCGAGGGCGAAGGCGAAGATATTGTTCCGCGTTTTGAGCGTTGGCAGCTCAATTTCACCGCGAAGGCGCTGGGGGATTATGCCGCCCAGCTCGATTTCTACGAGATCGAACTGGGGGCTATCGGTGGCTCAATCCAGGGGGTCGATGTCGCCAATAATTTGGCTGGAAGCCCGAAATCGCGGCGAATCGTCGATACGAAAAGCGAAAAACGATTGTATTTCATGTGGACCTCGCCCAGCCCATTGATGCAGTTTGACCGCCAATTGCTGCAAAAGGCTGGCGTCCAATTGGCAAATCGGCAAATGATGAAGTTCATTCCGACCAACCTTGAAAACCAGTTGGCGCATATCGAACTGGAGTACGCGACTGCGAAGGGGCATCCCTCGGTGACCGAAATCGCCAAAACGATTTTTGAAAGCACGGCGGATGGAAATTCGTACAAGTTCGAAGTGATTGATCAACGCTACCGAAAACCACGCAAGTAGCTAAATCGCAGAGGAAATTTGATGGTGGCAAGCTCCGCAGATTCCGTTGGGTCGAGGCTATCCGTCAGGGCGAGGCAATCGTCCGCTCCATCGCGGTGGGGAAAACCTTCCCGCTCTGCGATGCGGACGACGTGGTTTGATTCCATTTCTTCGCTTCTAGTTGCCCTGCTGGTGCTGGTGGCAAGCACCGTCAGCGTGCTGTTTCTGCTGTGGGTTTTCCGCAGTGAAGAGAAGGTGAAAGTTAACCCGGTTCCACCGGCCCAGTGGGTTTCTGCGGGTAGTAAGGCAGGGGCAGTCTCGGGTTTTGTCGTCCCGCTGGATGAAGAGGTCGCGGGCCTTGAGGATCTGCCCGTCGAGAAGTCGCTGGATCAGGTTGCCCAGTCGGCCGCCGAGGTGGCTGCGCTATCGAGTTCGCCCAATGGTCAAAGCGGCGATGCTGCGGAGCGTGGCGCGGACGGCCGCTCTGCGGGGCCTGATTCGGGTTCAAGCTCGCTTGTACCACCGGCACAGCGCTGGCAATTGGTCTTTGCCGCCAACGATATAGCGGATTATGCAGTCAAGCTCGACCATTTTGCGATCGAGTTGGGAGTCGTTGGCGGAGGGCAATCGGGGGTGGATTACGCATATGATCTGTCGCATTCCGGGGGGCCCAAACGCCGGCATCTGTCGGCGAGTTCGGCGGAGCAGCGGATTTATTTTCGCTATACCGATTCGAGTCCGTTGAAGCAGTGGGACCGCGAGTTGATCCGACAAGCTGGAATCAATCTGGCAGCAGGGCGAGTGGAAATGATGTTCATCCCGGCGGAATTGGAGCGTCAATTGTTGGCAATCGAACTGGCCTATGCCAATCGCAACGGACGCGAAACATTGCAAAGCGTGCGGCGAACGGTGTTTTCGCTCGAACGTTCCGCTGGCGATCTGGTTTGGCAAGTCGCGTCTCAGCGGTACCGAGACTCTAAGTACGAAGCATCCGAGTAACGCGTTTGCCAGTGGGGGGCGCGTGTACCATTCACGCTTCGTTGCTACGCTCGTCAGAGCGTGAAGGGGTGCAGTGGAATTGCGAATCACCACCTTTTCGCTGGGAAGCAACATCTGTTTGCAGGCCGATGCGGGCAGGGAAATTGCGTTTTGCGCGGCTATGCGGAACGGTTGTCACTTTTTCGATCCGTTTTGCTCGTTGCAATCGCGCCAAAAATCGGTGGATTCGTTAGGATAAAGCTGGAATTGCCATCCTCTTTGAGTGAACCTCTATGGGGACGGCTGCTTTAACCCTTTTCTACTGATCCACCGAAGGACGAGATCCTCGATGCTTTTCGCTGAAATATCTATCTTCGATATCATCTCGCAAGCGACGTATGCTGCCCTTGCGGGAGCCGCTTTGTGGGGACTTTACTGTGCCACCGTGGTTTGGGCGCGAGTGAACCAGAAGCGGTTCAAGAGCGAAGATGAGCAAGATGTCTTCATGGACGATGTCGAACAAATGCTCAGCGGTGGGGATTTCGAAGGAATCGCAGAGTATTGTGAAGGCGATAATCGCGCGATTCCGCAGATTATCGAGATGGCAATGCACCACCGCGAACTGGGCTACAAACGGGCACGCCAATTCGTTTTGGACCGTTTTCAGCGTGACGTTATGAGCGATCTGGAATACCGGCTGTCATGGGTCAGCACGGTGATCAAGTCGGCTCCGATGATTGGGTTGTTCGGAACGGTGTTCGGGATGATGGGAGCGTTTAAGACATTGGCAACGTCCGAATCCGTCGAGCCTTCGTTGTTGGCCGGAGACATCAATGTCGCACTGCGAACCACCGCATGTGGTTTGGCGATCGCGATTCCGCTGATGATCCTGGTGGCCAACGTCAATATTAAGATTGCCAAAATGGAAGACCTTGTCGGTTCCGGTTTGGCTCGCTTTATGACTCAGTACAAAGAAGCTCTTCTCAAATGGCCCGGTGGTGGGCCGGCGGCCCCTGCGTCCGCGGCGGCCGAGCCTGTTGAAACAGTCATGCAGTCGCCGCAGCGTTAGCGTCGGCGTGGGAAATAAATAAAACAAGTCGAGTGATGGTTGCGATCGTTATCGCTCGTAACGACGAGGAACGCAGAGGCGTCGCAATCGCCTCTGCCGCGTGCGGTCACTGCGGACGCAATGTTCCTTTTGCAGATGGTGTTCACTTTTAGGATCGATCGATCATGAGTGCAGATGCAGTACACGAAGATCTTCTCGAAGAAGAGGATGATCTGGCGATGCCACGCAAGAAGCGTGACGATGAGGAGATGGATATCACGCCGATGATTGATATCACCTTCTTGCTGCTGATCTTTTTTGTGGTCGCTTCCAAGATGGACCCGACCAAGATTGGCACGATTCCGTCGGCGGATAATGGCTTGGCGGTGTCAGCGGACGATTCGGCAATCATCTTTGTCGATCCCGGTGCGGGCGATGAAGTGATCTTGAAGAAGCGTGACGGCAGCGAGTTCAGTCGAGACGAAGCGACTCAGTCGACCGAGATCATTGAATACATCACCTCGGAGCTCGAGAAATCAATCGGTAAAAACAAGAATCAAGTCATGTTGCTCGGTGATGCGAACGTCAAAGTCGGCAAGGTGACTCGCATTCAACAGATTATCGGCGATGCATTTGAAGACATCGAATCGACTTACATCGCGGTCAAAGAGGAATAGAAGATGGCTATTCCCGTTACATGTTCACAGTGCCATGCAGTGCATAACGTCCACGACCGCTTTGCCGGAGGGCAAGTGCGTTGTCCCGATTGTGATGCGCAGGTGGATGTGCCTGAGCTAGTCGAGTCGCAGCAACCCGTCGACATTGTTCCAGCCGAGATTCCCGAACCGATCGTGGATGTGGCATTGGTCGACGACGAATTCGGCGACGACGATTTCACCAGCTTCGGCAATGACAAGGATCTCGAACCGTCGGCGTCGAGTGAATTTGCTTCACCAGCAGCGGTGGTTCCAGCAGCGGCCGCCGTGGCGACTCCGCCCCGCGTTGCCGCAGAGCCTGCCGTCGTTGACGATGACGACGACGAAGTGCCCAAACGTCAGCCTCGTCAGGATGATGAACTGGACATGACGCCGATGGTCGATGTGACCTTTTTGTTGTTGATCTTCTTTATGGTCACGGCGTCGTTCAGTCTGCAGAAATCGATCGAGATGCCTCGCCAGCAAACCGACGCGCCCAGCAGCAACCCGGATCCCGAAGAGACCGAAGAACTTGATTCGGTGGAAGTCCAGATCGATGATCGCGGTTCGTTTTTGGTGATGGCTGCCGACTGGGAACGAGAAACGCCGGGCAAGCAAAACTTGATTTCAGCGCTCAAGGAAGCGGTGCCGGGCGGCAGCGATGCCATGAAATTGGTCATCAAGGTGCACGAGATGGCAAAACTACAAGCTCTCGTCGATGCCATGGATGCGGGGACGATTGCAGGGTACACCGAATTACAAGTCACCCAAGTCGAAGAGTTTGACTAGGGGCACCATGTGAATTCGCCGGGGGTGAACTGCGGGTTTAGGGGCATCGTATGAAACACGGAGGTGTGATGGCGTTGGCTTCGCATCACCCACCCATTGATTGAGTCTTATCACAGAATAGAAATAGTCGTTAAACATGCTTGCAAATGAACTGATCGATCGGCTCGAACGCGGTGGATTGCTCGACCAGGAAATCATCGAGGCGCTCCGTGAACAATTAGAGCAGGGAACTCGAGTCACTCCCGAGGCGGTAGCCAAGCTGCTGGTCGATAATGGGCAGCTGACACGGTTTCAAGCCACCAAGTTAATTGGCGAGCTTCGCTCGGCGGAGTATGCCCAACCGGGTGACGAAGTCGCCGACGTTGCGGTCATGGACGATCTGGCGATCCTGCCCGAAGAGGAGGGCGAAGAAGTATTCGAGGTCGCCGCCGAGGACGATGGATCGGGCGAGCTTGTTGCCGAAGCCGTGCCAGTGGAAGCGGTTGCCGTGGAAGCTGTTCCCGTGACGGAGAACGGACAAGGCAATGGTGCCGCTGCTTCACGCCCTAAACGTACCCGTCCGAAACCTCCAGAGCACAAGTCGGTTTGGGATTCGTTCAAGATCTATGGGTTCGCTGGCATCATCGTATTGTTGCTGTTGTCCGGCTATGGCCTGTTCTACATGTTGACGCGGCAAAGTGCGGATGAATTTATCGCCAATGCCAACAAACTCTACGATCAACAACAATTTACGCCTGCGCAAGATTCGTACATCAGTTTTCTTGATTCCTTTGGCGAAAACCACCAGTACTCGTCGATTGCCCGCGTGCGGATCGTGATGTCCAAGTTTTATCGGGCAAAGGAGATGACCGATCCCACCGAAGCGTTGGAGCTGCTGAAGAAAGAACTGCCCACGATCGAAAACGAACAGGGGCTCAATGAAGAACGCACCAATTTGGCGGCGCTGTTGGTGGATGTTGCCTACGAGATCGGTCGTGTGGCCAATAAGGAAAAAGAGACCACCGAGAAAGAAAAACTGCTTGGCAAGTTGGACGAGCAGTTGGCGCTAACGGAAAATCCAAACTACATGAGCTCCGCCATGAAAACGACTCTGGGCGGGAAGTTGCAGGAAATCTCGGAGATGCGCCAACGCGTCCGCCGCGAGATCAATCGCAACGTGCGGTTGGACGAATCGGTCGTGGCCATGGATGCGTTCCTCAAAGACATGAAAACCAAAGAGGCTTATGACGTTCGCGCCCAATTGCTGCGAGAGTTTCCAGAGCTGTACGAGAACGAGCGGTTGATGTCGTTGATTGTGACCGCCAGCGACATTCAGAAAACGTTGGTGAAACCCGCCAGCGAAGTGCCCAAGGTGGCGGATGCGAAAGAACAGAACGCAAACGATCGCTCCATCGTGTTGACGGCAATGGAAGGCCGCAAAGCGGTCGATCTTAGCGGCGAGATCTTGTATCTGCGTGCTGGCGGATCGATGTTGGCATTTGCCGGAGATACCGGTGGATTGTTATGGCGCAAATTTGTTGGCTATGGCCAAGATCATTTGCCGGTGCGATTGGATGATGGTTCCGGAGTCCTGCTGAGTGAATCAGCCAAATTAGAAGTACAACGATGTGACGGCAAAGACGGCATCCTCCGCTGGCGTAGTGTGATTGACGAGTTCTTTAGCGAGCCGGTTACCGTTGCCGATGAGGTATACGTCTCGACCGAATCAGGCCGCCTTGCGTCGCTGGATGTCGACTCGGGCGAGGCAAATTGGGTCGCACAGATTCCTCAGCCACTGGAAGTGGGGCCGGGGATCGATAAGCGAGCCAAAGTGGCCTATGTGCCCGGTAATCATAGCAACCTGTATGTGCTTAATTCGCGTGACGGTTCCTGTTACGAGACGTTTTACATTGGCCATGCCGAAGGCACCGTAGCCGTGCCACCGGTGGCGTTATTGGGACACGTCTTTGTGCTCGAAAATGCGGGGACCGATTACACCCGAGTGCACATTTTAAAGGTCAACGAACAAGGCCAAGCGTTGAAAGTCGCGCAGCCATCGATTCGCTTGGATGGGAATGTAAAAGTCAAACCGATCATTCAGGACCGAAAATTAATCGTGTTGACTGACCTTGGCCAAGTTTCGGTGCTCGAAGTCGAACCGACGGCCAAACGTGAGCAAGTCAGCGAAGTGGCACGCCAAGTCGCCTCGTACGATGTGCCAACCTCGACGCAAATGGCCGTGGGGCGATCGCAGATGTGGATCACTGGGACGCGAATTGGTCGCTACGAGTTGCAAATCAACACCGGCCGAGTGGTCCAGGACTGGTTCAAACACGAGGCGGACCGCTTTATCGGCCAACCGTTTACAAGCGAAAACACCTTGGTTCATGCCCGGATCCTGCGAGGCACGTCGGCCATTCGGGTGACCGCTGCGGATGCGAAAACGGGTGACGAAATTTGGCGAACGGACGTCGGTGTTCCGATCGCCATGATTGTCCCGATCGCAGGTGGCGGTGGCTTTCATGCGGTGACAACCCAGGGGGCCTTGTTCGAACTTGATCGCGATGCGTTGGCGAGTGGCTCGACTGCGAATCCGATCGAAAACCCCGGAGGATCGGGGATTGCGATGCGTTTCGAAAACCCCATCAAAATCGACGAGACTCGGCGTTTGATGCTCAATCAAGCGACGTCCGAAGACGTGATTGTTTACGATCCAACACGCCGCCAAGAGAAGTTGCGGAAATTGCAATTGGCATTGTCCGGCAAAGCCAGCGGCGGTGCGTTGTTCGCCGGAGGTGGCTTGTTTGTGCCGACCGCGTCGGGCCGCGCTGTTTTGATGAATTGGCAAACCGGGCAAATGCTGGGTAGCCCGTTTCAGCCTGCGAGTGCACCGGAGGGGTCGGTGACTTGGTCAAACTCGGTTGCGATGCCAGACGATCCCGACCAAGTGGTGATCGCCGACAGCCGCAAACAGCTTTATCGATTGCGGGTGGGGGAACAGATTCGTGAACTCGCCAAGAAGACGTTGGAGGCTCCGTTCTTAGGCTCCACTGCGGCGGTCGGAAGCAACTTGATGGCTTCGGTGGCTGGTCCTGCTGCCGATTTTGTCGTGGGGCATGATTTGACCAGCCTGGACGAAAAATTCAAAGTCCTGCTTAACGGCCGCATTAATTGGGGCCCCGTCACGGCGGGGGACTCGAGTGAATATGGATTGCTGCGAACGGACGATTCGGTGCTGCGGGCGTTTGACGCCGAAGGCAAACAGAAATTCGAGTTGCCCGTCCCCGAAGGCGAAATTGTCGGAGCCACCGTGCTTAGCGGCAACGTGTTATTAGTGGCGGGTAAGGATGGATGGATGGTGGCGCTGGATTCTGGCTCCGGTGAATTGCTTGGCCAAAGTGATTTGGGGCAGCCGATTTTTGCGTCGCCACTGAGTGTCGGTAAGAACTTGCTGGTACCGGGGGCTGAAGGGGTTGTTTATATCACCGATGTTCCATCGAAATCATAAAGGGAATCTGATGAACATCAAAATACAAAGCCTTCTTTGTGCTGGGGTCTGGTTGCTGTGCACCGTCGGGGCAGGATCGGCGTCGGCGCAAATCGTCAACTATTCTGACTCGGGAGTTCCCGATCGCGTTGGCTTGGAATTGCTGCAGGAAGAACCGCACGACATCATTTATCTCACCGAGGAATCCGGTGGCGGCTGGGTCAAGGCTCGCTTGTTGGATTTTCCAGGGCGGAAAATTCCCAGCGAACCCAAGGGAGTGCTGCAGTTTGAGGTGATTGGGATCGAAACAAAACAATTTGTTACCGATTGGAAGAATATCGAGAAGATCGATCTCTGGGAAATTCGGCTGGAACGAGAAACCGCCCAGATGATTGCGGAAGAAGATTTTAAGGGAGCCTATCCTTTCCTCTCGGTTTTGATTCGCGACTATCCCAATCGACCCGGGCTGCGGAAGTTGCGAAGCGAGTTTTTGTGGAAGGATGCGATCAAGCGAGCCAAGTCTGGCGAATTCGAAGCCACCTTGGCGATGCTCGAAGAGCTGTGGCGGTACGCGCCCGAGTTTCAGCCGAAAACGGTCCTGGGCGCCCTTAGTGGTGTCACTGACAAATTGATGATGAAGCTTGTCAAAGACGGGGATCTCGAACATGCCCAGCAGATGCTCGCCCGCTTGGAAAAGGATTATGGCGAGAGTCGCTTGGCATCGATTTCGAAGTGGAACAAGCTTTTTTTGCAGTTGGCTCAGAAGAAACAAAGCGAAGCGATCGCCGCACTCGAAGCCAAGGACTATCGCGCCGCTCGGGCGTTGTCACGCGAAAGCGTTGCCGTGCGACCTGATATCGACGGGGGCAAAGAGCTGATCCGCAAAATCGACACGATCTATCCGCTGGTGCGAGTCGGCGTTTTGCAAACCGCCACCGTGCTGGATCCAACGCGAATTGATAATTGGGCATCGCGTCGCGCGGGTCGCTTGGTTTATCGCACGTTATTTGAAATGAAAGGCGCGGGGCCCGAGGGTGGCGAGTATGACTTTGTCTTCGGCGAAACCGAGACAACTCCTTACCGAACCCAATTTGATTTGGTGTTGGAAACAGAGAAGTTAAAGCCGCCTTTGAGTGAGATTCAAGGTTTCACTATCGCCGACAAAATTGCCGAACGCGCCACTCGCAATACGCCCGAGTATTTTTCGCCTTGGGCCGCAGCGGTCACTGCCATTGGGATGGACGGCCCCAAGCGAGTCGAGTGCACGCTGCGTCGACCGCATGTGTTGCCGTCGTGTTTGTTGCAGATTCCCATTGATGGAAGCTGGTTTGGGGGCAAAGAAGGTGCACCCACCGGTGCTTACAAACGTGATGCCGAAAGCGAGGATACGGTTCGTTATATTCTGGCGGCTGAGCCGGAGAGGCCGGAACAGCTTCGCGAAGTGGTGGAGATACGCCAAGCATCGGCCAGCGACGGAGTGAGTATGTTGTTGCAGGGCGAATTGGATGTGCTGGATCAACTGTTTCCCGCCGATGCGGTTCGGTTGAGCAAAAGTCGCGACATTCGTGTCAAGAACTATCCGCTGCCCACGGTCCATATGTTGGTCCCTTGTTCGGATCACGCGTATTTGGCCGAACGAACGTTTCGACGCGCGTTGGTGTATGGCATCAACCGCGCAGACATTCTTAATGGGGAACTGCTCGAGGGACTTGAGGTGCCAGGATGCCAAGTTGTTTCGGGACCGTTCCCGGCAGGGATCGAAATGGATGACCCGTTGGGGTATGCCTATGACAAGAGCATTGCACCGCGTCGCTACGAACCTCGCTTGGCTAAGTTGTTGATGACGCTCAATGCCAACCAGATGAAAGCGATTGCCGATCGTAAGAAAGAGACGGTGCCGGAGATGAAGCCGATTCGGTTAGCGTTCCCGGCAGACAATTTGTCGCGAGTGGCATGTGAAGCGATCATGAGCCAGTGGCAGTTATTAGATTTGAAAATTGAGTTGGTCGAGCTTCCTGTGGGGCGAACGTATCCTGATCCGGGAACCGCCGATATCGTCTACGTCTCTGCTGCGATCTGGGAACCGATCATTGACGCGCGTCGCTTGCTCGGGCCCGAGGGGTTGGCGGGAAGCAGCGACCAATTAGTGGGCTTGGGACTGCGGCGAATCGAAGAAGCCCGGGATTGGAGAATGGTGCGTGATGGCTTGCTTGATTTGCACGCGATCGCACACCATGAGCTACCGGTATTGCCGTTGTGGCAAATGGTCGATTCGTATGCCTATCGGCGCGAATTGACGGGGGTCGGCAACGATATCGTCTCGCTCTACCAGAACGCGGATAAATGGCAATTGAATCAATGAGTCGCCGCCTGCTTCCGTTGGGAAGACGTGGTGTTTTTGGATTTCTCGATATGACAATCTTCGCTAGGAACCTCGGTTATTGCGTCGCAGCCACGCTGTTTCTTGTGATGCAGCTCGGTTGCTCTGAAGATTCGCCGAATCGGGCTGCGCAGCCTGCGGTATCGCTAACGGGAGCCGAGGGAGTGACTGCTGAATCGCCCCCCGCGTCGGTATCAAGTGGTGCGGCGGCAGCAAATTCGACGACCGCCAGCGCGGCCGCCCCGGACGAAGATGCCGAAGCCGAGGTCGAGCCGTGGGATTATTCACCGTACAAGGTGCTTGTTTGGATCGTCTCGGACGAACCGCGAGTCAATGCGGAATCGGTGCGCCAGCCGCTTCAAGAGTTTCTTGATCGTGATTTTGCCGCGATTTGGCAGTTGGACTGTGCCGATGCGCCCCCAGCGGTCGTTAATGCGGCCAACCGAAATCTTGGTGGGATGACCTACGAATCGATTTCTGCCTCCGATCCCGTGGTCGCCGTCAAACGCGATCACGAGGATGCTGTCCGACTACGCACGGCCGCGAACGTTGGCGAAATTGTCAGCGATGTGTATACCACTCGGGGCATGATGGACGAGGTTCGGCGACGAGCGGCCGAGATTGGAAACGATTCGATCGATGGGGTCAGTGACAAGCTACGCGCCCTAGAAGGGGATGCGATTGCGGTCAGTAAAATGTGGGAGGATCCTACAACCGAGGCTATCTTGGTTTCACGCGGAATGGCGCTGCTGCTCGATAAACCCGAGGCCAAGATCATCCCGGTGCCCCTGAGTGGTTTGGTAATTGAAGCGATCGATTCCTACGACAAAATTTTCGTGGTTCGCATCGAAGAGAATGTGGCACCCGCCTCCGTCAGTGTGGTCGAGCTCGATACGTTGATGCGGCATTTTGGTCCGGTGGCGACTCGGCACTTTGTGCAGCCCTCGGAGATGCCAGGAACGATTGGGCGGGCAATGATCGAAGCCTTTGCACCGGTGGTTCGCATCGAAGACGCAGGCCAGAAAAATGCGAAAGGTTTGCTTCGCGCTGGAGGTTTGATTCTCGATGATAAGTCGCCTGCGATGGTCCACGTTGGTGATGTGCTCGAACCGATGACTCGCAAAAACGATCGAAATGGAAACCCGATCCAAATTGGGCCGATCGATTGGGCCTATCTGCTGGTGACCGAAAAAAATGATTCGTTGATGGAAATGGATTTTCATGCGGGCCGCGCCGGTGGGTTGCAAGGCCGTAGCAACAAGCGAACGTTTCGTATGGCGCTGCGGAGTCGACCGTTCGGAAAGTCGACGATGTTGCGTCTGCATGCTCAGAAAGATCCCGATTTTCCGCTGATCGGTTACGAGATTTATGACAAAAATCTCGAGACCGGTGACATGTCCTTTGTGGGGCGAACCGATTGGAACGGGCGTTTGGACGTCGAGGCAGAGGACTCGCCACTGCATCTGTTGTACGTGAAAAATGGCGGCGCGATTCTAGCAAGATTGCCAATGGTGCCAGGATTGAACCCGCATGCCGTCGCCGACTTGAGCGGCGATGATATGCGACTGCAAGCGGAAGCCTACATCCGAGGTGTCCAAAATGCGATCATCGATCTTGTTGCGATTCGCGAACTGTTAGCGGCACGCGTGCGACTGCGGCTTCGCAAGGGCGAGATGGATGAAGCACGAGAATTGCTGCACTCGTTACGTGAACAGCCGACGCATGAACGAATTGCCGACGACATGGACAAAAAGCTGACGGCGTTTTTAAACCAGCCCGGAGCCAAAAATCCGAACCAGCGAGCGAAGATCGACCAGATGTTCACTCAGACGCAGGAATTGTTGTCCAAGCAGATTAACCCGGAAAAGATTCGGGCTCTCGAAGAGGACATGATCACTGCTCAGAAAAACGGAGGTCGTTTGCCCGCCGAGGAGAAAGACGAAGACAAGGCTCAGGCGGTCGACACCACCAAGGTGGTCGAAGAGGCCCCGGCTGCCGAATAGGTCCGCCAAATAGGTCCGCCAAATAGGTCCGCTGGGCGATGATTACGACTCGTCTTTGTCACGCCATGAGGGGCGTTTCTTGCGAGCGTTGGGGTGATGTTTGACGATCAAGTGGGGCGCATCGCGACCCGATAATTTCTTGCCTTCGGGGCGATTGCTGCGACGCACCAGTTTCGCTCGCAAACGATTTTCTTTGTCGTAATAGTCGTCGTCTAACTCGTACTCGACCCACATGTACTCGTACGGAAGCACTTCGCGATCGTAAGGGCCGCGTGGGGGGGCACCTTCGAGGGTGCCGTCAAAGACGGATCGATGAAAGAACACGTCCTCGCGAAAATCTTCAGCATCGATAAAACCGAATTCGCCATCGGGGCTGACGAAACGGATCGTGCCCAAGCGTCGCTTTTGAATTCGATAGGGACGTTTAATTTCCTCGTCGTCGTCGTGTCGCCCCATGCGATTACAATCTCTCGGTACGGTAGTGGTGAAGGGTAATGGCACCGATTGGTGCGCAAAGGTTTGAAAGGCTCGGGGCAACCGAGACGATCAAGGCGACCATGTTACGGAATATCGTCGCACTTGGAAGTCCATGACACAAACAACCGCGTCGATGCGACACTTAGTTTAGTTCCGCATTGCCCGTCATGTCGGGAATTCCGATCCAACGCGCCACCGACCGTGACGTCGCTCGGCGAATCAAGCGTGGCCACATTTCGTCGGCGTTCTCGAAAACGACATCTGCCGTGGCCGGAACAATGTGCCAAAGTCCTGCCTCGACCTCGGCGTTCAGCCGTTCGGTTTCCCAACCAAGGTGGCCGATAATCAACCGATAGGGACCTGGTTGTTTGTTTACCAGGCCTTCGAGATGCTGCTTCTGAGCGGCGACATAGATGCCGTGGCCCGTTTCGGCTTCGGCATACTCGCTCAACTGATGGATCGCGACGACAGGGCCTGACAACGGCCCTCCGAAGTGGACCATGCCGACGGGGGAATAAGGTGTCGGTGGAGTCGAAGGTTGCGAGAGAGATTGCCCTTGTCCGTTTCCTGGCAATCGACTTTTGGACTCTTCCTCCAATTTTTCTGGTTCTGCAGTATCCTCATCAGGCGTCTGGGACGCCATTTGTTCACCGAGCATCGCCATCAATGCTTGCGGATTCGGATGCATTGGACGGTTGAGCATGACGCCAATCACGCTCTCCTGGTCATCGTGAACCAGTAGGCAAACCCCTCTGCTGAGAATGGGGTCTGTCGCAAGCGAGGAAGCAACTAGAAGATTTCCAGTTAATGATTCCATCGTAAATATCCCGAAGGTAGTTAGAGATGTCTGTCATATTGGCAGTTTGCGTGTAGCATTCAATAAATGAGGCAAGCGGCGCGCCAAAGCAGGTTTCTTATGCAAAAAGCCAGGGTTTCGTGGCAAATTGATGGCAAGAATGCTATCAAAAATGCCGGTTTTTAGTTTGTTTTTGGACACCAAGACGGTGATGAGGAGTATCGAATGTCGATCGAGAAAATGCGACGAACTTACACGCTCAGTGGACTCGATAAAAAAGACGTCGATCCCGATCCGATGGTTCAGTTCGATAGGTGGTTCACGCAAGCCAAAGAGTCGCCGTTGCCGGAATGGTTCGAGGTCAACGCGATGACGCTATCGACTGCGGACCCTCAGGGAGCGGTGACCTCAAGAGTGGTATTGCTGAAACAGGTCAAAGAGGGTGAGTTCTATTTTTTCACCAACTACGACTCAATCAAGGGAAAACAGTTGGCCGCCAATCCTCAAGCGGCCCTTTGTTTCTTTTGGCCGCACTTGGAGCGGCAAATTCGCATCGAAGGAAGCGTCCGCAAAGCATCCCGGGCGGATGCCGTTGCGTATTTTCAGAGCCGTCCGCGTGAGAGCCAATTGGGGGCGCTGGTCAGCCGCCAATCGAGCGAAGTGAGCTCGCGAGAAGATTTAGAAACTCGGATGCAAGAATTGATTGCCGAGCACGAGGGAAGCGAGGTTCCTTGTCCCGAAAATTGGGGCGGCTATGCCTTGAAACCAAGTTGGATCGAATTTTGGCAAGGACGCCCCAGCCGACTGCACGATCGCATCGCCTATAGGCAAAACGATCACGCATCCGCGGAGGGGCACGCGTCCTGGGATGAGGGGTACCCGTCCTGGGATATTGTGCGTCTGTCCCCTTAAGTGTCATTCGTCGGTTTACCGGAATGTTCGGGGACGGGGCGTCTTGAAATACGTTCCGCTTACTGCAATTCGCCAATCGGGACGAAGAGTTGCTCCACTCGGTAAACTCCTGAGTGTTGAAGATGAATTGCGAGAAATTCAATGTTCTCGCTTAGCGAAAAACTGGGGAGCTGAAGCAAATCAATCGTTTGTATCAAGCGGGCGTCATCTGACGCCGGCACGTCATGTTTGGTTTCACTCGTGAATAACGATGACCGGAACGAAAGCGTCAAGGCAATGTTTTCGGTATCGTCCGCTTGTTTTGGGGGGGCGATTGCCATCTGCAACTGAAATCGTTCTGCACTTTTCCAATCGGGATATTGCAGCACAATTTTCGTTCGACCATCACTTCGGATCAGCCATTCGCCAGTATCTTGATGTTCGGATTCAACGGCGTCGACGAGGGTCAACGGATGCGGTCGGTTTTCAACATCTTGCGGCGTCGGGGGACGTGTTTGTGTATCCAATCGTGCCGGTAACGAATAGAGTCGATTCGCTTCCCCGCTCGTCTTAATTAAATTCAAGAACTCAGGGCTGACATCTTTGTATAAATTGCGAGATACGGTTGGGCTGGGGAAAACAAGTTCCGTGGCATATAGGAATTGATAGCGGCGCGGCTTATCCGTTAACACATCGACCATATAGGACAATTGCGGTTCGTATCCCCAGGGAAAACGGAGTGCGGGATATTCGCGAGCAAGAGTGTTGCCATTGATATCGACGATCCGCAGCATGCCTGTTGATGATTCATCCAGCGGCACAAAGATCGTTTCCTTCAGCTCTTGCATCGCCGCAAATTCGAGTTGGTGTTCACGAATCTCGCCGCCACGTGTGGTCTCGAAAAATGGCATTCCCCAGCTGCCTAAGACGCTTGCAGCACTGTGTGACCCCAAGGCAATCATCACGCAGAGCAAGCAGAGTTTGATGTAGATCAATCGTCCTTTTTCGGGAACGCGCTGCCATCCCCCATCGAACGCTATTGCAATGGCAATGCACGTCCACGTGTAGGGCATAAACAAATATTTGGGTGGAATGACATGTCCAATACCTGGGACAGGCCGTCCCAGACAGACCATCAACACGACGCCACTCATGATCATCAAGACCGAGATAATTTGAAATTGCAGCGAGCGGCTGGGAAGTGCAGGCCAAGTCCAAAGGATCATTGCAACAAACATCCCTGCACTGCAGATCATCGCGAATTCGAGCAATCCAAAATCGACGAGATGGTGGGGAATCGCGATGGGGATGGAGATCAGCGAGGTGGTGACGGTGTAAAACCACTGCAGGATCAATCCCATCAGTCCTCGCTGAGGGCCAGCCGCCGACAAAAATTGAGGTCCGTTTGGATGATGGTACGCGTGATAGTAGAACGCCATCGCCGCGACCATGGGAGCGCCGATTGCCAGGTAATGCCGCCAATGTTGCCCCAACCGACGAACGCGGTTCGAGACTGAGTTCCCAGCGATATCACACGTCAAAAAAACAATCGCGGCGCAGGCCACCCAAAATCCACTGATGTTGATGAAGCACGCGTATCCGACCAACAGCGACGTCAGAACGCAGTAGAGCCATGCATGGGGCGCGCGAAAACGCAGGGTGGTCCAACCAATCAACAGTGCCGCCGTCATCAATGATTCATGCATCAACAGGATGTATTCGCCCGAGGTGAGTTCGCCCCACAGGGTCCAGCCTACTAACAGAAACGTGAAGACCAGGGTTCCGACGCGTGATACGCCTGCTTGGCGAAGATACAGACATCCAGCCCACACTAAAGAAATCAACATGCCGACAGCAAGCACGTTGTACGCAACGACGTGAGTGCCGAATATCCAATGAAATATGCGAATGAGAATGCGGCCCAATGGATACACGTGATCATTCATCGTCGCATACATGACCTCGGGAAAAGCAAGCGTGCGGTTGTCAATCAATAAGTTAAAGTCGTCGGATTCAAAGTAGCCCCAAACGAGGGCGGGCCAGTCAAATGCGAGAACGAGTGCCGAGCACATGAGCCCCCAGAAAAAACTCTCTCGATAATTCGATCGGTCAGACTCAGCCTTGGGGGATACGTTGGCGAATTGCGTTGCCAAGCGCCAGAGCACTCGATCCGTTTTGTCTCCTAACAGCCAAGCGGCTAACGCGACGATAGCAGCGAGAAGAGACAGGCCCCCAAAAAAACGGGGTAAGAGAGGAATGATCTGCTCCGCCGATCCGCCCGACTGGCGTTTCAAGACGGATTCGTACAAGGAGGCTGGAAGGATTGCCAGTGCGGCAAACAATAGCAGCGCCAATACAGCTGACCATCGCACCAGAGGCCATGAAACGGGATGACTTGTATTGGATGATTCCGTCATGTGATTTGCAAAATCAAAAGAGATGAAACATTATCCGTTGTTCTTCGTGGCAACCGAAATCGCACCGAGTTCGTATCGCGTTTTGTTTTGCAGTTCGTTGGTTTCACAATCGTGGTCCGGGGGGCTTCGCTTTAAGCCCGGTCGGTTTGAGCAGGATCTGATTGAGCAGGATCGGATTGAGCCGCGTATACTTCTTTCGGCCCCGTTGTATGTCGATTGCTTTCCGCACGTACATCGTCGGACATCAACACGCGCTGGAAGAAAAGCATCAGCAGCGTGCACAGATAGCGGCGTCCCATCTCTCGCATTCTTAAGTTGCTTGAACCCCATGTTCGGCCTTCCCACTGGATTGGGACCTGCTTGATTTTATAGCCGCAGATTAAGGCGCTGAGCGACATTTCCAGCGTGATATTGAAATGGCACGCACGATACGGGCCGCACTGGTCAATGACTTCTTTGCGGTAGGCCTTGAACGCATTGGTCAAATCGTTCATTTCGGTCCAGAACATCCACTGAACCATTTTGTTAACGATTCGGTTAACGACAAGTTTGACTCTGGGATATTGTTTAACCGAGGAACCGCTGATAAATCGCGATCCAAAAACACAGTCGTAACCTTGTTGGATTGTGTTGTAATAGCAGAGCACGTCAGCGGGGTGATCGGAACGGTCTGCCATGTAAATGACGACAACGGATCCGCGAACAAACTCGAGTCCAGAACGAATGGCGCGGCCAAAACCACCGGGCGGCTGACGTCGTATCAACCTTATCGTTGGCCAGCGTTTGACACGTTCAAGCACCTCGGCCTCGGTCTCGTCATGGCTGTTGTCATTCACAACGATCAGCTCGGTGTCGATGCCGTGCTGATCAACAAGAAACGACATCAATTCGTCAATGCAGGGACCGATGTTGCCTTGTTCGTTGTACGCCGGAATGACAATCGATAGCGGAGGATTGACTGTCATGACGCGGTTGCTTGTTGAAGATCGGGCGAGTACAGGAGAATCGAGCGTGCCGGCAACGCGATGACGTTGGGCGGCAAACGTCTGCTTCGCTGGGATTTTATTAGATGATATCGATTTTAAGAAATTTCCAGCCACGCGGGGTGTTGTCGAGCATGTTCCGCGATTTCGGCCAAAATGCGATTGGTCGACCGAGAGGGCTGCCATTGCCATGCGTCTCGAGCAAGACGCGAATTGAGAACGATCCATGGCAAATCGAACGGACGCTCTTCGTCGGACGTTGCGATCGTATGGTTGCCAAACTGCTCGTTACACCACTGCGTCAATTGAGACAACGAACGAGCCGATTCAACGCCACCGCTCACGTTTGCGATGACTGGTTTTGTGGGGTCTATGCCTGACGTGATCTGCTTGTCGATAAGCTGAGCGACGTCCCAAGGGTGCAAGCAGTCGCGAACCTGTCGTCCAGAGCCAGCAAAACCAATGTAGCGAAGCGGACGCTGTTGCAGGTGTGAATGGATCCAATAACTAAAGATACCTTGGTCGGCGCGACCAAATTGCCCCGCACCCGCTAGAACGCCGCAACGATTGATTCTTAGCGGGAAATCGAATGCTTCAGCATATTCCCAAGCCATCGTTTCAGATGCCCGCTTTGTGGCGCCATAAAGCGAGACTGGCGGCGTTGTGGAAAACGACTCGTCGATTCCATCGTGGGAAACGCCAGCAGGCAGGCTCGATTCAGGGTCAAGTGCGAAGGCATCTCCCGCTTCGGTCAGTGGCAATGAAACGAGATCTCGGATGGAGTAGACGCGGCTCGTGCTTAGTAGGATCAAGCCGCTTTGATGTTGCCGGCAATACTCCAGCAGATTCAATGTTCCGATTAGGTTGTGTTCAATTAAGTTCCGCGATGAACCGTGCCCTGCCGTCCCCGCGAGGGCACTCGGTAGAGCGGCACAATCGATCACCCAATCGACTTCGGGAATCGCATCAAGATCGCTTCGGTTTCGCAGGTCACCGTGGACGAAGTGGATACCCAATGACTGGATTTTTTGACGATTTAACTCGCTGCCCGAGCGAGCCAAGTTATCAATTCCGAATACTTGCAAATCGGAGCGGCTTTCCAGCAAACCTTCGGCAATCCAGCGTCCAACGAAGCCACAGATGCCAGTGATGAGAACTTTCAAGGGAATCGACTTACGCGTTGGATGGGTGTGTTGCGTGAGCGTTCTATCGTAACCTCCCCTTGATTAATTTGCGACAGTTTTGTGCAGCTCAAATCCGGTTTCTCTTTCTCCCTTATGCACTGCTTTATCAACAGCTGGCTTGTGAAGGAAGGACTACAGCATATCGATGGGGTCGATGTCGACGACGTATTGGACGTCGTCCTTCTCGGGAATCGTGAACGAGTCGGTGGCTCGGCGAATCGTCTCCCCTAGCTGAGCACTGTCGGTGGATTGTAGTAGCAGGTGGAATCGATACTTGCCACGCAATTTGGGGATGGGCGGCGGGGCAGGGCCCAGGATTCGGACTTCCGACCCAAGAGCTTGCCGGGCGGCTTCGAGTCGTCCCAGCAGCGAATCGGCCACCGCTTCGGTGACATCTTCGACGACGCCGCGGATGATGATGCGAGCGACCGAACCGAGCGGCGGATAATTAAACTTGCGTCGATTGACCATCTCGTCCGTCGCGAATTGATGATAGTCGTGTCGCGATGCTGCTTGGATCGCCGGATGCTCGGGCGAGAATGTTTGTACGATCACACGGCCGCCGCGATCACCGCGGCCGGTTCGGCCAGCCACTTGCGTGACCAATTGAAACGTTCGTTCGGCCGCGCGGAAATCGGGAAAGTGTAGTGCGCTATCCGCATTGATCACGCCAACCAACAACACGTTCGGAAAATCGAGCCCTTTGGCAATCATCTGCGTGCCCAGCAGGATGTTAACCTCACCACTGCGAAATGCTGACAGCACGCGTTGATGGCTGCCGGGGCGTTTCATCGTGTCGCTATCCATGCGAGCGATGCAGGCATCTGGAAAACGTGCTTTGACTTCGACTTCCAAACGCTGTGTCCCCAATCCGCCGTAACGAATGCCATCGAACCGGCACGCGGGACACCAAGGCGGCGTGGCGATCGTGTAATCGCAATAGTGGCAACACGCTTTTCCACCGTCGCGATGATGGGTCAGCGGCATATCGCAATCCGGGCACGCGACAACGTGACCACAGGAGGGGCACTGAATCGTGGTGGCAAACCCACGCCGATTCAACAGCAGAATCACTTGGCCTTTTTCGTTCAGCGTTTCTTGCACGGCGAGATGTAGCGGACGGCTGATTGCACCGCGAGTCCGATCGTCACGAATTCGCAAGTCCACCAATTCGACACTCGGCATCGGGCGTTGGTTAATTCGCTCGTTCATCGGAATCAATTCGGCATGCCCGGTGGACGTGGCGTGCCATGTTTCCATCGACGGCGTCGCACTGCCTAAGATCAGCGGAATGCCAAGCGACATGGCGCGGGCGTGAGCCACTTTGCGAGCGTGATAGCGTGGTTGTTCGTTTTGTTTGAACGAGGCATCGTGCTCTTCATCCATCACGATCAGCCCTAATCGCGGCATCGGCGCAAACACGGCGCTGCGGGGGCCGACCACGACTTGCACTTCACCGCGGCGAATCCGCTGCCACTGGAAATGCCGTTCCGACGGAGTCATTTGGCTGTGCAGCACCGCGACCGTTTCGAATCGCCGCTCGAATCGGCCTCGCGTCTGCGGCGTCAAGCTAATTTCGGGAACCATCACGATTGCGCCGCGACCAGCACGCACGATCTGCTCAATGGCCTTGATGTACACTTCGGTCTTGCCGCTGCCGGTCACTCCGTGCAGCAGTAGTGTTTTGCCGGTGCCCGATTCAATCGCGGCACTGATTCGCTCCAGCGCCGCAGTCTGCTCTTCACTAGGAACATGCGTTTGTTGGCTTTCCCCGTCATTTTTTTGCCAACGCATCGGCGTCGTGGCAGTCATTTCACGCTGCATCGAAACGTCGATGTACCCTTTGGATTGCAATCCGCTAACGGGACCTCGCGTGCACTTGGCATGCACCATCAATTCGGATGCTGTCATCGGTCGCCCGGCGGCGATCAGAAATCGAAAGGCCGCCTGCTGCTTTTTAGGCAGTAGCTCGATTGATTTTTCGTCACTGCGGTCGGGGTTGGGGGTCAAGTAAGCCCGCTCGCGAGTTCCCGCATTCGATCGCACACTCGAGGGGATCAAAGTGTCAAAGACTTGCCCCGTGGGCGCTTGATAGTAATGACTGATCCACAATACCAAACGCACCAGGGCGGGGTCACACAGCGGTTCGTCGTCGAGCACTTCGACAATTTCACGCAAAGACCCTCGTTTTCCCTTATAACCAATCCGCGTCTCGATGCACCAACCCATCATCGGATGGCGACGTTTACCGAGCGGGACGCGGACTCGCATCCCCGGTTTCAAATGCTCGCGTTCGGCCTCGGGGATTTGGTAATCGTAGGGACCGTAGGGAGCCTCGCTAAACACGATGCGGCCGACGGCGATGTCGTCCTCGACGGTCAATTCCCATGGCGGAGGCTCGGTTTCAAACAGTTCGGCTTGCTGCGCTTTTGCGCCGTCATCCTTTTTTGCGGCCTCTTGATCCGCGTCATCGGTAAACATCGATGCGTCGATCGCCAAATCTGCGGACAAATCAAACGCTTCGGATTTGCCCCCTTCATTCGGTTGGGGCTCTTCCGCCGATGAGCTCGGGGCCACGTCAGCATCGTGCTGCGTTCGGGGGCGAGAATCAAACTTGGACATGGTCGGGGTGCCGACGGTTGGCGGAACTGGATCGGATGGTATGGAGGTTAGCATAGTGTATGTTGGATAAAAGGAAGAATAAGGGAGGAAGAAGGCCATGTTCCGTGCTCACCCATAGGAATGCTCACCCATAGGAATGCTCACCCGTAGGAATCGCTTCCCTCGCGCGAACCCCCTCAGCTCCTCTATTTTCCTGGTTTGTTGGACAAGTCTGGTCAAGCGATCCGCAGCGAATTTCGCTTTGCCAACGAAATCGCTCCCGTTGGCCCCCCTAAAGAAAGAATCGAGATTGATGAGAATTGGACTTTTCGGAGGCTCATTTGACCCCGTCCATGTGGGGCATTTGTGGATCGCCGAGGCGGCGCTAGAAACACTGTCGCTCGATCATGTTCGCTGGATCCCCACTGCAACGTCGCCGCTGAAACTAGCCGGCGCGGTCGCCTCGAGCGAGGATCGTGTCGAGATGCTAAAGCTGGCTTTGGCGGATAACCCGTACTACGAATTGGACGAGCGTGAGATCGCCCGGGGTGAGATCAGCTATACCGTGGACACGGTGGCGGAATTGATCCAAGAGATGCCCGAGGCTCAATTTTTTATGATCATCGGCAGCGACTCTTTGGCGAGTCTACCGCTCTGGCATCAACCGCAGCGGCTGCTCGAATTGATTACGCCTGCGGTGGTCCAGCGCGGAGGCGAAGCGGCAATTGATTTTTCGGTGCTGCAGGGGCTGGTGGACCAAGACCGCATTGATGACATCGCGTCCCGCGTGATCGCAATGCCGATCATTGAACTCTCCAGCAGCGAGCTTCGCCAGCGCGTGCAACAGGGGCGAAGCATTCGGTACCGCACCCCGCGTGGCGTCGAAGCGTTGATTCAGCAGCGGGGGCTGTATCGCAGCGACCCTTGGACCGCTGGGGCGCCGAAAAACGCTAGAGCGATCGATTGATCGCGTCGGCAAGCTTCGTTGTTTCGCTGACCAACATGTTGACGCGTTGCTGGATTTCTTCGTCAGCCAATCCATCCCCTTCGAAGGCATCGCCCGTGGCGTAAATGAACCGTGGCACAATGATGCAGCGAAAATCAAGCATCAAGCTGTTGGCCAATCCCATTGCCGACATGTAGCTTCCTTGACCACCGGCAGCCAGCATCAAGCTGACTACTTTTCCGGTCCATGCTCGTCCCGTTAGTTCCACCGCGTTTTTTAACGCCGCGTTGACGTCATAGTTGTACACGGGGGAGGCGACGAGAATGGCGTCGGCATGCTGAATCAACTCCGCCAATTCTTTGACGTTTGCGTCCGCATACGCCGAAGCGCCGTCGCATGCGGGTAGCTTTTTGATCACTAAGTCGAAAAGAGTGGCATCGCGTCCGGTTTGCTGCAGCTGTTCGACGGCGGCGCGAGCAAGGATACGGCTTCGGCTAGTGGGGTGCAGGCTTGAGCTGATGACGAGAAACATGGCTTTGCGTTATCGTTGGCGACACGTTCGAAGAGATATGAAACCACGAATACTCTCAGACCTGCAGCAGTTTGTCGAGTCGCAAACGGGAACGAGGCCGGTTTCCGCCGCGAATTACTGCATCGCGGAGCGGCGCAAGCCGCCCGGTAAATTTCGAACGTTTGACTCGCTGCAACCGGGCGGGCCCCGCGCCGTACCGCTACCCAAAGTCGATGGGATTGGTATTGGGCTTACGCGGGCGTCCAGAGCAACCAAGCCGACCGTCAGGCGTATTCTTCGTAATCGTCCAAGAACATTTCACCATCCATTCCGAGTCGGTGTTTCAGCTTTTCGAACTCGGCTGTGAAGCGTTCGCTGCTGCTGTGAACATGTTCGGCCTCGGTGATGAATTGCAGCTCGTCGTCGGGATAGACATCGCCCTGGATCAATGTTTGCGAAAAATTGTCAAGGGGATCGCCGTATGCGATCAGCAGCTTGTGTTCGTCCAGTTGGACTTCCTGGCGTTTGCTCGGATTGATCACGGCGATGCCGGTGCAACCATCATTAAGCAATAGGTCCTCGAACTCCCACAGCATGCTTTTCAGCACAGGTGCGTCGATGTGTTCCCGATACAGATCCTCGGGGTGAGGGTTGCCTTGGTGGCTGGTTTCCAGCACGACATCCACCACAGGGCCGAGCTGATCCACCAGTTCGAGGAACAGGTCCATGATTCGGTGGCGAGTCGCCGATGCCAGGATCACCGGGGTGCTTAGCCCCGTTTTTTCGTCGACATATTGATCATATCGAAAACCCTGTTTTGGCACGACTTGCAGATCATACGACGGACGAACCGCATCGGTGAGCTCGAACACACCATAGGAACGAATCCCCATGTGGGTTTGCAGCTCGTCATCGGTCAGCGTTTCAAAGCTTCCGTTGGAAGCCACTCGAACCGCTTCGTCGCTGGTACCATTTCGAAGTATACGCTTGAGAAAACCCATTTCGGTTTCCAGTCCCGTTCGCAGCAAGAAAATATAGGTGTGAAATAACGTTGGGTGCACCGACTTCGGTTTCGATTGAATCAGTACACCCAACGCTAGGTCACGTTCTTCACGGGATCAGGCAAAGACCACCTAAGCGGAAAAGACGGCGAGTATTTGCGACTGTATATCCAGCCATACCCGGATATCCGTTACAGCCGGCACCTTGCTGGTTGGCTGAGCCAATCCCCGCTTGGGTGGAATTGCCGCGATTTGTCTCGAGAACAAGCCGCTTGGGATGATCCAATCCAAGCGATTACGACACAGACATTGCGGTGCGGACGCTTGCTTGGACCGCCGTCACTTGGATGTCGCACTCGCTGGACATCGCACTCGCTGAATATGGCACTCACTGGGATATGTCGCTCACTGGGATATAATGAAAACCGATTGGACACCGAGGGCAAAATTGGACGCCTTTTTGTCGCGTCGAGAAGGTTTAATATTGAGGTTCAACATTGAGAATGTTCAGCGTTTCCCTTTTTCTCTTCTGATTCGAAAATAGACAGCTTCATGCTTCGATTGCTCACGTTCCTTGCCGGCTCACGCTTCGCTTTGACGGGTTTCCGCACTTCACTGGAGCGTTTTGCCACGTTCAAAGCTGTCTGGATTACCGGTTTCTTGCTGGGCTGGGGGCTGTTCAGTGGTTGCGATATTCCCGAGCGAGTGCCGTTGGTCCCGCCGGCGGATCGGTATCTTTCCGCCGACCCGCCGAGCCAAGGTGATGCGGAATCCGCGGGCGAGCAGGTCGCTCGCGAAGATGCGACGCAGGAGAACCGCAAATTTCGCGGTGATTTCGAGGCCTGGGATGCCTATTTCGTGGGTGACAAGCACGTCGGATACAGCCACATCTCGGTCACCGCGACTCGCGATGCGGACCAACGTGATCCTGAAAAACAGCATGTCGAGCTGAACATCGAAGATTGTTTGTTGATTCATCGAGGATCGGCGTCCGCCTTTGTTCAGCGTCATTCGCATCAATCCAGCGAGACGATTGACGGACAATTGCAGCACTACAAAAGCAACTTAAGCGTCGGTCCGGTCATCACCACATGCGAAGGGACAGTGGACGAGTCGGGGCTGACTGCTGTCAAAACACGCGGTGCCGCAGTGACCACCAAGAAATTCCCTTGGGGCGCCGAGCATCGTGGCTTGTTGGCGGTGGAAGAGTCGATTCGCCGCGCGCCGCTTCGCATCGGCCAGAAGCGAACGTTTCAAACCCTGGCTCCGATCCAGCCGCTGGTTACCACCGTTCGAATGCACTGTGTCGCTAAGGCTACGGTTCCGATGATCGACGGAAAACCACGTGAATTGCTGGAAATTGATGTGGAAACCGATTTGGGTGAAGATCGCAAAACTTATCACGTGATTTGGATCGAGCCCGATGGAGCGATTCGTCGCGTTATGTATCCCGCATCAAATTTGGTCACGTACCGAACCGACAAGGAGATTGCAACCAAAGACATCGAGTCGCAGCAGACTGCGATCGCGATCGCGTCCACGTTAACCAACAGTGAGCTTGAACGCCCTAGCGAGACAAAACGTGTGGGGTTCAAGTTGGTGCGGACGGCACTGCCGCTTGCGGCGGAAAAGTCGATTATCAAACCGCAACCGAATCAATTTGTGCGGAAGTTGGACGAGACCTCTCTGTTGGTTCTGGTTTCGACATTGGGGGAAGCTCCTAAAAACGGTTTCCAACAAGGAAGTTTTCCGGTGACCGATGCGGACCGTAAACCGAGTGCGATTATTGATTCGTCAGAAACGATGGTGCGGCGAATTGCGCAAGCTGCCGGGGGCTCCGGAAAACTCGGTGAGCGTGAACTTGCGATTGAGTTGGCTCGATCGGCGAACCGGTTAACTCAATTGAATCCCGCCTCGGGCACTTTTCAACGCGCTTCGGAAGTCGCCCGCAATGCGCAAGGCGACGCAACCGCCTATGCGGTGTTGTTAGCCGCACTGCTACGCGCCAAAGGGGTGGCTTCGCGAGTCGCGTTTGGTTTTCGGTATCAAGCAACTCCGTCGCCACGAATGGTGTATCACGCCTGGACGCTTGCTCATGTCGACGGAGATTGGTTGCCGCTAGATGCGACCTCCGGTGGAATTGCGGCGGCGGATCGTTTGACGGTTTCCACAAACGATCTGAGCAATAGCGATATTGGCGAGGCGATGATGCCTGTGCTGGATTTTCTCGGGGCTTATGAAATCGAGATCGTCGCATCGGCAACCCGCTACTAACGGACGGGCAGATTGGTTGGAGGCTGCAACCGGAGATTGACGCGTCAGCAGCGTCATGGTCAATGACAAGCCGGGATGTTCGTCTCGCGTTTGATTCCGGCTCACTCCCGTGACTTGTCGTTGGCTTATGACTCGTCGTGAGCCTATGACTTGTCATGGGCAAGGTGCCTTGCGACCGCCGCCAACAGCGGATCGATCGTCTCCGCTTGGATGGCATGAGGTGGATTCCATGGGAACCATTCCGCCGCATCGTGCTCGGTCAGCACGAGCTTGGGTTGGTGGTCCAAATAACCCAGGAAATATTGAACTGTTTTTTGAAAAACCTGCGAGCCTGTTTTTTTGTACGATACCGGGTAGCGAATTTCGAAGCAGAACTCGGGGTCGATTTCGATGACGGATGGATCGATGCCGGTTTCTTCCTGAGTTTCGCGAATCGCCGTCTCTTGGAACGATTCCCCCGCTTCGCAATGGCCTTTGGGAAGATCCCACCGCGTAGGGTGCCGCATCAATAGAAATTGTCGCGTGGGGCTTTTCAGCATCAGTAGAATGCCGGCGGCACGCACGCCGCCATCGGGAGATACTTTCATCGAGGGATTGACTCTTTGTGGATCGTGGATGTCGAGAAGGTTACAACATAGAGGGAAGGGGCAAAACCGTGTTCTTCGTTCACCCCGTGTCATTGGTCAAACCAGAAGTGATTGCATCGAAATGAAAATTTACACACGCACGGGCGATGCGGGCAGCACAGGTCTGTTTGGCGGGCCGCGAGTCGCCAAAGACGACGATCGAATCGAAGCCTATGGAACGGTCGATGAACTCAATGCTGCTCTCGGCTTGGTCCGCTCGGCCGGCGTTTCAGCGACGATGGATTCCCAGTTGTGTCAAATCCAACATGCCCTGTTTTCGATCGGAGCGGAGTTGGCGACGCCGAACCCCGACGAACATGGGATGCGGATCATTGATGAGGTGCATGTCAAACAGTTGGAGGGGTGGATCGACGAACATGAGTCGGTATTGCCACCGCTGAAAAATTTCATCCTGCCGGCCGGCGTCGCAGCCGCGACCCATTTGCATTTGGCACGTTCGATTTGCCGCCGTGCCGAACGACGCGTGGTCACGCTGGTTCGGCGGCACGAGGCGAGCGTGTCGGAGGAGTTGATTGTTTATTTGAATCGATTGAGCGATTTATTGTTTGTGCTTTCTCGGGTCGCCAATTTCGACGCCAATGTCGAGGACGACCCTTGGCAGCGGCCGAAGTAAGCTGTGTGCGAGAGCTCGCGCCGAAGATAAGCCACCCTCCTTCGCTTGCGGAGAAGCGAAAGGGTAGGCCCGTTCGCGATTTTGGGCCCGTTCACGATTTTGGGGCGGATTCGCGTGACTTTGAGACCGCTGGTGGGGTGTGCTCGCCAGTGTACAATATGTCCAAAACGGTCGGAGTGCCGTTGTTGGTTTGGGAATCAAGTTTTAGCGAGGTATCGTTGTGAAGAAAGTCGAAGCCATCGTCCGTCATTTCAAGCTAGAGGACGTCAAGAATGCCTTAACCGACCATGGCGTGCACGGCATGACCGTTAGTGAGGTGCGTGGATTTGGACGGCAAAAAGGGCATACCGAGATCTATCGAGGGACCGAGTACGCAATCGATTTCGTTCCGAAAGTAAAGATCGAAGTGATTTGCACCGACGAGAACCTGCAAATGGTTGTCGATACCATCTTGCAAACGGCCCAGACGGGGCAAATTGGTGACGGAAAGATTTTTGTTACCAATCTCGAAGAATCGATTCGAATTCGTACCGGTGAACGCGGCGAAGACGCACTGTAATGTGGCGATGCCCTCATCGATCGCAACGTTAACCTCGTCGCAACGTTAAATCGATTAGGGCGTTAACAAAGAGGCTTGATTCTTGACACCGAGGCGGAAGGTGGGCGAATCGATGTCTCGCAACGTCGTCGCGTGATGCGTTGGCGTTGCCATTCTGTTTTCAATCAACGTTCATCGAGACTTGGCATCGATGGATGTCGCGGACACTCGTGGAATCGGTTGGCGATCGAATCGGAAATCGTGGATTTAGCGATCCATGACCTGGATCGATTCCAGGCTTTGCGTTCACCGACGCGCACCAGTGACTGTAGTCGCTTCTTTTTCTGCATGGCTCATGGCTGCAAGCACTTCATTACGTCCCGTCGTCATCCGCTGCCGCCAACGTCTTCGCGAGGGCCGGGCGAAGGCTCAGATACAACACGAATCGGGTTCCCAAGGGATTCTCGTTTCCGCCCGACTTGCGGATCTGTACGACGACATCGTGCTGGACGTGTGGAGCGATGCGATCGAGCAGTGCGAGGATGATCGCGCCATCAGCGGTCTCGCACTGGTGGCACACGGAGGATTCGGACGGCGGGACCTGGCGCCCTATTCCGATGCCGATTTAATGTTGTTGACGACGCGGGGATCGGAACATCTTGCCAATAGCGTCGCGACAAATTTGACACGAGATCTCGTCGACGCAGGGATCGTCGTGGGCTTTTCGATTCGCTTGGTTGGCGAAGCCTGTATGTTGGCGTGGCAGGATCCTGTGGTGTTCACGTCGTTGACCGAGTCACGCTTGTTGTCAGGCAGTTTGCAGGTCTACAGCAAGTATTTCAACGCGTTGCGACAAGGCGCGATGCGGCGTCAAAAGAGACTGATTCACGACTGTGTCGCGGCGCGGCGTGAGGAACGCCGCAAATGGGGCGAAACCAATTATCTGCTGCGGCCCAATGTCAAACGCTCGCGGGGCGGACTACGCGACATTCAATTGATTCGTTGGATCGGGTTTGCTCGCTATGGCGAAACCGATCTTGAAAAATTGGTGAAACTCGGTGGATTGCCCGAAGAGGATTATCGGGTGCTGCGGAAAGCAGCGGAGTTTATGTTGCGTGTTCGCAATGAAATCCATTTCCGCGAAAAGAAGAGCCAGGACGTTTTGGATCGTCCGATGCAAATGGAAATTGCCAGTGCATGGAACTATCCCGGCGAAGAGGGAAAGTTGCCGGTCGAGCAGTTCATGCAGGACTACTTTGAAAACACCCGGGCAGTTCGTTACGCATCCGGATTTTTCGCCGATGATTCACTCGCTCGTCCGCTTGTTTATCACCTGCTGGAAAAAATCTTTTCTCGCACGATCTCTGAGAATATTCGGCTCGGTCCCACGCATATCTGGGTTCCCAATGCTCATCTCGAGAAGTTTGCATCGAGTTTGCCGGATGTGTTGCGTTTGATGTTTTTGGCAAACCAGCACGGCCGACGGATCACGCACCAAACGTGGCAAGCGATCCGCTTGGCGATGCAGGAACGGCCCGCTTCGGTTCCCGATCCGAATTCGATTGGCGCGTTTTTGTCACTGTTGAGCCGTCCCGGACGGTTGGCAGAATTGTTGCGGCGATTGCATGAGTTAAAGATCATTGAGCAGTTCATTCCCGCCTTCGAACGGACGCGTGGATTGCTGCAGTTCAATGCCTATCACAAATTTACCGTCGACGTGCATTGCATCCGTTCGGTCGAAGCGGCGACCGATTTGCAAGATCAACCCACCGCGATGGGACGTCGCTATCGACGACTCAAAGACAAGGGGTTGCTGCACCTCGCCTTGCTTATTCACGATATTGGTAAAGGCTACGAAGAAGATCACTGCATCGTGGGCGCTCGTATCGCATTGGAAACGGCGGAGCGTTTAGGGCTCGATCGGGCGTCGGCCGAGACGCTGCACTGGCTCGTACTAAAGCATCTGCTTGTCAATGTCATCGCGTTTCGACATGACCTCAGCGATCCTCAGATCGTACTCTCGTTCGCCGCCGAAGTGGGCTCGATTCGTCGACTCGAATTGTTGATCGTGCACGCGGTGGCCGATTTGCAAGCGGTTGGCCCCGACGTGCTGACCGATTGGAAATTGAATCTGATCGAAGAGTTGTATGTTCGTACGCGGCGTTATTTTGATACTGGCAATTTGCCCGGCAGCGAAGATGATCCCGAGATCGATCTGATCCGAGCCGATGTGCAGAAACGTCTTAAAGCCAACCGTGCTCCCGACAGCTGTTCTCAGTTACTTGAAACGCTGCCTCTTTCGCTGTTGACGCGAAGCGAGCCCGAGCAACTCGCCCAACAACTGTGTGACGTTGCCGATAAACTCAATTCAAACAGTGAATCAATTTGTCTCGCGTGTTTCGATCCTGTCTTTTCGGCGATGCGTTACACCGTCGTTCGTCGCGAGCCGCAGCAGTCGATTGGCACATTCGCGCGTGCCACCGGAGCGTTCACGACCGCCGGGCTCTCCATTTTGCGTGCTCAGGTAGAAACCGTTGGCGATGATTTGGCCTGGGATGATTTTTGGGTCGCAGACCCGCTCTACCCCGAATGCCCACCAAGCCATCGCATCGAAGAACTGCAATTGCGTGTTTGTAAACTGCTTGATTCGCCCGACAAACCGCTGCCGGCTCACCCTCGAAAATGGTCGACCCAAAATAGTGAAGGAGATCAGGTCAATGTGTTGCCCACCAAGGTGACGTTTGACAATGATACCGTTGACCGATTTACCATCGTTTCGTTGTTTGCGTATGACGAAGTGGGGTTGTTGTACCGTGTCGCAGCGACCTTCGCAGAAATGGATGTCGTCTTGCACTTTGCCAAAATTGATACGCATCTGGATCAAGTTGCGGACGTCTTTTATGTCTCGGATCGGATGGGTGGCAAAATCCTCGATCCTGAACGAATGAGCCGAATTGAAAACGCGTTACTCGGAACGACCCATTAGACGGCATGTTCCCTTTTCTCCAAACGCAATCAGGACGAACTCGGGTGTCAAACTAGTGCGTTGACAGCGATTGATCGGTTTCGGGAAACCTTCGCGACGGCAACGATTCCAGTGGGGTAGTAAGGTCTTTTCGTCGGCAAAAAATTTGCTTTTATTTGCCAACCGCTTGACGCGCGGCCATGCTTGTTTAGGTGCCAGGATGCCCAGGATTCATCTCGGTGCTTCGCAACTCGGATCGACTCGCTGCAAAGGGGGATGAAACGAGGTGCGGCTGTTCGCGGCCGAGAACGTCTCGATCGCGTTTCCCCCTCTTTCCCTCTCAACATGGAAGTTCATTCTATGCTTAAGCGAACTCCCGCTGCACTCGCAGCGATAGCGATGGTTTGTTCAGCAACCTTGGTAACACGCGTGCACGCCGAGAGCGATCTTGACGTTTTGCTCGATAGTCTGACTTTTGCCGATGCGCCGATGGTCGGCGAGGATCCCGCGATCGATCGGCCTACTCAGTTCGTTTCTGATGTCGATTCAGACCAAGAGGCCGTCAAGAGTTTGAGCGATCGCAATTCGCCAACTCCCGTTGCGGACCCGACGACATCGGACCAACTTCAGCCGGCACCACTGATCCCCGCACCGGTGCGAGACCCGCAGCGGTCACAAACTTCCAACGCTGGATCGGCTAGCCTGTTGCTACCCGATGCGGTGAACATTCCAGCACCGGTGATCGCAGCGGATCAGCCACCGATGGCTTATGGGATGATCGAAGACGATGCCGCTTGCTCGTGTGGGCACCGCGGTTGTAACCATGGTTGTGCGTCGCGGACCACTTGTGAACCCGCGTATATCTGCAAGCCGCACGAAGTGCCTGTGTTGCCCACTTCGACGCTTCGCCAATATTTTCGTGGCGATCCGTGTAACGCGCACCTCTGGGACGGTTACGCGCTCGAGCGTCAGCAGCACTGTGACAAGCATCACAAACATATCCACAACCGATGCGAGTGCAATAATCGCGGCCAATGCGAAAGTTGTGTGCTAGGGAAGCGGAATTTGGCGGCACGCCATCATTGTGATGCAGGTTGCGATGGGGCACACCGCTAATCGGGCCTCGCGGCACTTGAATCAAAGGGGCGAAGCTCACCAAGAGCAATTCGCCCCGGGGCGGCTAGCCAGCGGGAATATTAGTGACTTTCGCTATGACCGCACCCTTTTTCGATTGATGAACACCCGGCCATAGCTCTGGCGGGTGGCTGGCGTCCGATTTGCCTGATCCGCAAAAAAAAATCCTTGGCGAGGATGAATCCGGTTTAGTTCTGCCTTCCCTACAGCCGATAGTATTAGCACCATGGATTGGGAGGGTGGAACGATCGGTGTCATCGTTCCATTTTTGATGGGCCATGGTGAGGCAGGGAGGGCTTCACCATGGCCCTTCTCTTTTGCGCTATGAGAATAGCTTCTCGATGATGGTTCCGTTGCGAACCAGTGTGATCGGACGGCCGGTGTTGGAGTCGTATTCGAGCGTCGGATCGATCCCCAGGTTGTGATAGAAGCTGGCGGCCACATCATCGGGCGTAATGGCTTCGTGGCGTGGTCCCGCAGCGGTGTCATCGCTTTCGCCAATCACTTGGCCACCACGCACTGCACCACCGGCCATCAGCATGAACATGCATCGTGGGTAGTGATCGCGGCCCCCTTCGGCGCTTCGCTGGTTGATCTTCGGAGTCCGGCCAAACTCGCCCGTCACAAAGACGGCGGTTCGTTCGAGTAATCCGCGTTGCTCAAGGCCATTGAGAAGTCCGCTTAGCCCCGCATCAAGCTTAGGCAAGTTGTTCTCCTTCAGCTTGGTAAAGTTGTCTTGGTGGGTGTCCCAGCCGCCGAGCTGGACATTCACAAGCCGTACGCCCGATTCAACCAATCGCAGTGCGAGCAGACAGCTTTGGCCAAACGACTCTTCACCAAACTGTCTCGCGAAACTCTCGGGTTCTTTGCTGATGTCAAACGCTTCTCGCGCACGCGACGACGTGATCATCGAATAAGCTTGTTCGCCAAATTTGTCCAATCCCTCAAGCAGCTGGTCGTTCTTTTCCAGGTTGGCGAAACGACGATCAAGCTTTTTGAGTAATTGTTGGCGACGTTTTACTTCGTCCACTCCGATTCCTCCGGCAAGCGAAATGCCGCGTACCGAGTAGGGTTGGCCAAACTGCGGCGTCGCGTTTGTCTCCAGAGCGGCGTAGCGAATCCCCAGGAAGCCAGGACCGTGGCCGCTGCGAGGCACCGCGACTTGGCTAGGGATGTCACCATCGGATGGATTCTCTTTGCTCAACACGGCGCCGTAGCTTGGGTAATCAAGCGACGGAATTGGTTTGCTTCCCGTGTTTACGTACTCGCGACCGAGTTGATGAGCCGCCAAGGTGTGGCTGACGCCGCGAAGAATGGCGTACTTGTCGGCGCAGCCCGCTAACTTCGGCAGATGCTCCGAGATCTGGATGCCAGGAACATTCGTGGCAATCGGCTTGAACGTTCCGCGAACCGTATCCGGGGCATTGGGTTTGGGATCGAACGTATCGATATGCGACGGACCGCCGTTGAGTTCGATAAAGATCGCGCGATCGGCACGACCCGATTCCACCTGCCCCGCACTGGCCATTCGCATGTAGTTTGCCAGCGTAAAGCCGCCGAGTGAAAGTGCACCCACTTTGAGCATGTCACGACGTTTCATGCCATCACACGTTGAATGAATTTCCATAGTTATCGACTCTGTAACGGGGGGAGAGAAAGGAACGGGGATGAAGGGAGCGAGTGAATTCGTAGCAGGAGCAGCGGGAGGTTTAGTGAGTGATGATGAATTCTTTGGTATTCACCAATGCCCACATCAGCGATTCCATTCCGTTGGCAGGCGTTTCGGATTCGCTGATAAACGTTTCGGCGATCTCGCGTTCCTCGTCATCGGGGAAGCGGCTGAGCGTGCGAAGGTAGGCGTCTTCGACCAGCTTCGACACGGTGTTCGATGCGGCTTTGTTCGCAGCCTTGGTAGGCTGGAGCTCTCGCCACGATTTGGGGTTGGCAATCAGCGATTCCAAAGAAGGCATTTCAAAGTCGAATTGCTCGAACTTGTTCGCCATTCGTTTGTATTCTTTTTCGATTTGGTCTCGCGTTTTCTTTTGTCGTTCTTTGGGTAGCGAGTTGAACTTGGTCACACGGTTGATGATCATTTTGCGGTAATTGTCCGCAGCACGCACAGCGGCGGCTTGCTTCGGATCAACGCGTTGACTTGGGCCGGGCACGCCGAGGGCTTCACATGCCTGAGCGACCCAGCCGTTTTTGTCGGACAGCCGTTTGTGCATGTCGGCATCGTTACGCAGATAGATCGATTGCAGCAGACTTGGTGAATCACTGCGATCGCAATCACAATTAGATTCGCGAGTCGATTGACCAAACACTTCCAGAGCAAAGTTTTTCTGATTGCGGTTTTGGGCAATGCCTTCGGCGATCGCCATTTCGCTCACTTCGCCGCGAAGTTGGCTTGCCTTATCATCCGAGCCCGTCGCCAAGACAACAGCGTCGTAGACCACTTCGGCAGGCAGTCGTCGTGGAATGTGACGCGAGAAATTGACACGGTCGTGAACGTTGGTGTCGTTGGTTTCTGCGGATCGAGCATAGGTTTCGCTATTGGCGATTTCGCGATGAAGCCATTTCAAGTCAAAGTCTTGAGCAATGAACTCGCGGGCCAAATAATCCAGCAGCGGTGCGTTGCTCGGTGGGTTGGCAAGGTTCATGTCGTCCGATGGGTCGACGATTCCGGTGCCGAAATAGTTGGCCCAGACGCGATTGACGATCGCTTTGGCAAAGTACGGATTGTCTTTATCGCGAAGCCACTGCATCAGCGCCGGGCGAGGGTCTTTGTCGAGCGTGACCGGTTCACCCTGGCCAAGAATGGTGCCGGTGGGAAGTTTCAGTTCAGGAACCTTTTGTCCCTTTTTCTTTGCATTCGCTCGTGCCCGTTTTGCTTTGTCCGACGCGCCACGTGTATTCACCAGCAACTCACCAAACGGAACGACTTTGCCCTTCTGGGCCGCAGTGTAGACGGCTTTGCGAAGCTCGCCATTATTGAGTTTCTTGCCATCGGTGATGTCCTTTAACAGTTCGTCGCGAACCGCTTTGGCATCCGGAGAAACTTGGTTTTGGTTAATCCGAATCGGAGTGAATAGTTGCGAGAATTGTTCAAAATCGTCTTTGGACCATTGGTCAAATGGATGTTTGTGGCACTGCGCACACTCAATCCGAACTCCTAGAAATGCATAAGCAAATCCGATCGCTCGCTCTTCGGGTTTTTGGAAATTGCGTCGTGCCCAGAACAGTGGCATACCATCACGTTTCGCAAAGACCTCTTCGTTTCCGGACGAGCAAGCTTTTGTCATTTGTTCGCAAAACTCGCGATAACTTTCGCCCTCTTGGCGGCTGTTCGCTTCGACAATTCCGGCCACAATTTGGTCGTAGGGAACGTTGTCCTCCAAACGAACCCGTAGCCATTCGTGCCACAATCGCGAGGCGGCGTTGCGGATCGGCAGGACGTTGTTGAGTTGTTCGTTGCTGTTGCCGGTCCAATCCGACATACGTGTGGCCCACCATGCCGCGTAGGCGGGCGAATCGAGCAACTCTTCGATCAGCTTTTCGCGTTTGTCCGGCGATGTATCGGCAATGAATTCACGTACCGTTTCACCTGCGGGAAGCATTCCGGTCATGTCCAACGAAACCCGACGAATGAATTCCGAGTCGGTACAGGGGCCCGCAGGCACCACGCCAAGCTTGTTGAGTTTCTGTTGAACGAGTTTGTCAATTGGCTTGGCTGGCAATTGGGCTACATGTGACGCAGAGGAGCCGATCGGACGAATCACGGGAACCGGAACCACGGCGTTGTCATAATAAACAACAACGTGGGTGTCGCCTTGTTCGCCCGAATCAATATGCCCCTCTTCGTCAATCGCTGCGATCGCGTCATCGTTCGAACTGAAACGACAAAGTTCGGTAACATCTTCGACGCTGCCATCAGGCCAATGTGCATACGCCTTTAATTGAACCTGTTCCCCTGGTTTACTAAATTGAATTTCACTCGGGGTGACTTCCAAACGTTGCAACGTTTGCACCTGTTTCGGATCAAACTTGGCTCCGGATGCGATCCAGCGACGAAGCGTGTGGTGTTGCCAGCTTCCTTCGTCAAATCGCTTTCCTCCCTCGTGCATGTCGGCATCGATGGGTTTTGCCAGAATCAGACTCTCATCCACATCGCTGGTATCTACCCGTCCGGCATTCTCGGCCATCAACGCCTCGTGATCTGCTTTGAAGTCATAGCCAAATAGCGACAACTGGAAACCACCACGGCCTTGGAACGAACCATGGCAAGCACGTCCGTTACATCCGAGTCGACCCAGTAGCGGAGTGATGTGCTTTTGGAAATCGGGGACTTCCGAAGCATCCGCGTTGGCAAATCGCTCGCTCAAAGGGGGGATCGGTTTGGAGGCAGAGGATTTTTGCGATTTTGGCACCGCCGGTTCTGCATGCGTCGTCGATGGTTTTTGGCCAACGAAGCATGCCAAGGCGATGCAAGCGATGAGTGACAGAGGTTTCGCGGTGGTTCGAATCATTGAAAACACCAATGGGCCAAGGATGGGGAATGAAGGAAGGATCGGGATGACGGATCGCGGGGTGAACCGCGTCGTTATTTTGTGTCTTTCTTTTTGTCTTTGCTGCGACCCGCACTACGCAAAAGTTGTTGGTAGTTCTTGTCGAGATAGGTTTCGAAGTTTTGTTGTTTCGCTTCGAGTCGTTCTTCGGCAGCAGCAAGTTGACGTTGGGTTCGTTCGATTCTCTGTTTTGTGTAGCGGATCTCAGCTTCGGCGCGTTTAATTTCCGTTTGGATTAACGTCTCCACCGCCTCGCGAAGTGCTTCACGATCGATTTGCCGATCTCGGACTTTCAGTTTTGCGGCAAGCAGTTTGACGTGCATTTGTGCTTGCAGCAGTTTCGATTCGATTTCGTAAATCTCTGGATCGCGGTTCTTCGCCGCTTCTAGCCGCTTGGCGGATCTGGCGAGATCGCGTATCGCGGTGTGGTACTGAGCCGGTTCGTTGCTTCTCAGCCGATCGAGTAACGGTTCCAACTCGGGTAGCTGGCTGTTAACCAGGGCGATTGCAGCTGCTTCAAGTTTGGGATCGATCTGCGTCGCCGGATTGGACCGGTCCGAATTAGGGCTGACACCCGAATCGGCAGCCCAGGACGGCGACAAAATCGAAACGGCAACGCTGATGAGCACGATCGCCGAGAGCGAACAGGTGAGTCGCCGTCGCTGCGAATAATTAACCATCGATTTGATCTCCATCGTCGATTGCCGCGACGATCCAAGCGAACGCTGAATCGTCCGCGTCCGACTCGGTTTCACGCGTGAAAAATTCTTCGGGGCCATCCAAGACCAAGTCGTTCATCGCAAATTCGGACAGACTCTCTTCGTCCAATTGCAGCACCGATACGGATTGAGCCCACGCTCGAGCCACTAGCGTCGCTTCGGTAAAGGTCGCTGCGTTGGGGACCGTGTTTTCTGCGGGATCCCGAGTCTGCTTTCCAACGACAAAGGCGATCATCACCGATGCAGCCAACGTGATCGCCAACAGCACCAATCGCGACGATCCTGAATGGGAATCCAGACAGGCGTGCGAATCGACATCGGCGTCATGAACGCACAGCGGCGGCGAAGCTTGGCATGGCGTGGGGGCTTCGGCCACCAACTGAATTGTTTCCGCCATTTTGGCCAATTCGTCGCCAAACCAATCCGCTTCGCCCAGTCGTGCTTCGAATTCAGCCAATCGCTCGGTGGGCAATTCGCCGAGCAAGTACAGCAGACACTGTTCTCGCCATGCTTCGTTTGAAAGTTCGTTCATTGTTCTTGGCCTCGTTCTGATTCACTCGCTTCGTCTTGGCGAGGTTGCAGGTCTTCGCGAAGTCGCTGGAGTGCCCGCCTCATTTGTGTCAGTGCGGTTCCGAGCGGGATTTGCAGTTGGTCGGCGATTTGTTGAAATGTTAGGTTTTCGTGGATTCGAAGTCGTAAGATGGCTTGCCAGTTCTCAGGCAAATTTTGGATCGATTGCAGGAGTTGCTCGGCAGTTTCGGCAGCGACTAAACGCTGTAGATGATCATCACTGTGGTTGCTTGATTCGTAGGTCGCCTGTTTCACAAGAACTCGATTTGTCGTGGATCGATCTCGCCAATGTCGCGCACATTCGTTGGCTGCAACCCGAAATAACCACGCTCGACGAGCGACCAAGGGAACCTGGTCTCCCCGCTGGACCAACTTGATGAAAACGGTTTGCAAACAGTCCTCGACATCGGCTTCTTGGGCGAGTCGGCGGCGCAGGAAGGCACGGAGCGTCGGTTGGGATTCCAGAAAAACCCTTCGCCACGCTTCGTCGGAGTCCTCGTGTTCCGCGTTTTCAGGAGTCTTCGTGCTCATGGGGCCGTCGTTACGCTATAGAAGATGCGCAGGTCCTGCTGATTATTTCGCATCCGACGGAGAATTTTGGAAAAACTATTTCCAGGCTTCAACGACCGCGTACTGTTTGCCAGCGATAACGCGGATATCGTGCCACTCGGTCACCAGATTTTCTTCGTACCACTCGGGCTGTTTGGTCACGATATACAGCCGTCCGCTCGGTCGCAGCGCTCGCATGGCGGCATCGACAAACAGTCGGGCGATCTGAAAATTGGCGAAATAAGGCGGGTTGCCCACCGCTACATCATAGCTGGCCGGCGAATCGCAATCTCCTTCACAGGTCAATTGGGCGTCAATGTCAACGAGACCATTCTTTTTCGCCCCCCTGCGTGTGCACTCAATCGCCCGCGCATTGCTGTCGATCGCCAACGCATGGATGCCGCCGGTTTGCATCGCCAACGCCATCGTCACCGATCCGCAACCGCAGCCAATCTCGATCAGCCGCTGGCCCGATTCGATCGTGACGGCGTCCATCAACGCTTTCGCGCCCGCATCGAGCCGGCGATGCGAAAACACACCCGGCCGCGTGATCGCCGCGATCGTTTGGCCGCGAAAGCGAAAAGTGAATTCCGATTCAAAGCTGCGTTGACGTTTCAGTGCTTGCTCTTTGCGAACTACATAGACCACAGCGTCGTCGAAGTGTCGGACGCTGACTTTCACGCCAAAGACCTTCAATTGATCGTGTAGCCAGCGGTCGTTCACATTGTCGACGCTGGTCACAAGCCGGCCGCCGATGACCAGACGGGAATAGGCTTGTTGCATTAAATCGCGTTGCAGTTCGGCTTCGCCACGCACCGAGCAGGGGATCAACGCAAGATCCACTTCACCCTCGGGCAAGTCCGTGTCGCACACAATCGATAGCGAGTGATGTGGATCCGGCACCGGGTTTTCAGGCAAGCGATTTTCAGGCGACCGACTTTTAGCCAACGGATTTTTAGCCAACGCAGGTTCAGCCAACGCAGGTTCGGGCAAAGCCTTGATGTCGGCATCGTGGTCAGCCATCGCGAGTCGTTGTTGGAATTGATCGAGGTACCACAGCGAAACGCTCGCATCGCTGCGGTCACGGTACAGCCAGCGTGCCGCTTGGCCGCGGCCCATCGATGTGCTGAGGATGCGGGTGCCGGGCAAGTCTTTGGCAACGTCATAGAGCGCGGCTTCGGACGTCCGTGCCGGCAGCGGATGGGGGACAGGTTTGAAGGATTCGTTTGTCAAGGAATTAGCCAAGGAATTTTTCAGCGACAGTCCATGCTCCCGTGACCAACATTGCGGCGGCGGAGAGCCACAGCATGATGTCCCACAGGACGCCGGGCGTCAGTTCTGCTCGAGAGCGATGGTAGCGAAAATACAATGCCGCTGCTGCCAACATTGGCAGCATCACGCCTTGCGCCACGCCGCTTAGTAAGACCAATTGCGCGGGCGCTGGGAATGCTAGGTAAATCAATAAACACAAAAGTGGGAATGCTCCGCTGAGCCAGCGGATCCATTTTTCTCGGGTTTGCGGATCGTCGCCGATCAGTCCCACCACGCACATCGCGTCCGAAAATGTTCTCGCGTGGCTCGCGTTTGCAACGAAATAGGTCGAGTAGAGCACGGCGAAGGCGCCGAACAAAAAGATCGCTGACGCCCACTCGGAAAACACGGGAACGAACATCACCGCCAAGGTGCGAACCATATTGTCCTTTTCAGGGTTCAAGCCCACGCGATGCAAGATCGCCGCACCAAGCAGGTAGAAGATGATCGTGGCAAAGGTGTACACGAGCATCGCTCCCCAAGCGTCGACTCGCATCACTCGCATCCACCCCGTTGCTCTTCGCAGCCATTCGGGCGATCCATCGTCGGTTCCCACGAAGCGGGCGTACCCTTTTTCTAGGCACCAATAGGGGTAAACGACAAGCTCGGCGGCCCCCACGCCAATGATCCCGAAGGTGGCAAGTGCGGTGCCGATCGGTCGTGCGGTTTCACTTGCACCTTGGCCCTCGGAGGCAGGTAGATGGAATTTCAGACCACTGAAAAACTCGGACAAACTGACCCGGAAATCAGGTTGGTCTTGCAAGAAAAACAGATTCGTGATTGTCAGCAAGGTGAACGATGTGACCAGGATTGTCGATAGCGACTGGATCAATCCATAGCGGCCGACCCACAGCACCACGCTGGTGATCAAGGCCACGACGGTCGCCCAGATGGCCGCATCGTTCGGAGCGGAAATGTCCTCGGGTGCCGCGTCCTGGTGTCGGTCGCGGTACGCTTGTTTGCTAGTTGCAATCTGCTGCTGGGCTGCCGAAACGTCGACGTCGATGTCATCCGGTGCGTAGCGTTGGAACTGCAGCAGTGTTTCGGCGTCTGCGATTTCGTTGTAGTCGGCGCCTTGTGCGGTCAGCGGCAAGCTGATCGCCAACGATTGGCCGACGCCGCCGACGATGCCGCCAAGTTGACTGATGCTGGCGATCCACATCAGCACCCAATACCACACCAACCAATTGCCGCGGCCACGAATGCGAGGCCCCGGTACTTCGTCCAGCGCTCGCAGCGTTGTCTTGCCGCTGACGATGGCGTAGCGACCGAACTCGATTTGGGCGAACACTTTGACAACGCAGCCGAGAATGATCAGCCACAGCAAACTAAATCCTGCTTCGGCCCCGGTTTTGGTCGTTGCAATCAGCTCGCCACTGCCAACGATCGATCCCGCGACGATCAGCCCCGGGCCGATACAGCGAAGGATGGAAAACAATCGTGTCGGTGGATCCACTGTCGAAGGCGGTGAATTCGCACCGCTCGCTTCCGCTGTCTCGGTCATTCGGGGATTTTCTAATGGAACTGGAGGGGAGAGAGCAATTTGCTTAACTCGCTACCGTACACAATCCACGTAGTACTTGCGTGCCCCATCGATATTTTCTTCGACTAAACCATGGATGTCGGTATGGAATCCAGGGAATTTTTCGTTGAATTCGCGGGCAAATTGCAAGTATTTGACAATGGTTCCGTTGAACCGTTCTCCCGGAATTAACAGCGGGATGCCTGGCGGATACGGTGTTAGCAACACGGCGGTTGCCCGTCCCTCGAGCTCATCGATTTCCACGCGATCGATTTCTCGGTGTGTCATCATCGCGTAAGCATCGGACGGTTTCATCGCCGGTTGCATGGGTGACAAATACATCTCGGTGGTCACGCGAGCGATGTCATGCGTCTTGTACGCGTCGTGAATTTGTTGACAAAGATTTTTTAGCCCGGTTTGCTCGTAGCTTGGGAACGCCTGACAAAATTCAGGCAAAATCTTCCACATCGGCAAGTTCTTATCGTAGTCGTCCTTGAACTGTTGCAATGCGCTAAGCAGCGTATTCCAACGTCCTTTGGTGATCCCGATCGTGAACATGATGAAGAATGAATAGAGTCCGGTTTTCTCGACAACAACGCCATGTTCGGCCAAGTAGCGTGTCACGATCGAAGCGGGGATACCCGATTCGGCAAACTCGCCATTGACGCTTAGCCCCGGTGTGACGACGGTCGCCTTGATCGGGTCGAGCATATTGAAACCGGCGGCAAGGTTTCCGAAGCCGTGCCAGTTGTCGTCGGGATGCAAGATCCAGTCCTCTTGCGTGCCGATGCCATCGTCGACAATCTCGTCCGGCCCCCAAACTTGGAACCACCAATCGTCGCCCCACTCGGCGTCGACCTTCCGCATCGCACGGCGGAAATTCAGCGCTTCGGCAATCGATTCTTCGACCAACGCAGTCCCGCCAGGCGGTTCCATCATCGCAGCAGCGACGTCGCATGACGCGATGATCGCGTACTGAGGCGATGTTGACGAATGCATCAAATAGGCTTCGTTGAAGATGTGTCGGTCGAGTTTCTGGGTCTCCGATTCTTTGACCAAAATTTGAGACGCTTGCGAGATACCCGCTAACAACTTGTGAGTCGAGTGGGTGGCAAAGACCATCGCTTCCTTGCATCGCGGGCGGTCGCGTCCCAACGCATGCATGTTGTGATAGAAATCATGAAACGCGGCATGCGGCAGCCAGGCTTCGTCAAAGTGCAAAGTGTCGATTTGGCCATCCAGCAACTCTTTCAGCATCTCGACGTTGTAGACCACGCCGTCGTAAGTGCTTTGCGTGATCGTCAAAATGCGGGGCTTGCGATCGGGATGCTTTGCTTGGGCTTCACGAGCAAACGGGTTTGCATTGATCTTCTTTTGGATGTTTTCGGGGCGGAATTCATCCAACGCAATCGGACCGATCAATCCGAGGTTGTTGCGAGTGGGGGTTAAGAAGACGGGCACTGCACCGGTCATGATGATCGCGTGCAAGATCGATTTGTGGCAGTTGCGGTCGACGACCACGATGTCACCCGAAGCGACGGTCGAGTGCCAAACCATCTTGTTGGACGTTGACGTGCCGTTGGTGACAAAGAAGCAATGGTCCGCGTTGAAAATTCGGGCCGCGTTGTGTTCCGACGCAGCAACCGGACCGGTATGGTCGAGCAGTTGTCCCAATTCCTCAACGGCGTTACAAACGTCCGCACGGAGCATGTTCTCGCCAAAAAATTGGTGGAACATTTGGCCCACAGGACTCTTTAAAAAGGCAACGCCGCCCGAGTGACCGGGGCAATGCCACGAATACGATCCATCGTTGGCGTAATGAACCAAGGCGCGAAAAAACGGCGGCGCTAGTCCATCGGTATAGGAACGAGCCTCGCGAAGAATGTGTCGAGCGACAAACTCGGGAGTGTCCTCGAACATATGAATGAAACCATGCAGCTCTCGCAGAATGTCATTCGGAATGTGGCTGGATGTTCGTGTCTCGCCGTACAAGAAAATCGGAATGTCGTTGTTCTTGAAACGGATCTCTTGAATGAAGGCGCGAAGATTGGCAATCGCGGACTCTTCGGTGTCCGGTGTCAGGAATTCTTCGTCATCGATCGACAGGATAAATGCCGAAGCACGCGATTGTTGTTGGGCGAATTGCGACAGGTCGCCATAGCTGGTCGCTCCGATCACTTCGGCACCCTCACCCTCCATCGCCTCGGCAAGCGCACGGATACCGAGGCCGGAGGTGTTTTCAGAGCGAAAGTCTTCGTCGATGATCAGAACGGGGAAGCGAAATTTCATTAGAACTCTCAGGAGAAGAAAGAAGTCGCACAAATTCTACAAACCGATCGTCCAAGTGTCGCGTCGGCTTGCGGAAAATCGAAGCGATTGTCGAGAAGGGGAGGGGCGGGTTGCTAGCTGAAGGATCATGTTGATCGCTTTCGCCACAATCGGAGCATAGGGTGCGAAGCTCCGAAGTCGCCGTCGCTCTGGCCCAAGGCGGGTTGATTGTGCGGGTAAGTTTCGCTCTTATTTTGTACTGAGATACTGCGTCCATTTCATTCCGCTGATCGATTTTCGATTCCTCGTGTTTAATTGAAACCTCCATGACATCGTCTGAAAAAAACATTTGGATTGGCTTCGATCTGGGCGGTACAAAGATGTTGGCGATTGCCTACGACGAAAAATGGAATCCGCTTGGGCGTCGGCGGCGAAAAACACGTGGTCGCGAAGGATCCGATAACGGAATCGAACGGATCGCGTCGACGATCGAACGATTGCTTACCGAAAACGAGCTGACAAAAGAGCAAATTGCCGGGATTGGGATCGGCTGTCCTGGCCCCATCGATCTTGCTAAAGGTCGCATTTTGACCACGCCGAATCTGGGGTGGGACGATGTCGATGTCGCAGGGTTTCTAAAGAAGCGATTTGGTTGTGGCGTCACCGTCATGAACGATGTCGATGCGGGGGTGTTTGGCGAGTACCAATTTGGTGCCGCCAAAAAAGCGAGTTGTGTTGTCGGGATCTTTCCTGGGACCGGCGTCGGTGGCGGATGTGTTTATGAAGATAAGATTCTGCAAGGCGCTAATTTCTCTTGCATGGAAATCGGACACACTCGGATTTCCTCAGATACACGTGCCTCGGGTTCGGCGACCCCCGGTACACTCGAAGCCGAGGCGAGTCGATTGACGATCGCGGCGGAAGCAGCAAAGGCGGCGTTTCGCGGCGATGCTCCGAATCTACTTAAAAGCGCGGGTACGGATCTGAGTGAAATTCGCAGTGGGGCGTTGGCCGATGCGATCGCCAAGGGTGACGACATCGTTCGCAAACTTGTCGAAGAGGCGGCTTGCAGTATTGGAATCGCAGTCGCCAATGTCGTTCATATCCTGTCGCCTGACAAAATTGTTTTGGGCGGCGGGTTAGTCGAAGCGATGGAAGATCTGATCGTCAAAGCGGTCAAGAAATCGGCTCGCGAGCACGTGATGCCTGTTTACAAAGACACCTTCGACGTGGTCGCCGCAACACTGGGTGATGACGCCGGCGCGATGGGAGCGGCCGCTTGGGCAAAACGACAACAGACGTCACCCAAGGTTTGATCGCTCCGCTACATCCTTGCGTCTTAGATTTGAAGTCCGCTTCATGCCTTGGATGACGTAAATTTCAGCAGCAACCAATCGCCCAGTCGCGGCGAGATGTGTCCGACCGCGATCAGCAACCGCAAGTACCGTGGTAACACCATGTCGGGCCGGCGATAGCGGACACATTGCAGCACCGCCGTGGCAACCGTCTCGGGAGGCAAACCTTTGATTTTGGTTCCGCCACCGGGTTTGGCCGCCGCCGCGGGAACGTTGCTGTCTTGTTCCACGCGTGATTGGTAGCGTGACCCCGCGTCCTCGCGTCGTATCGGGCCGGGGTTGACCAATCCCACGTGGATCCCACGTGGTTTAAGTTCAAGTCGCATTTGTTGGGTCAGGCCCGCCAGTGCATGTTTCGCAGTAACGTAGCCGCCCAAGTAGCGAGCGCCGACTTTGGAGGCGAGCGAACCGATGTTGATGATCACCCCTTCGCGAATTTCCAGCTGGGGAATCGCGGCGACGGAGCAGAGCAGGGCGGTGTGAACATTTTGCTGGATCAGTTCGTCAAGCCGCTCGAGAGTCAGGTTTTCAGCGAGTCCTCGATCGCTTGTTCCGACGCAGTTGACCAGCACATCAAGCCGGTTGAACTGCGAAGTCGCCGTCTGTACCGCATGCTCTGCACCCTGTTGTTTCGTCACATCGCAGCAAGCGGTAGCAACGCAGGGATCGTGTCCAAGCGACGCTTTCGCAGCATCAAGACGAGATGTGTCGCGTCCTGCGATCACAACACGGTAGCCCGCATCCAGAAAGGTTCTCGCAATCACGAGGCCTAAGCCACTCGAGGATCCCGTCACCAATGCCACGGGCGATCTGTTCGTGATGTTCACGTCGGTTGAGTATCCACGGTTGCGAGTCAGAGTGAAAAAAAGAGGTGATGCCGCCCACGACACCACGGCGAATCACGCCATTACATCATCACCCGTTTGGATCTCAAGAGTGACATCGCCGTCAAACCGAACCGGATCGCCGTCGACCGGATCGATTTGAATTTCGATCTTGTTATGCAGAGCCCATTGGTCCGAGAGCTCGATTTCCAGCGGCGGAGTGCCGGTCGGCTGCGGTTGACCGTTGATCCGCAACGACGCGAGCTTGCCCTGCCAACTCGTAATTCGCAGCCAGACGCGATCGTCCGATTCGATTCCGGTGGGGCGATTGAAATTGCGAGTGTAGGTTGTCGCTACTGGCGACTCGGCTGCGAGAACGTCCTCGTCACGCTCGGGAACGTTCACCCGCGTCGCACCGGTATCTTCCTGGTGCCGCTGTTTTGTCCAGGGATAGCGAAGTCGAATCGTGTGCATGTCGATGAAATGTTCCTCGGTCTTAAACCGCAGCATGGCTTCGATTTCAGACGCGTCCATTTTGAATCGACGTCGCCCGCATCATGGCGGTTATCTTAACTGCCAATTACAGCAACGATAACGCCAAATGTAATCAAGGCAATCAGTAGCCCCAGGAAGATCCAAACGATGATCGATGTCTTGTACTTGATATGGGGCGTTTGCGCGACGACTTGTTGGTAGCCGGGTGAAAACACCATTTTCCCTTTTTCACTTAACAGCAGGTAAAGGATAAATGCCGAGATGATTGTGCCAAGCGGAATGGCGAGTAGCCCGATCACGCTGAACACGATTGCCACAATGCGAGCCCAAGGACGCAGTCTTCGCAGGCCTACGGCTGTAAATCCTTGTAGCAGTCCCAGTGAAAAGTAGGCAAACCCAACGGCTCCAGCCGCGATTCTGGGGGCAAGTGCTTCCTCGCTGGGGATCAGCAGGGCGAGCATGAGAAAGAAGCCCGCGGGGACCATGAAGATCGCCCCCAGCATGTAGAGAATCCCGATGGATTTCACGGAGGCTTCGTGGCTGAGATAGTAACGACGCACGGATTCGACGTCGTCGCCAATCACACTTTGCACCGGCCCGATGTGCGCCGTGGGGACGTAAGGATTGGCGACGGGGGAGGAGGCCGTTTGGCTGGACTCGATGGTTTGATTGGAGGCCGAAGGGCGAGCAAACGGATTGACATCGTCGTGGTTCGACATGATTGAGGTCGCAATAAGGAGGTTTTCGGTGAGATAGAAACCCTGTTGGCGACCATGGATTGAGAGTGGTCTGCCGGGAAAACAGTAGAGGATTCAGCAATCGCCAAGTTTTACCACAAGTCGGCCTCTCCTGCGGGGGGGATCGCGGCGGCTTTTTATCGACGCGGCCCAGTGCCGCTCCGCGGGCGATGGTTCCATCGCCAAGCCCTTTAAAGCGTTGCCTTGACAAACACGAAAAAAGCCCTGATTGGCGGTAACCAACCAGGGCTTTTGTGGAAGCGATTACGTGGGGGAAATCACTAGTTATTGTTGGCAATCTCTGCTGCTCGACTGAACAGTGCATCAATCGCCGCTTGGCTAAAGCCTTGCGAGTTCAGCGGATTCGAGGTGCTAACAAAGCCAAGCTCTTCAATTCCACCAAAGAACTGGAGTGCCGATCCATCGCGGCTGATGACAAAGTCGTTCTTGTCCAGCAGAGCCGTCTTGATATCGGTTCCGTCGACAATCGTCAGAATCGCCGCGTCTTTGGCATCGTTGAGCAGCAATTCGCTGTAGTCCACGTTGTCAAAACCCTCGGCCGCCATAAAGAAGATCTGGTGGCCCGAGGAATCCAGTGCAACCGATCCGCCTCGTCGTCCGTTGTTCGACGCACTGGCTGCATCGGAGTTGCCACGCAAGTAGCTCGACGCCAGGATGTCCAGGTTGGACATGGATGCCGACAATCCAAGCACGGGAAGGTTGCCCGGAGCAACCGTGCTGCCACTGGCACCTACGGTCACTGGGATTTCATTGCTTCCCGACAAGAAGGTATTCGCCGCCGAGACACCGAAGCGAAGGCGATACGATCCTTGGGAAACGCCGGTGAAGCGGTAGCTTCCGTTCATGTCGGTGAAGGCCGTTGCGACGAGTTCACCCGATGCTGTGCGAAGTTCCACTCGAACTCCGGCCAAACCTGACTCGTCGGCGTCCTTGACGCCATCGCGGAATGGAGCGACTGAACCTGGCGAGTTGATGACTTCTTGAAGGTTTTCAACTTTGTCGATGAAGATCGATCCCGCAACGGTGGATCCTGTTCCAGGGTCGGTTGGGTCGTTATCGAGAATCGTGACAACTGACGCTTTCGCACCGAGGACGGCACCTCCGGTCGCACCGGCCAGCGTGACGTTGAACGTTTCATTCGGCTCGTCGACGGTGTCGTCAATGATCGAAACGGTAATCGTTTGCGTGGCACTATCGCCATCGGCGAATGACACCGTTTGTGTCTTTCCGGTGTAATCGGCTCCCGCGATCGCGGTGCCGTTGGACGTGGCGAACACAACCGAAACGGCGCCGTCGCTGCCGCCGGTACGAGTGATCGTGAAGGTCGCAACCGATCCCCCTTCGCTAACCGAGATCGTTGCCGGAGAGAGCGAGATGGTTCCTGGGTTCACAACCACTTGATCGTCGTTGGTAATCGTTCCCGTCGCGGCTGCTGCGGCACCCACGTCATAAGACGCTGTGTCGATGACAGTCAGAATGATCGTCTCGTCGGGTTCAACGGTGGTATCGTCCGTTGGATTGACGTTGATGGTCGCAGAGGATTGGCCAGCCGGAATGGTCACGCTGCCTGAGAGTGCGGTGAAGTCGCTTCCCGGCGTGGCAGTGCCGCTGACCGAGTAGTTCACCGTCAGAGCGGCTGTGGTCGCACCCGTTCGCGAGAAAGTGTAAACGAGTGTTCCGGATCCGTCTTCGTTCACTGCGGCAGGATTCACCGCAACGGTGACGACCGGAGTGACCGGGGCTGTATCGTCATTGGTGATTGTCCCGGTCGCGGCACCGGCCGCACCCACATCGTAGGTCGCGGTGTCGGTGATCGTTAGGATGATGGTTTCATCTGGTTCGACGACGGAGTCGTCGATCGGATTCACGCTGACCGTGACGGACGACTGGCCTGCAGGAATCGTGACCGTTCCCGAAAGCGCCGTGAAATCGGAGCCGGAGGTCGCCGTGCCGCTAACCGTGTAGGTCACTGCCAATGCATCGGTGGTCGCACCGGTTCGAGCAAACGTGTAGACCAACGTTCCCGATCCATCTTCGTTGACGGCCGTAGGATTCACCGTGACGGTGACAACCGGTGTCACGGTGGCGGTGTCGTCGTCGGTGATCGTTCCCGTCGCTGCACCTGCCGTACCCACGTCGTAGGTCGCCGTATCGGTAATCGTCAAGATAATGGTTTCGTCCGGTTCGACGACCGAGTCATCGGTTGGATTGACGCTGACCGTTGCCGAGGACTGTCCCGCAGGAATGGTGACGGTGCCCGAAAGTGCTGTGAAATCGGTGCCTGAGGTTGCCGTTCCGCCGACGGTGTAGCTGACCACCAATGCGTCCGTGGTCGCACCCGTGCGGGTGAATGTGTAGATCAACGTGCCCGATCCATCCTCGTTCACAGCGGCGGGGTTCACCGCCACGGTGACAACCGGAGTGACGGTGGCAACGTCGTCGTTGGTGATCGTGCCAGTCGCGGTGGCCGAGGCGCCGACGTCATAGCTGGCGGTATCGGTGACCGTTAGAACAATGGTCTCATCCGGCTCGACGGTGGTGTCGTCCGTTGGGTCGACACTGACGGTTGCCGATGTTTGCCCTGCGGGAATGGTTACAGTACCCGAGAGTGCTGTGAAATCGGTTCCGGACGTTGCGGTGCCGCTGACTGCATAACTCACCGACAATGCGTTGGTGGTGTCTCCAGTCCGAGTAAAGGTGTAGTTTAACGTGCCGGTACCGTCTTCGTTCACGGCTGCGGGATCAACAGTCACCGAAACCGTCGGGGTCACAGGACCGCCATCGACGGTCGCGTTGATCACAAATCGGGCGTCAGCGTCAAAGCGGACTTGATCCAAAGGTACTGGACGGGAATTGTCGTTGCCTTGTGCGTCAGGCTCTTCCAAGAATCCATAGATCAAGAACGATTCGCCGTTGCTGTCTTCGCCCGGTGTCACCTCAAAGGTCAACCCTTGTACCGGAGCGTTGATGAAGACAGGAATGCTGAGAGCGTCAAAGACGTTGTCCAGTGTGTCTTCATCGCCACCGTTTGCTTCGGGGACACCGCCAGCGATGACCGGACCCAATCCGCCGATGTCGTTAAACACTTCGGCGGGGTCCGCAGCACCTGGGTCAAAGGATCCAATCGCAGGCCGGTTGTTGAGGAAGTCGAACGAGCCACCATTTGGGTTTGGCAGCGAGCGGCTTTCGTAATCAATGTCGTAGCGTTGTCCCACAGCGTTGTTGCTGCTGTCGACGCCCTGCAAAACGTTATCGGTGCGGAACTCTTTATTGGTGACCGCAGCGTCGTTGAAGGGGAATTCACCCACGCCTGCAATGCTGATGACGGGCTGGATCAAAATGGTCGGCTGATTCACGCCCACCGCGTCATTGCCCCCGAAGCGAACTTGCAAGAAGAAGTCGTCAGGATCGGTCGATGGCAGTCGAGTGACTTGGACCGTTGTGCCGGCGTCGAGGAATGGGCCATTGGCGTCCTCGAGTGATTGCAGAGCGGTCGTCAGAGTGCCGGTAGGATCGGCGGAGAAATCAGATGCGGCGATGCGGGCTTTGCCAGTGCTGACCTGACCTGTGGCCGATGTCAACGAAACTTCCAATGCCAGCGTCTTTGTTGGATCATCGATCTGTTTGCCCACAGTGATCTGCTGTGTCTCGGCAATGATCGGTGTGATCAGGCTCGGAGCATTGGCAGCGCCTGAAACTCCAATGTCGGCAACCAGTTGGAACACCCCTTGGCGGAAGCGAACGTCAACGGTTTGGCCCGGAGTTCCGGTGGGCAGCGTGAAAATCTTGTCTTCACGAAGATCCAAGTATCCCACTTCCAGTTCAAACACTTGTCCAACCGCGACGTTGTACGCGCCGTTGCTGTCACGTGCTAATTCAACACTGTTGCCGTCGCGAGCGCTCAATTGAACCTCAAGCAAGGGTTCGCCCGCGCCTTCGCCCATACGGTTCAGCGTGTTGATTACCGACAAGGCGTCGGCCGCCGTCACGCGGTTGTCACCATTGACATCCACAAACGCCTTGATCTCTTCGCCTTGCCCGACTTGCGAGGAATTGCCCCCGTTGCGGTTCAGGTGATTGATGACCGTCAACGCGTCCATCGGGGTGACCCGCATGTTGTTGTCGACGTCATTGGCGAGAAAGTAGTTATGAGCGGCTGCAAAGTCGCCTGCGAGAAGTTCCCGTCGCTCAAGCGCTTCGCTGCTCAAACGTCGCGTAGTTCTTTGACCACGTTGGACTTGATCGTTGGAACGTTTGTCGGCCCTCAGCCATCCGGAGCGACGGAGCAAGTGACGCAGATGTTTCATCTGTTTTTCTCAGGAAGATGAAGGAAATTTTCGGGGAAAACTCAGTGCCGAACACGACTGACATAGTCAAGTGATTCGGTTAGAGCTTGGAATTAGATCGACATAGAGTGACCAAGTCGAAAAAACATACGAACCAGCCTATCTTATCTGGCATTCCTAACTTATCAACATCCAGGGCAATCTATGCGGGCTAGCGACACTATGTTGTCGGTTAGAGATCGCAATATTCAAAAGGTTCCGATTTTTCTGTCGGAAAATAATTTCGACTCGTCAGATTGTGGGGGTAGATAAGGGGGGATTGGTGCCAGTCAGGGAGCCCAATTCAATCGACTCGGACCCCATTGTGCTTAGCGACTTTTTATTGACAACTAAATTCTGGGGGAACTTTTCGGAGATTTCTTCGGACAAGGGAAGAATCTCGGTCGGTTCCAGCGGTGGCAGGATGATCGGTGAGGGCTTGAGTTCTTTGACACTTGAGCGTCCATAGAGTTCGTCGGTAGGGGCATTCTGAGCGAATTGGCCCCCTTTTTCGCCCTCAGCCTGCTGGGGGGAACTGGTCCACTGGGCGAGGGCTCGGTCCCGCACCGCATTGGATGCAGCAAGCCGCTGACTGTCCGTCTGAATGCTATCGGACGCCGGATTACTGGCAATTGCCCGCTCGCCTGTCCCAATTTCGCCTTCGCCGCCCGTTGCACTGCCGCCGCCTGCACTACTACTATTGGCCGATAACGCATTGATCACTAGCAGTGCGTCCAATGCCGTGACATCGCCATCATTGTTGACATCGACGAGCGGGCCACTGGTCTCACTCGCACCGAGCGTACGCGGCCGATTGAGGTTCAAATCGTTGATGATCACCAAGGCGTCTTGTGCAGTCATGATTTGATCTTGGTTCACGTCGCCAGGCATATTTGAATTGTGCCGAGGGCTTGTGACGCGTCGGGCGATGGCCACCAAATCGTCGCTCGCACCGCCGAGGACCTGGATCACCGGGGCCGGATCATCGAACGCGTAGATCAATTTGGCCGCCGCAAGCTCGACTCTGTAGTCGCCATCGGGAAGATGGCTGAATTGCAGCGTTCCCGATTCGTTCGAGGTGACATGGTCATTGAATCCAAAGCTCAGATCCGAGATGGCGACGGAGGTATCGGCATGTCCATACGCTCGAATCTCGGCAATGCGGCCGCTGTCGTCTTGGATGCTCAGCGTCGTTGACTTGCCATATTGCACCGCGTCACTGGTCACACGTTTGATCAATTGCCCATTGAGGTCATAGGCTTCGATACGCCCGTAACTTGGGGCCGCTGCGTTGGTCCCCCAAATCTTGACGTTCACTTCGCCAACGTTCTGGTCGAATTTGGCAACAAACGCGTTGTTCTTGTTCCAGTTTGCGCTCCACACAATCACTTGGGCGTCGAACGATTGAAAGAACTTTTCGTTACTGGCAATGGGCGACTCGAACACGCCTAGTTGGCGTTGAAACGAGTGTCCTTCGTTCGTCAGCGTGACGCCGGCAAGGTTGTCGTTCGCAATGTTTCCATCGGGCAGCTTGTTTGCTTGCACTTCGCCGGAAAATAACGGGGATCCATCGGCATGTCGCAGCGTTGCCGACACGTTGCTCATAAACGGTTCGGATCCCGCTCGGACCGAGTTTTCGTCTTCGTCGAGAAATGCAAACCCGGTGATACTGGTGGTGGAAATCGCAGGCGATTGGATCGTGCCCTGGACGATGTCGCTTGTCACGGTGGTGTGCAGATCGATGGCTCGCCAATCGATGGTTGAAAACGGATGGTCGATCACGATCTCTAATTCAAAATCGACGAGTTGTTGATCGGGTTCCGACGCGACGATCCAAGCTCCTCCATCAAGTCGGTACTGCAGCTGGCTGACCCGATTGAGGGTGATATCGCTCTGCGGGCCTTCGGAATTTTGGTTAGTCAGTGCGACGGCTTTGGCAGTGCCATCAAAGTGGTACGTGGAAGTGGTGGCGTCAAAATAGCCCACTCCTTGTAAATCCAGCGGCACGTCGGCGACGTCGAAGATGCCATCGTTGTCGCTGTCCTGCCACCCGACCATCGCCAGTGTCGCAGCAGGGCTGGTGTGGTTTTTATAGGCTTCCGCGAGCGGAAATCCGCCTCGCATAATGCTGTCTTCTTGGACAAATCCGCCCGTGGGGTTATCGGCTGCATTCACATTTTGAGCGTTATAGTAGCCTCGTCGATCGGTCCATGATCCGCCGCCTGGGTACTCGTCACGCGCCCAGAAAATATGCCCCATTTCATGGGTGATCGTTGATGCCGGGCGGGTCGACGGGGTGACCATGAATAACCCGCCGGAGAAAGCAAACGCACCGGAGAAATGGCCGCCCGAAGCAAAGAAACCATCGTGTTGCCCGGTGGACGGATTGATATCATCCGACGAATCAACGACAAAAATGGTGAAGGACCAATCGGTGTCCAGTTTCTCGCGTTGATCGTGATTAAACGCTAAGACGGCATTCTGCAGCGCGGTGGATCCAGGGTATTCTAGCGAATCCATGAATTTGCTCACCGCCAATTCATAGCCCTCGCTGTTGCGATCAATCAGCTCATACGGGGTCGCAACCGGATTTTTGGCATAGGTGTCGTCGATCACGAATTCAAGCGAGTGGACGCTATCGAGTCCATCGAGGGTGTCGGCCCACCAATTGACCCCTTCGCTGATCTTGGCCAGCATTTCGTCGATCTCGGTAGCCGTCCAGTTTTGAGACTGGGCATCAATGCTGCCGTCGCTTTCGAAGAAAACGGGCGTCACCGCGACACGGCCAAGCAGAAACTCGCCCGTATCGAGTTCCGTCGCCCCGAGCGGAGCGGCCGCCAGCAAATTCCGCTTTTCAAGCTGCTGAAAACGAGCGGTTCGGCGTTTTTCCGAACGCTTTCGTCGTCGATTTGCTGAGAAGCGGAACATAGAAACCGGGGAACGCATCGTGTAAGAGAACAGGTACGAAAGGAATGATCGGCATTCCTTGCCAAATCGGCTCGCAACTTAGACGCGACAAGACAGGATTTGTCTCGCGGATTTGCTGCAATCGTTGAAATCCGTTTCGATTCCCCAACCCTGTTATCTTAACGTGCAATTACAAAACCGGACTCTCTCGTTCCGGTGCTTTGTCGTGGAAGCCCGTATTTGGCGTTGGAATTTAGCGATAATGCTAACTCGATTGGGTCCGCGAGCAACTTAATGAGTCGCTCACGGGCCCGTTCCTGGCTGTCTCCAACCGCTCCACACGCCCCCGCCGCCGCAACCGAGTTGCGGCGGTTTCCTGCGGCCGACTCGATCAAAGATTGGCAAAAATCTGATCAAGCACGGACGATTCTTCCTCGCCATCGGTTGCCGACGCGGTGTCGGCGGCCAACGAATCGACGATCGAATCAAGATTCGCCACGGCGATGTGATCAAACACGCTCGCTTTGGACGATTCACCTTCGGCCGCGATACTGGAAACCGGATCCTGTCGTACTGCGGCGTTTTCGTTCGCTTCAGCAACGAGCAGGTCACCGACCGCGGTCGCTCCGGAAGCGTAGACGCCATCGGCCGTCGGCACGTAGCGGGTGCTAGTGTTCACCTGCTCACCGGAACCGCTGAACGTGTTGCGGTTCAAGTTAAGCTCGTTGATCACGTTCAGTGCATCGGAAACCGTGACGACACCGTCGCTGTTGGTATCAGGGAACGGTGGCAAATCGGTTGGCGTCGGTTGATCCAAACGGATCGTCGACGCTCCCGCTCGGTTGAGCGAATTGATGATCTGCAATGCATCCAGCGGAGTGACGACACCGTTGTTGTTGACGTCATTTCGGTTGATTGGATTGCGGAACGGATTGCTCGAGACAAACAGTTTGATGTCTTCGACTTCACCACTAGTGGCAACGCCGAGCGAGCCAAGGTTGCTGTCTTCGCTGATTCGGAATCGAGCGTAAATTTCGCCAATCTTGGCGTTGTTAGGAACATCGACCGTAATCGTGTTTCCAGCCCCGACTCCGACCAGCGGACGACCGCTACCAGCCGAACCAAAGCGTTTGACTTCGCTTTCTTCGAAGACGCCGTCTCCATCCCAATCGAACCAAGCGTCCAGGTAGAACACGCCGGGAGCCTGCAGTGGCGTTGTGTCACTTGGGTCCGACGGCAGGTTGATATCGACCAAGAACGTGGTCGAGAACCCAGGTCGTACCGCACCGTTGACACGAATGCCATCGTCATTGCGATCCCCATCGGGAACTTGAGCATCGGCATCCGGTGTCACACCGCGACCGAGATACAGGTTCGAAATCACGTTGTGGCGAGGGCCACCGTCGGCTTCGAGCGATTTGTACGGTGCAGGTGCGTCACCGTAATCGGCTCCGCCTCCGACAAACACGACCAATTCGGTGGTTCCCGCCGTCGTGTTGCTTTGCAGCAAGTTGCCGACGTCATCGCGAATGATCGGCTGAGTCACGGCACCGCTGCCGGTCACCGTTCCGACGCCATCGATGATCAAGCGGTCGCCGACAATCGCGATCGTAACATTGGGCAGTCCGATGCTTTGGATCGCGGCTTGGTACAACTCTGCCACTTCTTGGATCGTGGCATCGATTGGAATCACGACAGGGATCGTGGCGTTTTGGCCAGCGGATGCCAGCAGTTGCAGAGCAGTGTTGCTCAGGTCCACTGCGTAGTTGGCATCGCCACCCAGCGTGACTCGGCCGTCGCCGATGTTTTCAGGGTTCAGTCCTAATCCTGCACCCGCAATGGCTCGTACCAACGCATCCGCAATGCCATCAAGCGTGGGGTTCGCCCCAATTACCACGGGAATCGCACCCGGGGTGATCACGCCGTTTCCGGAATCCAATTCGAAGGTTCGAACCAGAGTTGCACCGCGTTGGATGACAAAGGTTTGGCCGTCGGCGATGTCATCGCTGACGTTCGCCAAGGTGTTTGGCACGCGAAGCCCAAATCCGGCTGCCGTTCCAATCGCAGGGCCGCTGATCGTGTTGGTCACGCGGATATTATCGGATAGCGTCGATCCGTTGGCGAGCGGCGAGTCGGCCAAGATCACCACACGGTTGTTCAGCACCGATGATGTGAGGTTCAATCCCGATGCTTGGATCTGGGTGTTGAGTGCTTCGGCCAATTGTTGCGTGGAATCAGTAACGATCACAGGCACAAGGACGCTGTTGGGATCGTTTTGAGTTCCATCGGAATCAAACTCGAACGTCAGCGAATTCGTGCCGTCAAAGACGGTCACGGTTTCGCCGTCGGCCGCACCAAATAGTGCCGAGGTCATCGTGAACGTGGTGTTGGTAACGGTGACCGTGAACACGTCACTCAGTGGCGTGGCCGAAGCGAGTGTGGAATCGCCGAGCAATTGGATTTGATTATCCAGTGCAGTGGCATCCAGGTTCAAAATCGATGCGTTGATCGCATCGGCGAGGGCCGCCGTCAATTGGCTGACACTCAGGGTCGTGGCAACCGGTACGGCAACGGTGCTTGCAGTTCCGAAACCACCACTGGTTTGACCATCGGTGTCAAATTCGAACGTGACTTCGTTTTGTCCGTCAAAGACTCGGATCGATTGTCCATCGATGTTCGCTCCAAACAAGCTCGGAGCGACCACGATATTGATCCCCGTGTCGGCTTCGAGTGTCGTGAACGAACCATCCAAACCAATCACCGTTGTCAGGGCGCGGTCGGAGTAATTCGATCCGGTTTGCACCCGAAGGACGGCGTCGGTCGAGTCGAGCAAGCGGATGACATAGACCGAATTGTCTTGCCAAACTCCCGCCAGCGGTGTCAAGCGAATGACATTGTTCGATGGGTCGTAGCCGAATCGATAGTCGATTCCTTCGACCAGCGTTTGCCCGTCTCGGGTGACCAGGATTGCATCGCCTGTGACGCTGTCATCATCGATGCCCACCCCTGGGGTTGGGTCCGCACCGGCGATGCCGTCGATCAATTGAATATCAAATGCATCAAAGATGTCGCCTCGGCCGGTAACCACTTGGCCGCCGTCAAGTCCGATGTCCGGAGCCCGTGGCGATACCAGGATAGCCCGCGGTCCGACTTCATCCGCACGGTCTTCGGCACCACGATCTTTGAACACCCGTTCGCCGATACCCGAGGGGGTTTCCACGTCAGGATCGTCGACTCGCAATTGACCATTGACATCGAATGACGGAGCAATGATCGGGCTCGGTGGCAACCCAATTGCACCGCGTACGGTGATCAGCGACGGTCGGTCTTCTAGCGAATCGATCGAGCTGTCGATGAGTGGCGTGCCGGCTCGTGGCGTGAATACCAGTTGAACCGGATCGATAAAGACTTCTTGTGACGAGTTGATCTGTTGTGCAAAGGCACCTCGAGCATCCGTTTGGTTGCTGCGAGCATCCGTGGCGTTTCGGTAATAGGTGGTTCCACCAATCACGGTCTGCAGGCTGGCATCGTCGATTGCAATCGCGGTTTGAGCGTTTGCGATCACGTTGTTCAGCAGCGTCGGTGCGGCTCCTTGTTGAACCACAATCCCTTGGCTGCCGGGAACATAGATGTCCGCTGCGACGGTTGACAATGCACCCACCGCATCAATGTCGGCACCCACCGCACCGGTGGTGGAGGTGCCTTGGCCGAGGTCGGTCAACCGCACAAACCCGAAGCGGTCTTGTGCATTGAAACCGAATGCGTCCAGGTCGATCGTGGCATCGATGCCCGCGACCACGCCGACATTGATAAAGTTGACGCCGTCACGGCTGACCGCCACGGAAACCCCTTCGATGGACCCCGTTTCAAAGATCACCAAGTCAGGTCGAGCATCGCCGCTGCCGGTCAAGTAATTGTCGGTGAAACCGACCGTCAACACGCCGCGGCGTCCGAGCGAGGTCGTGAATTCGCCGTCGACTGGTTCGAGTCCGCGGCCGACAACATCGGGAGCCCCGAGTGCTTTTTGCGGATTATCAAAACCGGCGGAGACGTTGGCACCGGCGGTATAGCTAACAACCGTGTCGGCAAAAGAAATCTCGCCTTTGTCAAACAGCAAGTCGTTGAAAATGTCTGGGAACGCTTCATCGGGTCGGTTGACGTTACCGCCCACGATCGTGTTGTTCAAAATTCGATCAAAGGCGATCGGATTACTTTGCGTTCCACCGTTAGGTCCTAGCCCTGTGATACGAACGCCCGCGTTTGCGTTAAACGCCAACACGTTGCTTTGCACCACGACGCCAGGCAGCAAGTCGTTGCTGTTTAGCTCGACCAGGTTGCGAGGGTAAACGATCGCCGCAGGCAGTTGGTCGGATTGGTTGACCCCTTGCACTCGCGATTCGGCACCTCGATTCAGTTCGATGCCGGCATCGGCATTGAAGAGGAATCGGCTGTTTTCGATGATGATCACACCTTGGTCATTGCGATCACGGTTGCTGTCGCCTCGTAATCCAAAGACTTCGATCGAATCAAACGCGGTGCCGTCATCGGTGATCGTGACGTCGCCATACACGTTGATGCGATTGTCATTGAGACTGCCGTTGGCTCCGTTGGCATCCAGCCCCAATACCTGGCGGACCGCCGAGGCACGAAGGGCGTTCATGATGGCAGTGCCCACTTCGTTCGACGTCGCTGATTCGCTGACCACGATCGGGATTTGCGAGTTTGGCGAATTGAGTCCGTCGCTAACACCAAATTCGTTCGTCAAATCAAACTCGAACTGAATCGCGGCACCCGCAGATCCCACGGTGAACGTGGCACCATCGATCAACTCGTTTCCAGAGAACGTTCGCAATGCATAGCCATCGGTCAAACGATCATTGGTGTCAAACGTGCGGAACTGTTCTGCTGCTTCACTGTCGACATATTCGCTGGCGTCACGAATCTCCAGTTGATACGCGCCCGTCACGGTAGGTTGAGTCGGCCGTGGTGTCGAAGTGAAGAATCGTGTTCCGTCTTCGACAAACGTTTCGGTCGGGCTGACCGCACGCGAATTGGTCGCGAGTTCACCACGCTCGGCGAAGCCGATAATGATGTCGTCAATGAACACGCCTTCGTGATTGTTGTCCGCGGTTCCGGCAAGGAATCCGGCTGCGAATTGATCGCCATAACGCAGCTGCTCATTCACAAACGGTCCGAAGTCGTTGATCGTCAGGGCACCCGTTCGCACCATCGCACCGGACGTCGGAGTGAACGAGGTGTCGCCATCGCTGAATCGATCCGCCAAGGCTAGCGAGATCGCTTGGGCGACTTGCGGGGCGGTATCAAATCGGCTGACCTGGATCGGGCGACCCGTCAAAACTTGTTGTCCGCTGACGGGCAGCAAGCTTGGCGATGAAGACGTGATCGTGGCCGTGCCGTCGACTTCGATCAAATTGCCGTCGGTTCGTGCAGTGATCGGCGATAGGAAATTGACCGAAACGGTGTAGGAATCGATTTGGCCGGTTTGAGCGGTACCTGCAATGCGAGGATCGTAGGTCGAGTTTCCAATACCGCTGATGCCGATAAAGATCGGACCATTTTGCGTTGCTGTGACCTGAATCGTATCGCGTGCTTGATTGACAAACCCAGGCAACTCGTTGCCTTTGGCGTCAAAGAAGCGAACGGCAGCGTTCAAGGCGGGATTGGTGACCAAGTCGACGTCAACGAAAATGGTGGTTCCTGCGGTGACATCCGCACGCACCAGGTCCACGTCGTTCAGATTCGACGGATTGCCCAGTGCGTCGACCGTACCGATCCGACCGGTTCCCTTGATCGTGGCGTTGCCGCCCGAGTAAGGCAGTGGCGTGGCTTGGTACAGCAAGTCGTTACGCTCGCCGGTGACGCCAGGAGTGTCGCTTGGGTCCGAGAAATTGAAGTTTTCAATCACGTTGTATTCTGGCAGTGGCAATCCAGCCGCCAGCGACAAGGCCGCCGCAATCTCCAGCTGAGAAAGTTGGTCCAGTGTCACGTTCGATAATGGATCGATCAGATCCACACTGACTTCGTTCGTTGCGACCGGTCGTGTGCCATCGTTCAGGATGAAGGTTTGGCCAGCGTACTCGATCACTTCTCGGTAATCAGGATCCAAGTAGCGAGTCGCCAATACGGCACCCGAAGGCACCAGACGTTTCAGGTCGACCGTGTCCGCGATCAATGATGCGATTTGGCTCGAACTCAGGTCCTCGAGCGAGGTTCCCGTCGGTTGCGATGCCAGCAAGTCGATGCGGATTTGGTCCGCGGCGACGGGGCGAACGCCATCGTCCAGCACGTATTGTTGCCCGTCGACTGTGATCACGGCGACCGCGTTCGGATCGGGACCATACAGTGCCGCGAGTTGACGTCCCGACGGGGCGCTGACGGCGGGAGCCAAGTCGATTGCGAACGCTTCGCCATTAACGACGAGTTGCGAATTTTCGACCAACCCTTTGCCTGCAACCGCACGGATCGATGGGGTTCCAGTCGCCGTTTTACCAGCGGTCGAGAACTCAATTCGCATGCTCAGATTGGATTGGCCCGCAAACGGTTGCAATGGCACGCGTGCTTGACGCCAACTGCCGGTGTTGTCAAACAGTTGCTGTACTTCGACATCGATGTCGTCGTCGTACAACGATCCGGTGCTCAGGCTGATCGCCGATGGGTCATCAAATTCATCGTCGTTTTCGCCAGTGTTGCGGAAGTCACTGTTGCTGGCGACAAGATGTTCGACGCCGTTCGCATCAACAATGTAGACGCGTAGCGAATCGCGGGCACCGTTGATGTCGGCGACATCGTCAGCGTCCAAGAAGTAGCTGAAGTAAAGCGTCGGCAAATCGGTTGCCGCGTATCCCGAAAGGTCAAAGGTGTTACTTTGGACTTCGCCCTTCGCTCCACCAGGCATGTTGTAGGTGTTAACAATGCTGGTTCCGTCCAGTCGCGTTCCGTCAGGAACCTCTGCCGGATGAGCGTATTTGCTCCGGAATTCAGCGGTGTTTTCAAAGTTGAACGCCAAGCTGTTTCCACCAATGCTGCTTTGGCGAGTGTCGCTGAAGTTGCTGCTGACACCATGCCCCGGGTCGGTATCACGACGCTCGGTGACATGCCACAGATTGTAGTCCAGGATGCTGAAGTCCAATCCCAGGGCACCGCCGATACCGGTCGAGATCATCGATCGGCCGCCCGCGAAGACCGGTTGCAACTCACCACGCGTGTTGAACGCGTAGATGTCACCGCCGCCAGTCACACCGAACAAGATCTGACGCAGTTCGCCATCTTCAACACTGGCGGGGCCTGCACGCAGACCGGTGAAGTTGATGCCGACCAAGTCGGTCGCTGAGAGGACGTAGCTTCCCACGGTGCGGTTTCCGACCGCCGAAGCGAGTTCGCCTGATGAAACAACGAACAAGCCCCCAGTGTCGGTAATCGCATACAGATTGTTGTTGACCAATTCGACACCGGTCACCGTCCCGCCGGTTGGCAAGCCGCCCGCAGTCAAATTGCCCGTTGGCAAACTTGCTGCACTGCCGACGGGGTCGCCGATGAATCCACCGACGATACGAACCGAGTGAGCGTCGCTGGCTCCGGCGTCAATGAATGCATTGACGTTGGGTAGGTCGCCTGCCGCGTTGGCTTGGTCGACTGCATTGACAATACGTTGTGCCACCACTCCGGCCGTGTCGGTCGGGAACAACGGGATACGGAAGTTACCGCTTTCAACCCCTGGGGTTCCGCTGAGAACGAGGCTGGTGGAGGTCGTAAGCGGGTTGGTTTGGATCGTGACCGTTTCCGCGTTAGGAACCGACAACTGGGTTCCGGCCGCTGAAACCGATACGCCAGCACCGCGAATCGCCGACGCCAATCGTTCGATCAACGCCTCGGGGCCGAGGTTGGCCGAAATCACAACGGGAATGTTGGTTCCAGTCACGTTCGCCGGATCGCTGACGAATTCGAATACCTTGGCGACTTGGCCTGGCAATTTGATCAAGACTGTGTCACCAAACGGAATCGTCCGCGGATTGCCCGGAGTACCGTCAGGATTGGTCAGCGGCGAATTGTCGATGCTGAGCGTGAAGCCTTGGTCGAACTCGAACGTGACGGTTTCAACTTGATTGGTCAAGGTAAATCGGTCGCCGTCGAACAGGCTTTGCGTGGCAATTCCTGCTGAGTTCACTTCCGTCGCGGCTGTAAAACCAAGTTGCAGCGGTCGAGCACCGGTCGGAGCCGCAGTGTCGATTTGCCCGATTTCGCGTCGACTTGTACCCGCACCCGGAATGTTGCGGTCGAGATTAAAGTTTCCGCCGTTGATTAAGCCGGTGTTCTCGTTGAATCCATACAGAATGTTTGTCGTGTAGGCCAAACCGTTCTGTGGGAACGGACGATTGCCCACCAAGAAACCGGTCTCGGCATTAAGGAATTCGCGAATCGTGATCGCTTCGACTTCCAAACCATCGTCACTTGCGACGTTCAAGTCCGCAAATTGCCCGGGCTGAATGACAGGCGGTGGACTGCTCAAGTGATGCGTGGTAATGCCACCCCCGACCGTAATCGGGGTGCCGAGTGCTGCCGTCGCCGTGTCGATGCTGTAGTAAGCCCATGCGTTGTCGGCGGGCTGGCGATTGCTGAATCCGGTGTAGGCAAACAGTTCGCCGTTGCTTCCGAAGGCCACGTCGCGAACTTCGTCTCCGAAGTTGCCAAGGAACCCGCCGCCCTGAGTCGACGACGTGTACGCCGCTCCGGTGTACGGGTTGACCAAGAACAGTCCGCTGCCGGTGTTGACGTACAGCATGACGTCATCGAACGTGTAGTCGATGATCGAATTTTGGTCGAACAGAACCGGGAACTGTGGAGTCGACGCAGTACCACTGACCGGAATGGCCTCGAAGTGTTCTTCGACAACTCGCCGCACCGAATCAATTGGCTCCAAACGCAATAGCGGGTTGGTCGAGTTGGGATCAAAGAATTGATCCATCGGTTGTGGAACACGTTGCTGATTCGAAACGGCAACATAGTAGATGCCTTCGGACAATTCAGCCGATCCGATGAAGGGGTCGCCCGTTCCGAAGGATCCGCGTGACAAATCTTCCGCATTGGCACTGCCAAGCGGTTGGTCGTCAGCAATGTTGCTGTCGGTGCCGATCAGCACCAATTCACCCGCTTGGTTGAACACATAGATCGCGGTGTCCGTTCGTGCCAAACCGTCGGCGTAATCGAGGTCAAATGCGGTGGCAAGGTACAACGCGGCATTATCGCGAGTCAAGTTTTCGTACTTGATGTCGAACTCGTACCAATCCACATCGGTCAAACTGTCAATTACACCCCCGATGGTCTTGGACAATCGGTCGCTCGACAGCGGTCCGTTGTTGCGAGCAGCGATGGGGTTGCCATTGGCATCGAGAATTGGATTGCCATTCGCATCCACTAGGTTTTGGTCGTCGATGGCGACCGAGTACAGACCGAGACGTTGGGCTGCACTTAAGGTGTCGTTTGCCGTATCCAGTTCGTATTCGTCCCCAGCCAGTGGGCTGTGGATCGGGCCGCCGATCACTTGGATGCCGTTGACCGCGAATCGCACATCGCTAAAGCGGACCTGGGTTCCCGCATGCTCGTCCACTTCTTGCAAACGGATTTGCATTTGATACGAGCCCGATGTCAATCCGCGACGCAGGCTCGATGGCACCGACGCAGCCGATTGGCCCGAGACGACCAAGGATTGATTCGATCCCGATTCGACGCTGCTGCTTCGCACTCGCACGTGATACAGGTTTCGTTGTCCTGCTTCACCCGGCAAAATCAGTCGCATTCCTGCATCGCGTGGATTCGTCGAAAACAAATCTTGGTGATCTTGCGTGGTGATGTTCGGGTCGTTGGCAGAGATCAGGTTCAGCGAGCGAGCATTGGCCGCTGGGAATCGACCATCCGGAGCCACCAAGCGGTTTTGAGTCCCCAAGGACTCGGCCATCGAGTTGTCCGACAACACCAACGTGTTGCCGTTCGCATCGATCAGTTCGATGATCGTATCGAGTCGCATATCGGTTCGGTCGATGTCCAACCAAACTTGCGTTCCCGCTTCACCGATGAACGAATAGACGTCGATATCACTGGCTTGGCTGATCGAACCGTCAACGATAAATCCAAGCCGGCGATTCTCGTCGCCCGAAGTTTGGTTCGGGGCGAGTTCGCCGAGGAACTGAGACTGACCCGGAGTCGGGTTGGTATCCGAAACGCCCACGTTGCGTGGCTCGTTTTCGGTGGTGATTGAAACGTTGCGGTCAGCAGCCGCTTCGCGAATCGTAATGCCGTCCCAGTCGCCACTGCCTTCGATATTCAGCGGCAATTGGACCACAAACGGGTTCGCCGGGTCACTTGGAATCCATTCGATGAAACTGGTTACTTTGGCTCGGTCCTGAGCCGAGTCGAGTGTCCACGCGAAACTGGTTCCGATGTCGCCAATGCCAAACGCAGCGGTGGCGTTGGGGAACAACGGATCGTTGGCCTGCGCGGTCAACGCTTGGTCGATGTCACCCAACACGGTGAAGTTGGTGTTTTCCGTATCAACCGCAGTTAGCAAGCGAGCCGCATCGTCGGCCATCCAGCCATCGTAGGTCGCGTTGAACTGGTTCGTTCCGTCGTTGACGTATATACCACCATGGCTGAAACCAACGCGGTTTTGCCCGTTGATTGTCATCGCGCGGAAATCTTGTTCCCCGGGAACGCCAACACTGTAAAGCGTATCCGTGTTGCCATTGCCGACGTCTGCGTCGAGATAGTTGATGACTTGGATATTGGCACCGAAATCTTGATTGTCGGGCGTGAAAAACTCGACCGCCGTGTACATAACTGCACGGTTGTCCAAGAAGAACGTCGTGGCAACCCAGTTCACGGGACGCGGATCGTTAGGGTTACTGGACATGTTGAACGTGCCCTCGCTAATAACCGTGTCGCTCGAGATCAGGGTCGCTGGTCGTGTGATCGTCGTTTGACTTAGCCGGAGAGTTGTGTCAGCCAACGGGATTAAAAAAGATCCCAACGGATAGTCAATGTCAACGATAGTGGTTTCGAGGAAACCGTAGTTCTGTTGTTGCAACCGAGTTGCAGTCGCTTGATCGATTCCCGTGACCGAGATGTTCGTGACCTCGTTGCCATCGGTAACGGTGCCCTCGAAGAATCCAATGACGTTCGGGTCAATGTCGTTGTCGATGCGAGTGCCATTGTCGACTTCGCGATCGGTGCGGTCGTACTCAGGGCCAACGGGAAGCCCCGGAGGCGTCGCTGTTGTTGTGGTTTGAGACGACAGGATCGATTGGCGAATCCCATTGGCATCGGTGTCCACCGAAGGGCTGCCATCAGGTCGGAATCCAGCACCAATCGTATCGTCGACCAACGCGGTCAACACGACGGGGAAATCGGGATGGCCCACGACTTGCAAGCTGCCGCCGATACGGTCGGCAATGTCCTGGAACTGATCTTCGGATGTTTGCAGATTTCCACCCGCCACGATGCCGGCAGTGGCACCTTCAAACTTCACGACCAGGCTTCCACGTGCGTCACTTTCCAGACGCATGCCACCGTAGATGTGTTGGTTCGGGATTTCGATCGTGTCACGAACGATGTGGACAATATCGACGTCGTCTAGCACGACTTCGGTCGACACGGCACCGCCGCGGACTTCGATGCCGTTTAGGCCGAAACGATCAACAGTGTCCGGAAGGTCTTCGTCTTGTGCCAAGCGGTTGCCTTGGATCAGCGGACCGCTATTGCCCGTGGACCGAATCATGTCGATCCGACCGGTGCTGCGGCCAGCATCGGTGACTTCGTTGAACGAGAAACTGTTGACGTCGAAGGTACCGACAGGTCCATAGCCACCGATAAACGTGTTGTTGGCAATGACCGGTTGTGCGGCGCGAACAAAGATGGTGCCGCTCGCGTTGTCGCTACGGCCTCCGCGGTCGGGATCATCGACATTGACGACTTCCCGTCCGTCATCGTTCATTTCAAAGCGGCTGTTCGCCACACGCAGTTCGCCTTGGTGAACTTCGATGGCATTGAAACTGGCGAATCCACCAGGGATACGAGAGATACCACCGCCACCTGCGATCACGGCGTGATCGATCGACGCTGCACCGCCGAAGCCGACATAAAGTCCCGCCCAATCGCCATGGCTGAGCGCGTCGGTGGTGTTCGTGCTGTTGGTGTCAAACGTTCCGCCGGCACCGTAGCGGTTGTCGGCCAAACTAGTCATGATGACGGGGCGTTCGGCGGTGCCTTCGGCATAGAAATGGGCGCCAAAGGTCACGTCGATGCGAGCACCATCGAGTTTGATGATCGTGCCGGGATCGACGGTTAGCCCTGCATCGGGACGCGCCGTGCGTTGGCCCGTGGTTGCCGAAAGTGCGGTGCTGCCTGCCAGTGCCGTATCGATAAACGCAGTATCGCTCGCATTCAAGCTGGCGACCAACAAGTAGGGCCCGTCACTGCCATCGGCTTGAACGGTCGCACGATAAAGTCGTCGTGATGTGAACGTTGACGATGCAGGCACGGTTGGTAAACCCGTCAATTGCAACGCGCCATCGTCTTGCAACGTAAACGCCGCCGTGGGCTGGCTCGCATCACTTTCAACTCCGCCAGACGTGGCGAATGTCATGCGGTAGCGATACGATCCGGCAACCATATTGCCTTCGAGCGGTTCGCCTGCGGTGTCCGTTGACGAAGCGCGGATGAGCAAGCTGACCGGGGCGTCAACGGTTTGGACCAAACCGCCAGCCGAACCGGTGATTTGTAGGTTTTCCGTTAAAACATGAACGATGTCGGTGTCGTCAAGCCGAGCGCCGACAGTCAGCGGTTGCAACTGGCCGCCGGTTCGCGTGGCGACGCGAACAAACAAACCGTTGATGGTGTTGTCGTCGAGTTGGTTGCCGCGAATGTGAGGCCCGACTCGCGAGTAGTCCGGTGTAAACACGGGGCCGCTTGCCGACGAAGTCATGAATCGTGACTCGGCAAACGTATCGGGGGTGGCTGCCATCGCCGCGTCGGCCGACACGCTGATGCTGCTGTTGATGATCGTCGGACGTGTCACTGCCATGTCGATTGGACTGATGACCGTTTGGCGACCATTCAGTGACACTTGTCCGCCACCGTAACGCAGATCGGCGTACTGGATGTGGTTGAGGAAGATGCCTTCATCTTCGAGGAATTTACGTGACTCGTCAGCAGAGTCGATGTCGCCGCGGAAATCGATCCCGCCCCAATCACCCTTGGACGCACTGTCGGGGACGTCTGGGTCCAAGTTGTCATTGAAGCTGGTGAAGACCACGCTGCCTGGGATCGCAACCCCATTGGCGTCGGTGATGATCCGTCCATTGGATCCGATCAATGTTGGCGTGCCCAAAATCTGTAGCGAAGATTCGCTTTGATCGACAAGCGGTGCAGTGCTGCCTACCGAGACTTGGCTGCGTCGCATCTTGAAGACGGCACCCGCATCAATAACGAGGTTGACGCCTTTGGGAACGACAATCGAATCGCCATCAGCAAGCGAGATCCCGCGATTGTCTTTTCCGATTTGGTAGGCAAAGTTGTCCTCCAACGTGCTGACGTCGCCATCGACACCGCCGTTGCCGACAACACGAATCGTGTCGCCCGGCAAGGCCGCCGCCAAGGCATCTTTCAAGTTCAGATACGGATTCGGAGTCGCCCGGCTGAGGTCGGGATTGGTCGCCGCTTTGTCAACGAATAACGTCGTGTTCGGGTCGTTAGGCACAAACCAGAAGTTGAATAGTCCGCCCGGGTTGCCATCCAGGTCTCCATCGAGCGAATTGCCAGAATTGTCCTTGATGCCGTCCGCTTCTTTGGCGCGGAACGATAGCGATAATTCGTACGTGCCTTCGCTCTTGCCGCCAAATCCGCTGCCAGGGGTTGCAGGATCATAGGTCGTATTGCCCGAAGCGCTGACACCAATCGCGTAGGTGCCTCTTTCCAAGTCCAATTCGATCAGCGAATCATCACTAAAGTAGTCGTCGTTCGCGGCCACCTCGGTGAACTTGCCGGTGATGCTGTCGCGTTTGTACAAACGCAGCGCGGTGTTCAACAAGCTTGCACTTGGCAGTCGTTCGGCAATCGTTTCGATGCTGACTTTGCCTGGCTGATTCAACGTGAATTGATACACGTCAATGTCGTTGCTCTCGGGGCGGTACAAGAATTGTCCGTTGACAATGTCGGCAACGCTCGGGAATGCAGGTTCGTTGTCGGTGCCCGGATTGAGTACCGATTCGGTGCTTTGCGTTACCGGTTGGGGCAGGTGATCGGCATAGCCATAGCCGAGCAATTGTCCAACGGCAAGGAATGCACCTCGAAAGAATTCGCCGCCAAGTTGATCGTCGGTCGATTGATCAAAGTCTTGAAAGTCCAATACCACAAGGTCGTCAATGCCGTCGACGTTGCGGTCACGGGTTGCCACCACGACCGCTTCGGGGCCGGTCGTCTGCACCGTGCCATCGGGGTTGCGGATCGCGGTCGCACTGTTAACGCGAGGGTCTGCGCCGTACAGTTCGCCCACTGCGATCGAGAAGGAGGATGCTTCGGTCAAACCACCGTTGGTTTCCACGAATTGAACGCCGAGATATTCGCTAAACAGCGACAGCACTTCGCGAACGCGCGCCTTCTGTTGTTCGGTGATCAGGTTGAAATATTCACGCGTTTCATCGATACCGGCTTTTGTCGGATCGTCACCCAACCAACTGTTGACGAAGTTGTATTGGAACACCGCGATGCCGTCTTCGGAATCCGCTCCACGGCGAAACACGTCCAGCGGAATGGTGCGGTCAAGTCGCGATGGATCGTCCGGACGCAAATTGCGTGTCCCCGGAACGCCTTCGCCTGGAAGGTTCAATCCGTAGCTGCTGGTGTTGCGAATCTCGCTGGTCAAACGTGCCGATTGAATGCCTGCGTTGGGATTGCTGCTGATCGTCCAAGTGTTGTTCAGGTTCAACGCATTGGAGAAATTGTCCGCAGGATCCGAGTTGATTGGAACTTGCGTTGGCATGATCTTGATCGGTTCGCTTGAACCGATTCGCAAACGCGCCGCACCCTTAATAAAGGTGCTGCCATTACCAAGCGGGTCGACGACCCGTGACAGTGCACTCGGGAATTCTAGACGGACGACCTTGGTCAACGAATTGTAGACCGCCGACGTCGGAGCCATTTCGAAATCGTCGCTGCTGGTCAACGTGTCTCGTGTGTAGATCAGACGGTACAGGTCTTCACGTTCCAGTGTCGCGACGTTGACATCGCCGCCATCCACGTGAACCTCGATCACGTTGGGCGCCGAGGTGAGCGTTCCGTTGGCCGACCGAGTGACTGGTTGAGGAACCACGGCCAGGACCTTGGGACCAACGTTGACGGTGAACTGACCGCTAACGCTGATGCCATCGTTAAAGTATTCGCCATCTTCGTTGCGCAATCCAAGTGCGCCGGCGGCATTGATGTCGATCCGGTAGGTATCGTCAGGAAGCGTTTCGGCAAAACGGAAAACCACTTCACGCGGTGAATCGCCAAGACCAACGTAACCCGGTTGGATCACCGAATCGCTGGCACCGCTAAGCACGAGCGGTGAAAAGGTCGGAGTGCGGTTGCCCATCAACGTCGAGCCGTTGCCAAATTCGAGCGACCCGGTCACCAAACGTGACGCTTCTTCATTGCTGTTAATCGCGAGCAAAAATTGATCGATCGTCGTCTCGAAACCAGGCGTCGAGTTGACTTGTAGCTCGACCGTGTTTCCGCTGACCAATACCAGCGGCAAGGCGGAACCGCCAAAGTTTCGCTGTTTGACGATCACTTGCGTGCCCGTTCCCGCGGAACCGGTTTCTGTCGCAGTCAAGCGGACGCGGACCGCTCCGTTGGTGCCCAAATCGCTCAGCGCTTGCGCGGCGTTGGCCCCGGTCAGCGTCAAGCTGCGGCTGGTGTCAACGCTTAGACCCACTTTTGCTAGCGAGGCGCCGCTGACCTGTTGAACGCTGATGAATTGGTTCACCGAGGCGGTGTTGTTCACCGCGTTGACCAAGTCCGCAACGGTAGCGGGGCGACCGGTGGCGCTGTTCAAATTCAGCGTGATCACCGGCTGAATGCCCGATGCGTTGACCGAGGTGATGACGGGTAAGCCATTGGGGCCCCGATCGCTCGTCGCAAACACGATTTGAGTGCCGTTTCCAGCAGCACCCGTGGTTTGCGAGCGGAATTCGACCAAGACCGAGCCGTTGGTTCCCAAATCGGTGGTAGCGTTGGCGGCTTCAAAGAAACCATCGCTGCCGGCGCGAGTGATCGTGATTCCCTGCAGACTTTCAGGCGAAATCACCGCGTCGTCATTGAACCGGAACACCAATTCGCGAGGCGAAACGTTCAATTCCGGCACGCTCGTTGGCAGCGTATTGGTGATCTGAGTCTCGAAGTCCCGAAACAGATCCCCTTCGTTACTCTGCACACCGATCAACTCAGGGCCCGCAAGTAATTGACGCGTTTCCAGCGTCTCGGAGAGCAAACGACGCTCCTTGCGACGACGCTTCATGCGCAATCGATCCGACAAGTTGCGAACTTTTTTCTCGATACCGTCTCGAACACTCGATTTACGGTTGGTCATCAAACAGCCTCTTATTCAGTGCCAATGGCAATGGCAAAAATGTGTTTTGGGAATCTGCGAAAAGCTTTCCAACTTTTGGCACAGGGTGCGTCACGGTTCGGTTCGGAGCCACGACTTGGGGCTGTAAGCCGATCGTTCTCGCCCGGGTCAGAGCGAGGTTCGACTTACAAAAAAGTTTAAATGCGTGCTGTGGGTAAATTGGGTGAACTGGGGTGTCTGTACGCAGAGCCTGTTCTGAATTCTAGTTGTGGTTTAGCGTCAAGCAACGAAAATCGTCTGCTGTACGGGGTTTAGATCAGGTTTGAGGTCTTTTAACCGTACCTCTGATTCTCTCGATCGGCGGCGTTGTTGGACGATTCGTTAGAACCGAAAGTTCCGCTATTGCCTTGTGAATCCTTGCGTTGCTAACGTCCGACATAATTCGCACCGTAATTCCAAAAATCGACCGTAATTGGAGGGGTTATCGGGGCATGGCCGCCGAACATCGCTTCGCTCCCCCGTCAGGATGACTTATCTCATGACTGGACAAACGTATCCTGTCGCCTCTGCAGCCCGCACTTTTCGCCGTTGCAGTTCGCTCGCATCGTGGGTCACGATCTCACTGTTCGCCTGTTCAGGTTGTCAGTGGGCCGCCAGTGGTAAAAACGCTCAGGGAGCCCGGCTTTACGAGCAGGGCCAGTACACAGCGGCACTGCAGCAGTTCCAGCAGGTCATCGAAACCGACCCAAATAATGCCGACGGTTACTACAATTTGGCGGCTACCACCCATCGGCTGGGGAACCAGCGTGGGGAAAGCGAATTGATCCAGCAGGCGGAAGCGTTGTACAACCAATGTCTCGATTACGACCCTAATCACGTCGATTGCCACCGCGGTCTCGGCGTGCTGTTGGTCGACACCGGACGCGCTGATCGTGCGTTTGCCCTGCTAAAGAATTGGGCAGCCCAGAATCCGACCTTTGCCGAACCGCGGATCGAACTGGCTCGCCTGTACGAAGAGTATGGCGAACCCCAAACGGCCCTAAAATATCTCGAAGATTCCGTTCAATTGGATGCCAACAACGCTCGCGCATGGCTAGCGTTAGGACGTCTGCGTGAAAAATCGGGCGATCTGCAGCAGGCTTTGCAGAATTACCAGCGCAGCTTGGCACTGAACAACATGCAACCGGCCGCCGCCGAGCGAATCGCCTCGCTCAGCCAGCATCTAAACGCGGCACCTATTCCCGTCACCCAAGGCGGTGCTACCCAGATCGCCTCGCCGGTGGGGTATGACAGCGGTTTTATCCGTCGCTAAATCGGCGGGCTGCTGAGGGGAATCTTCTTAAGACCGGACGCACTCTGCCGCGCCGGACATCGCCTTTTCCGCTAATGGCTGTCACCCAGTCGCACCCAGTCGCACCCAGTCGCGATGTGCAGCTTGGTGTGGCTCGTTTGGCGGTTTTGGCTGGCTCAAAGGGGTTGGTTGGCGATCGGATTTAGCAAAGCACGTCCCGCTTGCTTTGTCCACTCTCGTCGAAACCAGGAAAAAGGCATACGATTGGCGATTCGTTTCAATCGGATCCCCTTCCTCTTTCCCCTGTAAAACGCATCATGAAGTCGATGGAAAAAATCGTGTCGTTGTGCAAGCGACGTGGCTACTTGTTTCAATCCAGCGAGATTTATGGTGGTATCCAAGGGTTTTGGGATTATGGTCCGCTGGGCGTCGAGCTAAAGCGAAACCTCAAAGACGCGTGGTGGCACGACATGATCAGCGGCCACAACGAATTGGTGAAGCCCGAGTCGGCCCCGAGGGCCTTCGAAATGGTGGGGCTCGATAGCACGATCATCATGCACCCCCAAGTTTGGAAGTGTAGCGGTCACTACGATCTGTTTCATGATCACATGGTCGATTGCCGCGAATCCAAGAAACGGTATCGGTTTGATCAGATTCGTGGCCGCTGGGTCGAGTATCAAGACAAGAAAGTTTTTGTCACGACGATGGCCGAAGCCGAGCAGGAGCTCGACGAAGTCCGTCGCCGCGGCATGAAGTTTTTCAAGCTTCGCAACAAAGACGCTGACAAGATTACCGTGGGCAATGAATCGCTTACGCTCGACAAGCTGGATTCGACCGAGAACGTTTTGGCGCCCGATGCGAAGAGCTTGGACACGTTAACCGAGCCTCGCGAATTTAACTTGATGTTCAAAACGACGCTCGGCGCGTTGGGGGGGGAAGACGACACCACGTTTTTGCGTCCCGAGACTGCGCAAGGGATTTTCGTCAATTTCAAAAACGTGCTCGACAGCAGCCGCGTCGGACTGCCGTTTGGGATTGGCCAGGTCGGCAAGAGTTTTCGAAACGAGATTACCCCGCGAAACTTTACTTTCCGCTCGCGTGAATTCGAGCAGATGGAGATCGAATTTTTCTGTCACCCAGACCAGTCTCAGGAGTGGTACCGCTATTGGCGTGATCGCCGTTTAGCGTGGTACAAGGAGCTGGGGCTATCGGATGAATCGCTAATCATGCGCGAGCATCATCAGGAAGAGTTGGCACATTACAGCGTTGGCACGGCCGACATTGAATATGCGTTTCCGTTCCTGCCCGAAGGCGAATACGGCGAATTGGAAGGAATCGCTCACCGTGGCGACTTTGATTTGCGTAGCCACATGGAAGGCAAACTCGATCCGTCGACGCGTCCGATGCAAGTCGAGTTGGGCGAGGATGGCAAACCCAAGTATCGTGGCAGCGGTCGCGATCTAACCTACCGTGACGAAGCGACAAACGAGAAGTTCGTGCCGCATGTGGTCGAGCCCTCTGCCGGTGCGGACCGTGGCGCATTGGCGTTCCTTTGCGAAGCCTATACCGAAGACGAGGCGCCGGACGAGAATGGCAAGATGCAAACACGGACAGTGATGAAGCTGCATCCTCGCTTGGCTCCGATCAAAGCGGCTGTTTTTCCGCTCGTGAAAAAAGATGGCATGCCCGAAGTGGCTCACGAAATTTACGGTGAACTGAAGCGGCACATGAACGTGTTCTACGATGAAAAAGGAGCGGTCGGACGACGCTATCGTCGGCAAGACGAAGCGGGCACGCCCTACTGTATCACGGTTGATACCGATACTTTGACCGATCGAACGGTCACGATTCGTGATCGTGACACGTTGGAGCAAACTCGTGTCAAGATCGACGACGTGGTGGCGGATCTGCGAACGCGGATCAATGGCTAGCGAATCGGTTTATGCCATGCTGCCGAGCGTCACGCACGACTTCCGCTACGGTTTTTTTGACAGGGCCGAGTGAAGTGATTGAGCCGCTCGCCACGCTGCGGTTTCTAGATTACTTCGCTGCCTGTCGATCACGTCGGTTCGTAGATCACATCCGTTCGTGAGATTCCGATAGGGGACTCTCACGGATGGGGGTCAAGCGGCAATCGACTTGATGGCAATCTCTTGCTTCTGATGCAGCGTCCGGTAGGCTTCGGAAGTACGGATCAGTTCGTCGTGGGTGCCCGTCGCGGTGATCTTGCCTTGTTCCATTACGATGATGCGATCTGCCAACGTCAGCGTCGATAGACGGTGAGTGATCATCAGTGCCGTTCGGCCTTGTAGGAACGACTCCAACGCTTCGTGGATCAGTCGCTCACTTTCGGGGTCGATTTGGCTGGTGGCTTCATCCAGGACGATCAGGGGTGAGTCGCGAAGGATAGCACGTGCCAACGTCAATCGTTGCCGTTGTCCGCCCGAGAGTTGGTTGCCATGTTCGCCGATTTTGGTGTCAAAACCGTTGGGCAACGCTTCGATGAACGACAGCGCATGTGATTGTTCAGCGGCTTGGCGAATGCGTTCAGGATCGACCGCACCACAGCCATAGGCGATGTTTTTCGCAACGGTGTCATCAAACAATGCAGCTTGTTGGCTGACCACGGTCACATACCGGCGAAGGTCGCGAACGGAGTACTCTTTTAGCGAAATGCCATTCAGTAGGACTTCGCCCTCGCGGGGATCGTAGAAACGCGGCAGCAGGTCCATCATCGTGCTCTTGCCCGACCCGTTGGCTCCGACAATCGCGATGTGCTCGCCTGCGTGGATATCGACATTGATTCCATCGAGCACGGTTTGGTCACTGCGATAACCAAAGCTGATGTTTCGGAAACTCAGGTCAACCGGACCGCTGGGCAGCACGTGAGGATGTTTAGGTTCTTCGATTTTCCGCGGGCAATCGAGGTGTGCGTACAAACGATCCGCAGCAAGTGCACCGAGTCGAATATTCATGTGCACGCCGCCGAGTTTTCGCAGCGGGTCGGTGGCCCCTAACAGCAGACCGTAGAACAACACCAACGTGCTGAACGTCATTTGGCTGCCTGACATTCGGATGCCAAAAATATGGGTTTGCTCTCCGAGCACAAGGTAGCCGCCAGCGAGCAGTGACAGACAAACGACTCCGGTACCGAGCACTTCATTGTTGCCACGCAACAACGCGTCATACCAAGTAATACGGACTTGTTGTTGGTACAGTTTGGCGGCCGTTTCACGCACGGCGCGACGTTCGGGAGCCTCGGTGTTATGCGATTTGATGGCTTTGACATAGGTCAGCGATTGGACCAATTGGTTCATCAGCCCCGCCGACCCTTCCATCGCTCGCAGTGTGGTTTGTTTGATCGATTGATTGATTCGCATCAGTACGAGCATGGCTGCGGGACAAACCAATAATGACACAATCAACAGTCGCCAATTGACCAGGGCAGCACCCGCGACGCAGGTCGCCAATTTGAGCGGTTCACGTAACAAACGGCCGATCAATGTTTGTACCGTGCTGCCGATGTGGGTTGTTTCGTAATTCACCCGGCTTGCCAACGCGCCGGTGCCATGACGGTTCAGTTCGGCCAAGTCGCTTGAAAGCAACGCGCGAAACAATTCGTTTTGTAGTCGGAACACCACTCCTTGAGAGACTCGCGTCACCAAGACCATGTTCATGCCTAAAAGCACGCAGCGGATCACCGTCATCGAAATGACAAACGCGACGACGGCAGCTAATGTTCCAAATGGAGTCGTTGGGGCGTAGGCGTCGATCCATGGCTGCGCTGCTTCGTGCAGTCGTAGACGTTGCTGGATCGATTCACGACGAGCGGCCGCTTCCAAGTTCGATACGTCTGCCGAGGCGACTGCTGCAACGGTCGTGGGGGCGTTGTCGCCCGCGACGTTGTCTTGCGGTGTCAGCTCTGGATTGGCAGCCAGAGGTTCGCCCAATTCGGCCAGTTCGGATTTCAGCTGCGCCGTCTGCTGAGTTGACCAAGAGGATACCGTTTGGCCATCAAAGATCACCTCGACAAAAGGATAGACGGCCGCGAGATTGCTGCCCCACGTCAACGCGATCAAGAGCGAGCAGATCGTGGCCATCACGACGGACCAACGGTACTGGGCGACCAGACGCACCGCTCGGAATAGATTTTTCATGCCAATTCAGTTGAGAGTTGGGTCAGGGAGAGGCGAGGCAGTGAAGGATTGCAGAGAGCGGTTTCGGTAAACATCGTCGCGATGCACTAAGCCGCTTTGGCTTGCAGCGAGGTGTTGCTGGATGAAACGGATGCGGTGGCCGTCTCGGTTCGCGATTGGGGCAATCGTTCGACAATCTTGAGGGCGGGCAGTTCGGGATCTTTGGCCTTCAAAATCGCGGCGAGCATCGGCTCGCTCGGATGGGCTTTGGCTCGTACCGTGAATCTGCCGAAAAAGACGCGTCGCTCGGTGGGCGGCGGGGGCGAAACGGCTTCACCCGTGATGCAAGCCGTCAAAAACGAATCTTTGTCTTGCAGGTAACCATGCAGCAATACCTTGTCGGGATCGCGGAGGTCTTTGTCGAGTCGGTCGAGGGTGGAGAAAGCGATCGCAGGGGTGCTGCTGTAGCCACCTTGTTCGCGGAGCAGGTCACCGAGACGGACGTCAAAGATGCCATCCTGATACTCGTGGCTGACTTGATGAACTAAGTCACGACGATAACATGCACCGCCGTTGATGTGTCGGGAAATCCATTTCTTCTTCTTGATCGGGCGAGCACGAAATGGGCTGTACAAGCGGAATTTTGATTGGCAATTGTGGTACACATCGGGGACTTCGCATCCCATCACCAACACATCGCCGCTGCAGCGCCACTGCTCGTCCAATCGGTCGAGCCAATCCGCGGTGACCGGGCACATGTCCGATTCCATCCAAAGCGCAAAGCCTTCGGTGCCATGACGATCACTAGCAACTTCCCGCATGCTGTCCCAAAACATTGCGGTTGCACCAAACGGATAACCGAATACCTGGGTTGGACAGTGTAAATGCCGAGCCGATGCGATTCGCGATGCCGATTGCATCAACCGATCACTCGGCTCTGTCCTTGGACTGGCTGATAGCAAAAACTCAAACTCACACTTCGGCGCTTCCATCGAAAGCATATGATCTAAAATCCGCTCGTAGCGATCAATTTCTGCTTCCGAGAAGTAAGGCAGGATAATAGTGTGCATCGATTTTTGTTTTGCAAGGGAAGGGATGGAACGAGGTCATCGCCCCCCAACGAATGCATTAATCGGAGGTGATGGCGGTATCATCTGCTAGGGGATATATCGGCTGAGAGATTTAGCGGCAATAACAATTATCTAATTCGAATCCAATCTATTGATTTGAATTCGGAATTACGAATCAAGAATTAGCCTTCTGCTGCCGTGTCTCCTGCCAAGCACGGAGGATTATGACAAAGCAAAGTCACTCGGAAATTTATTTTCCGGCCGACTGCCAGACACGGATGGCTTCAATGGGAAATGCTAGCATGATGATGTTTAGTGCTAGGCTGTCGCGGATCCAAACGAGCGATGCGATTTCAAGCAAAGTGACCACCAGCACTGCGAGCCAAATGCCGAATCGATGGCGGGACGCGATTGCAATCAGCGTCCCGGTCACACACATCACATAATCCGAAACCGAATTCAAAATGCTATCGCCGAAGTAATCCAGCGAGATGGTGGTCTCGCGGTAACGCTGGATCATCCAAGGCGTGTTCTCGGTGATCTCCCAAACTGCTTCGATGGCGGCAATCGTAATGAGGATCGAAGATTGGCTGACCTTCTTGCCTGCTAGCAAATGAAAGATCACCCACAGTGCGAATCCATGTTCGAGATGGGAAAGCGAATAAGGATCCATCAAGTGCTGGGAATTATGGCTCGTCCAAATATCCCACGACCAGGGAGAAAGGTCACCGATTTGGCACCACCAAACACGACCTAGCATCGCCAAGATGAAGGTCATCAAGGCCGCGATTCCAGCGAGTCCGTAAGACGTTTTGGCGATCGGGGATTGCGATGAAAACAAGTTCACGGATCTCGGAGCTTAGGGCCGTTGGAAAAATAAGAAGCAATATGACCTGTAGCGGAAGTCGTCAAGACTTTCGTGAATGGCCAAACAGGTCGAAACTCACGCATGAATTCCGCTGCGTCAGTAATTGTTCCGAAGGTTTTTAGGGAGCGATGATGCGGTTGGCCAACCAGCCACGTTTGAGTCCCGGATCGGCAGTAACGCTCGGCAGCCCCGCATTTTCGAAGACACTGCTGGCAGCTTGGATGCCGCTGATCACGGCGCCTTCCATCGTCGCGGGCCACCCGGTGCGTGTCCAGTCGCCCGCCAGGGCTAGCCAGGGCAATTCGGTCGGGGCAGGGCAGGGGGGCGGACGAAGTCGCTCGACCGCAGGGCGGATCGAAAAAACCGAATTTGGATCAGTCACGACGCGATGCCGCAGTAGCGTTGCTGTCTCGGTCGCTGGGAATACGGCGGTGAGTTCGGACAACACTTGCGTGACCATCTCCTCTTTGGACGATCCGCTCATCGGATGCGATCCGCTAATCACGACTTGGTAATAGTGCTCGGAGTTTGCTTCGGTAGCGGAACTCGTCAAGAGTTTCGACCGGCCTGGAAAACGAACGTCTTGACGACTTCCGCCACCGTAAAACCTGCCACTTATCGTTCCGGCGGTGCTAAACGGCTGGCGAAACAGCCACTGCGTTAATGAATCGACCAAGACCGCGTGCGGCCGCGTGGTGATCGCTCGATCGAACCACAAGTGAATTCCGCTGATCGGTGACGCTGGGATACGTGCAAACGATTCGAGATCAGCAATGGCAGCGGTGACCGCCGCGTCGCCGAGCAGTCGGGCGATCGCATGCCACGGTACCGCGATGATCACGTGGTCGGCCTCGATCCGCTGTCCATCGCGTGTGAGCACGCATTGCAGTTGTCCTTGTCGGGTTTCGATCGTTTGCACCGCGGTTCCGCATCGCGTTTCGACGCCTTGTATTGCCAGGGCGTCGACAAGGTCGCGTCCGACAAGCGTCCTCAGCGGGCGGTCAGGAACGAGCACGTCCGAGGCGCCGCGGGCTGCCGCGAAACCATCGACAAAAACTTTGCGAGCGGCTGCCATCGACGTGTATTGACTGTGTTCTCCCAACGCACTGGTCAAAATAACATCCCAGAACGAGCGAATGCTTCGGTCACTTTGTCCCTGGGACCGGAGCCAGTCCAACGCGACCACGTCATCGAGTCGCCGCGAGGATGTGCGAATCAGTTTCCACAGACCTCGGCGAATCTCGCGTTTTTGCTGGCGATCCAAGTACGTCAAATTCCCAATTGTCGTTGCTAGGTGTAGCGGCGCGGGAAGCCATCGCGAGGGGCTGAATTCGCTGGGTGAAAAGTCGGGGTGAAAGAACGTTAGGTTGCTGTATCGCCGCATCGCAGCGGAGAGTCCGTTACGCGCGAGAAGTCCCAGCAGATTGGTGCAGCAGCCCATTGCAACATGTTGACAATAGTCAACCGTTTCGGCGGTGACAGGGTCGGTAAACGAGCCCGCTCGGCCGCCTGCGGTTCGTTTGGCTTCGAGAAGCGTGACGCGGAATCGCTCGGGATGAGTGCGGGCGATGCATTCGGCCGCCGCCAATCCGGCGAGTCCGCCCCCCACGATCACGACATGTCGACGTTCCGGATTCGCCGTCATGGCCGCGTGGTTTCTTTGGGCTCAGCTTGGCCCGGTGATTGCCCGACTTCGACGGGCGGGACAGGCAGTCGGCGAAAACTAGGGGGCCAGAAGTGTTGTGAGACGATCCCAATACGATCGCTCTGAGACAATGTGATGCGGCGTATTGCGATTCGAGTTGGATCTTCCTCGATTCGCGTCAGCAGTCGCCGGTAGGTTCGCCACATCATGCTAAACATCGGTCGTCCATCGGGGTGAACGCTGTCCCAGACTCGCCATCCCGAATCGAACAGCCGTTTCGCTCGCTCGATCTCGTCTTGGATTAAACATCGCAACCGATCGTCGCGGCGGAGCGTCAAAATGTCATCTTCGCACAAACCGTGCTGCTCGTAATGTTGACGCGGCAAATAGATCCGTCCGCGTTTGGCATCTTCGACCACATCACGGAGCACGTTGGTCAACTGAAACGCCAATCCACAGTCGACGGCGGCTTCATACGGCAAAGGTTCCTCAAATTCCCAAATATGCAAACAGGCCAACCCGACTGCCGCGGCGACGAGGTAGCAGTAATGTTCGAGTTGTTCGTACGTATCGAAGCGGGTTTTTTGTTGATCGGCCAATACACCGTCAATGATCTCCAACAGATACCGCGAGGGAATCTGGTATTGGGTCGAGGCGTGTCGCAGCGCCGGCAGAATCTCTCGAGCTTGTTGATGTAATCGCGCGGCCCATTTCGGTTCTTCGCCGATTGGCCCCTCGGGTAATGCGATCGTCGAAGGCTGGTTTTCGTTGATCAAATTGATCGCGATAGTTTGTCGCCACCATTCGAGCCATCGCCCGCGTATCGCTGTGGGTTCATCGCAATCCCCAATGTCATCGGTGATTCGCGCGAAGGCGTACAGCGAGCACATTGCTTGACGTTTGCCTCGTGGCAGCAGCCAGAACGAACGATAAAAGTTGCTGCCGCTTCGTCGCGAAATGCGACGAGCGAAGCGGTAGCTAGCGGCAACGGAAATTTCCTCGTTCATGCCATGATGATACTCGGGTGCCAAGGGGATGGGGGATGCCCGGCCGCCGAAACTTCGCTTGAATCGCCGAAGTTTCTTGCTGATAACCTCGCCCGAGATTGGGGGGATGGGGCCAAGCAAACAGCGAGAATGTAACCACGGGCAATTCAGAATAAAATTCGGTTTGCTATCGGCCGATCAGCGATCGCAGTATCAAACAGGCTTGAGTTCCCTTGCTCACTCGCGGTCGGATCCGGATTACGTCGAAATCGATCGCACGGATCGCCTCGAGCGTCGCCCTGCCGCCGCCGACAAAGAGTCGCAGGTTGCGGCCTAACCATTTGGGAACGTGGTCGCAAAGGGGCGCGCCAAGATCGAAACAGGTTTGGGCGCGGTCGCATTCGGCTTGGATGAGAGTCTTTAGTTCGGGGAGAGTCGACCGCTGCTGGATCATTTCGGCAAACCTCTCCTCACTGACCCCCAGCGTCCGAAGTTCGGATTGAGGTAGGTAGATTCGGCCAATCGCGTAATCACGGGCCACATCTTGCCAGAAATTCGCGAGTTGCAGTCCCGTGCAAATCTGGTCTGACCGTTCCAGGTCCGCCACGTCTGCGTCGACGGCTGCCAATTTCAGCACGATCCGGCCCACCGGATTGGCACTGCGGCGACAATAATCGAGTAGTTCGCGAGTGGTTTGATAGCGGGTTTTCTGTTGGTCTTGGCGAAACGCGTCCAGTAAATCGTCAAACGGCTGTTTGTCGAGTCGAAACTGCTCGATCGTATTTGCCAAGGCCGTGAAAATGCCTGCCGGAGGATTCCCGGCGAACGTGGCGTCCAGTGACGTTTGGCATTGTGAAAGAGCGTTTAGAGCTAGTGCCGGAGTCGCCGATTCGTCAGCCAAATCGTCGGCCGTTCGGCAAAATGCGTAGACGTTATAGAAGGGTTGCTTCAGCCGGCGAGGCAGCAGCACGCTGGCGACCAAAAAATTTTCGTAGTGCGAAAGGGCGATCCGCCGACATTCTCGCTCGGCTTGTTTGACAGATTCGCCTTTCATATCGCTATTGGGTCGTCGTAGAAATGGACGGGCATTCATGGTTGGGACAAGCGATTTGGTAACACTTTTCCTCCATCTCGGCTCTGCCAGATTGTAGAGGGGTTTCCAGATGTCGCCATGATGGGACAATTATTAGAAAGGGGGTGGCGAGAACGCTAACGTACTTGCCTCCCTAACCCTGAACCCTTTTCGATATTTCTGACGTTATTGGCATTCCATGAAGATCATTCTGGCAGCACCGCGTGGCTTTTGTGCTGGCGTAAATATGGCGATCGATTCTCTCGATTTGACGCTGCAGAAATTTGGCCCTCCCGTCTACGTCTATCACGAAATTGTTCACAACCAATACGTGGTCAATACGTTTCGCGACAAGGGTGCCGTTTTCGTCAATACGATCGACGAGGTACCCGAGGGTAGCGTGTTGCTGTTTTCGGCACACGGGGTGTCGCCCCAAGTGCGTGAAGCGGCTCGGGCTCGCAACTTGAACGCACTAGATGCCACCTGTCCGTTGGTCACCAAGGTGCATCTCGAAGCGATCAAGTATGCCAAGGCGGGGTACACGATCATCCTGATTGGGCATGACGGTCACGACGAAGTGATCGGAACGATGGGCGAGGCCCCCGAAGCCATCTTGTTGGTCGAGGACGAAGAGGACGTTGATAAGCTAGAGGTCAAAGACGAGTCCAAGCTCGCTTATCTGACCCAGACCACTTTAAGTGTCGACGACGCTAACCGAGTGATTCGCCGGTTACGCGAGCGGTTTCCTCACATCGAAAGTCCGCCGAAAGACGACATCTGCTACGCCACCCAGAATCGCCAGGAAGCGGTTCGCATCCTTTCGGACGATGTCGATGTGGTCGTCGTGTTGGGCAGCCAGAACAGCAGCAATAGCCAGCGGCTGCGTGAGTTGGCGGCCGACGATGGCAAGCCAGCCTATCTGATCGATGGCCCTGCGGATCTATCGATCAAGAACTTCAGCAACGCGTCGACCGTCTTGATTACTGCCGGAGCCAGTGCACCCGAATCGGTCGTGCAAGCGACCATCGATTGGCTGGTCGAGCATTTTGACGCGACGGTCGAGGTGAAACAGATTCGCGAAGAATCGGTCCAGTTCCCACTGCCGAAACCGCTGCGTGCCTTTGCCGCCGAAGTGCGTGCCAAATAGTACGCTCGACAACCATCGGGTTTGAATATCGAATGGTGTTCTCACCCGTTCATTCTTCACTCTGCGAAAAAGGAGCATGCAGCCATGTCGACCAAAGAACAACGACGTCAGAAGAAACTTGCCAAGAAACGTTCCAAGGAAATCGCGAAGCGAAAAGAGATCGCACGAGAAAAAAATTCACTTCAGTCACTTGCGGGCCAGATCAAGGCGGCTGCGGGCGGGCCTGTGGATCGTTGTTTGATTAGCGACATGCTGATGAATCCCGACAGCAAGTTTGGGTCGGTTTTTATTAGCCGCAAAATGCGTGATGGACGCGTTGCGATCGTGAAGTTCTTGATCGATGGACTGTGCATGGGCGTCAAGAACGTCGCGGCGTTTGTTTGCTTCCCGGCAGACCAAAGTCGAATTGTCGAAGAAATGAGTGAGTCCGAGCCGATGCGAGACGCTTCGCCCGCGAAAGCTCGCAGTCTTGTTGAGGGCGCGATTGCGTACGCCGAGCAGTTTAAAATTGAACCGCATGCTGACTATCGCAAGATCGAGCCCATCTGGGGTGACATCGATAAGAGCGAATTTACCGAAGAGTTTGTGTTTGGTGACCAAGAAGGTAAGCCTCGCTACGTCAACGGACCGTACGATTCGGTCCTGTTCCAGCAACAGATTCGTGAGAAGTTGCAAACGTACGCCGGTGAGGGCAACTACAACATCGTCACGATGATGAGTGAGCCGGACATGGTTCCCTACGAAGGTTTGGTCGACGGCGAAGATTGGAGCGACGACCCCGAGTTAGACGCCGACATCGATGAAGATGTCGTCGATGGCAAGGTCATCAGCAATCCCAATTCGTAAGCGAGTTCGGAATTTAGGGTTAGCCTTCTCCGCTAAAACTTTGGTGTTGTTGTGATTTTTTGGTTGCGCTGGCTTTCTGCCACCTCTCCACCAACTTTGTTGGGGGAGAGGTCGAACGGAGCCTTCAGCGACGTTCGGGTGAGGGGGCCGACCGAGCAAGTCGATGGTGGCGATGACGTTGTATGCACCGGAGTTGCTCGCCGATAGCGCGGTCGCCCCCTCACCCGAGCAACGCCTAAAGGGCGTGCTCGACCTCTCCCCCGACTTCGTCGATGGAGAGGTAGCTGCACGGTAGACCGGAAGAAAAACTCAGCTCCAATATCCGATATCAACACCAAAGTTTTAGCGGTCCAGGGTTAGCCTTTTCCACTGCCTTCAGAATCAATGCGGACGAGTGACGGGCACGGGCGCTACCGTTATTTACCGTAGCTTGCGATTTCGATTTTCTTAAGCTCGGCCTCGGTGCTTGGATCGTGACCTTGGATCATGATCGTGCCCGCCTCGAGCCGTTTTCCCTTGCGAGGGTTCTCGTCGGGCTCACGGTCGTCCTGCCAATTGCTGACTTGAACTCCGTTGACCCAGGCGGCCATCTTGGCGTCGTGAGCGACCAGCAGGACGGTCGCCCATTTGCCCGCTTCGCCGGCGATAACGCGGGCGTCTTGACGACGGAAAATGCCGCCGGTTCCACAGTCCGCAGGCGACAGCGGCAATCCGTCTTTCATCTCGTTGCTCAGTTGGCACTCGTATCCCATCATCTCGAGACCGGGGATACAGCGAAAGAAAATCCCCGAGTTAATTTCAGGTTTGGGAAGTTTGTATTCCGCCAGCAGAACAAAGTCGTCATAGCTTTGCTTGGTTTCGATTTGGCCTTTGCCCCCTTTGACCTGCATCACTCCCTCGTCATTGACCGTGTATTCGGCCTTCATCTCGGGATATTTTTTCCACTGCGAAAGGTCTTTGTCCAGCAGCGACTCGAGGCCGATCGGGCGAAGCCGAATGTTGCGAAACGCGACGCGGCCATGGTTGTGTTGCAGCCCGATGCGTCCGGCGGCTAGCGGTGCGGGGTCGGTGTATTCGCACGCCAATTTGTCGTCGACACTGATTTTCAGCTTGTCGCCAATCAGTTCGATGTGCATTGTTCGCCACTCGCCAAACGTTTGTTCCAGAGCGTCCTCGGATACCTTTTGGCGTTTCACCACTCCGGCCGTTGGGTAGGGATTGTCGTCTGGTGCGATGTTGACTTCGTAACAATCGGTGGCGGGATCGTCGATCTCAAGCGGCGTGCGAAGAAAGACACCGCTGTTGGTCTGCGCGTCCGCGTTGAATTCAAGCGTCAGTTCATAGTCTTGCCATGGAATCGAAGTGCACAGTAGAGACGCTTGGCCTTGGTCGACGGTGATCGTGCCGTCTTCGATTCGCCAGTTCGCGTTGCCTGCGATTTCCCAGCCAAACAGCGTGTGCCCGTCGAACAAGCGAATCCAGCCTGCAGAGGCCTCGGATTCATCGAGTCGAGCAGCAAGTAGCTGTTCTGCGTTAGCTTCGTAAGGCTGCGGCTCGAAACTGGAATTCGAACTGATGTCGCTGGCTTCTTCAGCAGATTTCGGTTCCGTCGTTTCGTTTTCCGCTGATTTTTTCGAGCTACATCCCGAGACGACCACTGTCACCATCAGTAGCGAGAAAACGGAAATGCCGAAACGCAAATTCGTAAGCAGGTTAGACATAGCCATAACGTTCAAAATAAGAAGCCCAGCGAGATCGAATCAATTCGTCTGCTTCGGGCGCCAGTTGGTGTTGGTTGGTTTTGTAATCTTTGTGTTCGGTTTCCGCCCACGCCTGAATCGTCGGTTCGACCGCATCAAAATCGCTCAGTCGCAGCGTTTGGTAAATGGTTCGCAGCGTGCCCACCGGATCGGCGGTGAGGTCTTCGTAGCGAATGTCGATCAAGCGGTCGGGCGAGACCGATTCGCGTTGCTGGTGAAATGCCTCGTACATCTTTTCCAGACACTCGACAACGTAGGGTTCGATCGCTTCGTTATTTGGCTTTTGCAGTGCTTGGACTTCATCGAGTCCTTTCCATAACCGGCAAGTCGACGGAAACAGCGAGCGAGGGTCGCGAGAGATGTGGATAAATTTGGCTTCGGGGAATTCGCGTGCCAAGTAGGCGATCCGTCCGGTATGCGTCGGGCTCTTGATCACCAGCGGGCGACCGGTCGCAACGCTGACGTTCAGCAAAAAACGACGCAGCGATTTCAGCCAATGGTCGATTGCCGTTTCTTCGACCCCTTCGAAGCTGAGATACTCGATATCAACGGGGCCTTCATTGGGAAACGCGATTCGCCGATAAGGCGACGGCAATCCCATCGTCAGTAACGCAAATTCGTCTTCTTGAGGGCGGTCCCATCCGGCGGCCATGTTGTCCATCGGTCGTTTGCCCGGCAGCAACCAATTGGCAAACCGTCGGAAAAACCACTCGGTTGCCAAAAAATGAGCCGGGGCAAAACACTGGAACGTCGAGGGACTGCTCAAACGTTCATCACGTACCATCAACTCGTGAAGCAGCGTCGTCCCGCTCCGCCAATGGCCGATGATGAAAACCGGGGTGCCGTGCAGCTCGGCTTCACGCAACCGCCGCCGAAAAATGATTTTTTGCAATCCCCCCATGATGGTGTTGAAGGGGGTCGCAATCGTGACACCGATGACAATTCCCACCCGGCTCGGTGAGATGCGAAATCGGCCCTCGCGAAGCAAGCGGAACCACGCCAATGGCTTCATTCCGTGCCAAAATCGTGGTGTATAGAACGGATATTGATGGAATGGAGTCTCGGACAACGAAATGGCTGTGAATAAATGAGGGAAGAGACGGAACCAAATCACCTCTAACACTGTAATTGTTTGGGGTTAGGCCGTGCAGCCGTCGAGTGTCATCCCGGTGATGCTTTGTGAAATTTTCCGATCAAATCGTCAACGCGGCTCGCTCGAGATCACGAAGATCGCCTTTTGCACATGGGGGGCTCCCTCACCTTTTGGGTTGTTTCCGCTACAATCGCACCTCGTTTCCCCCAAGGGGCCCGGACAAGGTGCCCACGAACACGTTCCCACACGTTCCCACGAACGAATCGCTCCTGTTTCCGCTCGTCTCGCATCAAAACGGTTTCATTAAGTTGTCTGAAATTCCTTCATCCTCCGGCTCCGAGTCGTCGGGGCCCGAGTCGACTGACTCTGCCGCACGCGAGCTCTCGATCGTCGATCTGCAGCAGCACATCCACCAGATGTACTACGAGAAAGATGTCGCTCGCGGCGTCGAAGGCACCTTTATGTGGTTGATGGAAGAGGTGGGAGAGTTATCGTCCGCATTGCGGGGGAACGATCGCGAAAATCTCGCCGAAGAGTTTGCTGACGTGATCGCGTGGCTGGCAACGATCGCCAATGTCGCTCAGATTGACCTGAATGCGGCGTTGGTTGCCAAGTACGGGCACGGTTGTCCCGGTTGCCACCGCTTGGTCTGTGAATGCCCCGATTCAGAAAAGCCGTGATTCCAATCAAGTTAAGTTCCGATTCTATGATTCAATCGAACATGATCCGGCCTTGGGGGCTGTTGCTCTGCATCGGATGCCTGTGCTCGTTCCTCGTCGCTCCGCGGTTCGGCGTCGCTCAGGACACGGCATCGCGCGCCGACAAAACAAATTCTACTGCACCTGCAAACGAGGTGATCATTGGAATCAATGGACTTTTTCGTGTGGGATGCTGGACCGGAATTCGGCTTGACGGCGAGCAGACGGCTCCTGCCCGGGTCGAAACCGAAGATGGCGACGGGGTGTCGGTGAGCTACGTCCACGATCCTGCCGTCCAAGACAAGAACGGCTCGGCTTGGACCTATGCGATTCCTGGCAGCGAAGCCGCACCGTTGATCGTCCAGCGGACCGATGGAACCAAAATCGTCACACGATTCCCGCCAATCGGGGCGCCGTCACGCGAATCGTCACAGGTACCACTCGGCATGCCTTGGATTGTCAGTTTTGGCGATCCACTAGGCGTTCACCAAATAGGTGAAAACCAAATCTTGAAGCGAGATGCGTCGGTGGCCGTTTCGCAACCGACTGCCGCAGATCAGCTTCCTGATTCGGTGATGGGTTACGACGGAGTCGATTTGATCATGGTCGGCGCAGGCGGTGCGGAACTGCTGGCCGCGCTAAGTTCTGCACAGCAACAAGCCGTCGTCGACTGGGTGCAATCGGGAGGGCGGGTCGTGCTGATGCTCGGCGGCTCGTTGCCGGAATTGGAATCGGCGGCGCCGTGGTTACTTGATCTGCTGCCGTTGCCCTCCGGTGCGCAATGGTCGGTTGTGGAATTGGATCCCTCGGCGATCGAAACGTTCACCTCGACCCAAAACCCGTTGACCCCGTTCGTCGGTGCGAAGCTGCCAAAAGGCGTGGGCGAAGTCATCATCACGGGGCGGACGACCCGGCGAGTTAGTACGCCGATTGCAGCGGAGTACATCGCTGGGCTTGGCAAGATGACGGTGATCGCCGCCGATTTGCACGCCGAACCTTTTGTCGATTGGCCGCAACGATTGGATCTGGTGCTCAGTTTGACTGGCTCGGTTTTACAGTCCGATGACACTCCCTTTACCAACACCAATCGCTCGACCGCGTATGACGACTTGGCGGGCCAGATGCGGTCCACTTTGGACCAATTCGACAGCCAACGACGGTTCGGGTTTTCACTGGTCTCGTTGATCTTGCTCGGCTTGATCGCTCTGATTGGGCCGCTCGATTACTTCCTGGTTAATCGTTTGTTGGGCAAACCTCTGTTGGGTTGGCTGACGTTTCCTTTGATGGTGATTGCAATTTCCGTTCTGCTGGTGTTGCAGGCACGTTCGGTGCCGGACGCCGCGACTACTGGTTCCTTGAATCCAACGAATCCAACGAATCCGACGAAGCAAGCGAAACTCGCTGGCTCTTCCACGTCGACTTTGCACAGCAATCGCTTCGAAATTGTCGACATTGATTCGGCGAGTGGACGTGGCAAAATGTTCACATGGAACACGATCTATTCCCACGATGCCCGCCAACTCGATTTGGCGGTTACGGCGAGTCCGGCGTTTGAGGGGATGTCCAAGAGCATCGATTCGAATCTGACGTTTCCCTTTGGTTTCCCAGGACGCTCGTTTGGGGCGATCCAGGTCAGTGGCGAAAGTGCTCGGTTGCCAGGCTACGAGGTCTTGTTTCGTCCGCAAGCCAATGCACTGACGAGCCAACTTGATGCGGTCCCCTTTGCACCGCGTAGTAGTAAATCGATTGCCAGCCAGATGCGTTTTGTCGCCAACGTTGACGAGGATTTGTCGATGCGGCGGCGGAGTGGTAGCGAACTGCTCGAAGGCTCGCTAAGGAATCCGTTTTCGGTCGATGTGCTCAACGGCATGCTGATCTATCGTAACTGGCTGTACCTGCTGCCGACGCGATTTCCAGCGGGCACGGAGATTGAGTCGGTCGATTCACTACGTCAAAAGAATTTCCGCTGGCAGCTGTCTCGCCAGAAAGCACTCGAAAGCTCGACCGAGACCGAGTCGTGGGACCCTTCCTCTACCGCGAATCTGGAACGTCTCACCGAGATGATGATGTTTCATGACGTTGTCGGGGCCGAGCGTTACACGGGATTGCGTCACGAGGTGCTCTCGTTCTTGGATCTCAGCGATGTGTTGACCAGCGAACGTTGCATATTGATCGGCAAACTTGCACGTCCCGTCACGCAGATCCGTAATCAGGGCGAACAAGACGACAGTATTCATGTGGACGAAACTCTTTCGCTGATTCGGTTGGTGATGCCGATCAATGCGAAGCGAAGATAACCCAACAAGCGGGGGCCCTATTCGGGCAACCGTCCATCTGTGATGGCAACCATTTATATTGAAAGCGAAGACCACGCGTGATCAAGACAGTTGACTTAACCAAGAAGTATGGCGACGCATTCGCGATCAAGGGGATCGATTTGGATCTCCAGTCCGGAGACTTGTTCGGGTTTATCGGTCCCAACGGTGCGGGCAAGACGACCACGATGCGGATTATCGCCACGCTGCTGGAACCGACCTGGGGCGAGGCCTATGTGTGTGGTCACAGCGTGCACACGCAGCCCAAGGAAATCCGCCGGTTGGTGGGGTATATGCCCGACTTTTTTGGTGTCTATGACGACATGACGGTGGTCGAGTACCTCGAGTTTTTTGCGGCTGCGTACCGCATCAATGGGAAACAGCGAACCGATCGCGTCAATGAAATGCTCGATGTCGTCGACCTTGAATTCAAACGCGATGCCTACGCCAACACGCTCTCGCGTGGCCAAACTCAGCGTCTTGGTTTGGCGCGTACGCTACTGCATGACCCCCAAGTGCTATTGCTTGACGAACCGCTTTCGGGGCTTGATCCGCGTGCGCGTATCGAGATGCGGAATCTGCTTCGTAAGCTTGGAGAAATGGGCAAAACCGTGATTGTCAGTAGTCACATTTTGCCCGAGCTGGCGGATGTTTGTAACAAGGTCGGGATCATCGATCGTGGCGAATTGAAACAGAACGCCAAAGTCACCGAAGTCATCAAGATGGTTCGCGAGCATACTGTGTTGGTGATTCAAACGGCGCAGCGCGAGCAGATGGATGATGTCGCAAAATTGTTGCAGGGGCACGAGAAAGTGCAGGGCACCGAGCCTGGCGATGATGCGATTCGCATCGTGCTAAAAGCGGGCGTGGAAGATTACAGCGATCTACCGAAGCTGCTAATTGAAAATGGGATCGCGCTGAAGCGGTTCAGCGAAGAGGAACTTGATCTCGAGTCCGCGTTCATGGCACTGACCAAAGGCACCAGCCGCCGCATGTAAAGACGGTCAACCCATTACGACTCGCTTTACGTTCGAGGCTCGTCGCTGATGGTGGTTGCGTTTGATGAATGCTTCGACCATCAGTCAGTTGAGCATTTTTAGCAAAGGCATAGGGCCGGTTCCCACTAATTTTAAGCAAGTCGATAGTTGAACTCGACGGATTCACACAATATGGCAGAAAAATCCGCGGTTTTGACACCCAAGCCGCGGTTTTGCTACTTTTGCGGCGCGGCTTTGGCTAACCGCAGGACCAGATGCTCGAGTAAGAATCGATCGCGTCCATCGGCGCTGTGCGTTCCTTTGAGCCTGAGGTCGGCGTCCAGTAGCCATGGCAGCAGCTGTTTGCCGCGGGCGCGACCGAGGCCTCGTAGTTGAGCCTTAGATTGCTGGATGTCCGAGGGCCGGTGGATGCCGGCCGACGCCAATGCGTCTTCTAATTGCACCGAACGGCCTTCGCGTTCACGATGCTCGACCACCGCAGTGGCCATTCCCAAACGTCGCAGCGACCATGCGATTTGCGGCAGCAGCGCGATCGGCCGCTGGCCGCCGCTCATCAGTTTGTCGAGTTGCAACAGCGCCTCGGCGGCATTGCCCGTTGCGATCGCTTCGGTGATCTGCCATACCGTTTTGCCTTGCCATCCTGCGACTACTTCGCGAACCAGCGGTTCGTCGATCGTTTCGCCAGGCGGTTTGTAGAGTGCCAACTTGGCGATCTCGGTCTCGATCATCCCGATCTCTTCGCCCAGCATTTCGATCAGCGCATCGGCCGCTTCACCCGACAGAGTCGCACCGTGCCGCTTGGCGACATAGTTGCACAAAAATTTGCGGCGGTTCGCTGCGGTGATCCCTAGCTTTTTGTCGGTGCTGGCACTACAGGCCACGGCCAGATGGTCGCCCGCAATCGCTTTGTACAGTTTGGTGTTTGACGCCAGCGTCGTCATCTCCATGACGAAACGGTTGGACTCGCCTGGATTGGCGGCGTACTTTTCCAGCTCCGGACGATGATTCGAGACGAACTTGTCGGCGTCGCGGATGATGATGGTCCGTTTACCATCGAAATCGAACAGCGATGCGGTTGCCAAATCGTCACGGAGATCCGACCAACGAACCGCTTCGCCATCGAACGAGGTGACGTCGCCATCGGAGGACAAAGCCGAAATGACCCACGTTCGCAGCGTGGTATCGGGACCAAAGACGGCTGCCACGCTGGGCAATTCCGCCGGTGGCTTCGATAACATTTCAAAGGCGTTCAGGATCGCCATCAGAGACTTTTTAGCGAGTGTTTCGAGTGGAGGCTACGCTTCGCAAACGCCTTTTGAAGTTGCGAGTTTTTCACAACCCGAAGCGTAAGCGAGGGGAAATGGATCTTGCTTCGGTCCCTCGCTGACGCTTCGGGTTGTGATTCGCCGGGAAAAACGATGATAGCGCAACTTCAAAACATATGCCACCGGTGGCAGAAGTTTGCCTGCGACCGAGGGTTTGCCTGCGACCGAGGGTCAGAGGAGACTGGAGTGGTGCCGCTCCCTAAAATAGGCCGCTCCTCTTGATGACAGGCTGGAAGCCTATCCCACCTCCTGACCGGCGAGGCATTGCTCACTAATTGTACGTCGGTTGGCTGCGAGCGGCAGTGTGCTCGTCGTCCGTTGGCATCGGGAAACCGCTAATGGGCTGAAAACCACGGATCCGTGCGCGGGGGGCTAACCCTTGGGTGTCGATGGGACGATCCAGCACGTAGCTTCCCATATTGCCCGCATTGTCAGTCGCGTCGATGCGTAGATACAGTTGACGTGGCAATTGAGGATCGGCGGGCCATACGTAGTCGCCGTCGTTTCGAAGTCCCGCTGCGATCGTCGTCCAGGGACCTTCCACATCGTCGCTGAACGACAACGTGATCGGGCGAGTCATCAGATTAGCGTCGTCACATTCGTAGCGAATCACCAGCGAACCCGTGCGGTCGCCTTCGCCGTACTGAGCCCCGCCGATTCGCACCGTCGGTTTGCTCTGATCGACGACGACGACGATGTCGGGGCTCTCACCCGCTTGCGGTCTCGGGCTGGTCAATCCGTTGGAACTGACGACGACGATGCGAAAACCAAACACGCCTTCTTCTTTCGTTTCAATGTCGAACGGGCTGGCGTTGTCTGGGTCTTGGCCCCAGAACTTCCAACTTTTCCCGCCGTCGGTGCTGCCATACAGTTCTACTGATTCGACCCCAACGATGCCGACTGCTTCGAGTTCATATTCCAAGCTGAATCGATTCGAGTCGCTGAATCGAGTGGGAACACGGCCACCGAACGTTGCTGAATCGATGCGAGATTGCAGGGCACGCTGAGCACTGTATCGATCGCTTTCGGGGGTTGGGGTGGCAACCGATTGGGGTTGAGCTTGCTCGCGTTTGACGACCGCTGCGGCCGGACGTTTTTCAGGCGGAGCGGGGCGTATCGGACGATCGTTCTTTGCTGCGAGGTCGTTCTTAGCCAAGTCGCTCTTCGCGATAGGACGCATCGCTTCCGCTGGCGTTTTCGGACGTGCCTTCGTTGTCAAGTTCGAGCTTGGGGACGGTGCGGGCACGTCGCCGGTTGCCGGAGCGAAGAGCGAGGGGCCCCCACTGGAGTTCGGTTGCGATGCTTTGCGATCGAGGGTTCCAAAATCGCTGCTGACCTGCTCGGGCGTTGCGGGCTGAGGCAACTCGATCATCCCAGGACGCTGAGCGTATCGTGGCAACGGAAATGCGTTTCCGACTTGGCCAGCTCCGACTTGGCCCGCTCCGACTTGGCCAGCGACTTGACCGCGAACCGGGTTGCGTGGCACCGCAGTGGTTTGTGGCATCACGAAGCCAGATGCAGCCGGCGGATTCGGTTGCGTTTGCAAGCGGGGTTGAGTAGGCAGACTTGGCTGGGGCTGCAGGCTCGGTTGGGCTTGAAGACTCGGCGGAGTGCTGACGCGGCGCGGCGCCACGGGAATGGTCGGCACCGCTGGAGCGGTCAGCACAGGCACGTTGGCCGGCGGAATGATCCGTCGCTGAGTCGGTGTGCTAGGCGGCGCTCCGGTCAGCGGCGTTTGGGCAAACGCGTGTTGGGTTTCGCTGCTGGGTGTGTGACCACGGAATTGGTTCAGCGGGGAATCACCGCGTAGCGATCCATAGTTCGCGGCGATCTTTGGAACGTCGGTTTCGGGTTTTTTGCGATCCAGTTTGATGATCGGGCTCGATCCATTGGTCGGGTCGCTCTCGGCCGGACGGATATACAAATCGGTCGACGATGGGTGCGACGAAGTGGTTCGGTGTTGAACCGAGATGGCTTTCAGTTGCGGTTTTGCAAACGGAACAGCGTTGGGCACTTCGCTCGCACGGTGGTCGTTGGCCGCAAAGCGATTGTTTGGTAATGCAGCCAATCGAGGCCGCTGCAGCCGCTTCATTTGGACGGTCTGGTTGCCTGCCGCGTCAACGGCGGTGACATGAATCGATAGTTGACGCCAATCCTCTTTGGGAACAAACGTGAACGAACGATCGTCCCCTGCGGGTTTGACGGGAATCAGTCGCCACTGAGTCTCAACGTCGCTGGCGTAATAGATCCGGGTGTCTGAAATCGCGGTGGCGTCTTCGATATTCATGCTGCAGCGAACCGTGCCATCGGCATCGCCGTCAGCATGCAGCGTCATCAGCGGGCCCGTTGTGTCGACGACGACTTTTAATTGCGGATGAATCGGGCCTGCCGGGTGCGAACTGCCACTGGAATCGAGCGTTTGAGTGGCAAATAGGAAAACACCATCTTCGTCGCTCGAGAACGCGAACTCGCGGATCGTTGGCGGTTTCGAATCGAGGTGTTCCCAGCCCGAATTGCCTCCGCGATTGACGTACAATCGCACTTCCACCGGACGCGAGCCGGCCGTGTCCACGTTGAAGGGGATTTTGAACGAGCGAGAATTGAGGACGGCAACCGGTTCGGCAGCCGAGTTAACGGCCGAGACCGCGTAACTTGGCGGTAGTCCTTTAGCAGAAACTGACTCTGTTGATATGATGGCGTCAGTGCTGCTCGTTTTCAGAGCCGGCGAATCGGCATGAGCTTGCGGTGCTGTGATAGCAAATCCCGATCCGCTTAACGCGAATACCGCAGCGGCGACGGCTTTCTTGGCGGTATGCATCTTGTCGATCAGCCCTTAAACACGGAAAACGGTGTCCTTACCTATCTTCCGGTTCGACTCGCTCCCCTTCCATTCTTGATCTATTCACCCAGCGACCTGATTCCATGACAAAGTCTTCTTACTCTTATGACGTTATTGTCATTGGTGCCGGTCATGCGGGCACCGAAGCAGCGGCCGCTGCGGCTCGTGTGGGAGCAAAAACGGCGTTATTGACGACCAATTTGGACACCGTGGGCCAGATGTCTTGTAATCCCGCCATCGGGGGTGTCGCTAAGGGGCAGATCGTCCGCGAAGTCGATGCGTTGGGCGGATTGATGGGCCGTGCGATCGATGCGACCGGCATCCAATTTCGCTTGCTCAATTGCCGAAAAGGCCCGGCGATGCACAGTCCGCGGGCTCAAGCAGACAAAAAAGCCTACCAAAATCACGTCAAATGCCAGATCGAGCAGCAGCCTAATCTGCATCTGCGGCAAGAAACCGTGGTCGATCTGATCACCGAAACGGTCGATGGCAAAACCCGTGTCGTTGGAATCAGCGTGGTGGGCGATGCCGAGTACCACGCTCCCACCGTGATTCTGACCACCGGTACTTTCCTGAAAGCGATCATGCATACCGGCGACGCTAAAACCTCCGGGGGCAGGGCAGGGGAGGGGACCACGACCGGGATCAGCGGAGCGCTGAACCGATTAGGTTTCGAGGTCCAGCGGTTCAAGACGGGAACGCCGCCACGGCTGAACGCTCGATCGATCGATTACTCGCAACTCGAATTGCAACCGGGTGACGACAACCCCCAGCCTTTTTCGTTTATGACCAGATCGCTGGCTCATTGCGACCAACTGCCTTGCCATATTGCCTACACCAACGACGCGGTGCATGAATTGATTCGCGCCAATTTGGACCGGGCACCGATGTACAGCGGCCAAATCAATTCGCGTGGTCCACGCTACTGTCCCTCGATCGAAGACAAGGTCGTCCGCTTTGCCGACAAAGATTCGCATCAGTTGTTTCTCGAGCCCGAAGGGCGTCAAACCGAAGAGGTTTACGTCAACGGAATCTCGACCAGTCTGCCTCGCGATGTCCAAGACCAAATGTTCCGCATGATCAAAGGACTCGAGAACGCTCAAATCATGCGGTACGGATACGCCGTGGAGTACGACTTCTGTCCTCCCACGCAATTGTGGCCGCATTTGGAAAGCAAGGCGGTCGAAGGCTTGTTCTTGGCCGGGCAAATCAATGGCACCACCGGTTACGAAGAGGCGGCTGGACAAGGACTGATCGCAGGGCTGAACGCCGCCCGAAAAGTTGCCTCCAAGTCGCCATGGGTGCCCACGCGTGATCAAGCCTATATCGGCGTCTTGGTTGACGATTTGGTGACCGCAGGAACCGACGAACCCTACCGTATGTTCACCAGCCGAGCGGAGTATCGGTTGCTGTTGCGGCAAGACAATGCCGACCGCCGGTTGACCGCCGTTGCCGACGAGCTCGGTTTGATTGATTCGGATCGTCGTGATCGTTTTGCCGACAAGTTGTCGCAAATCGATCGAGGCATGGAGCTATTGAAGAATTCGCGTGTCGAAAACACGCCAGGCGATGTCTATCTGCGTCGTCCCGAAGTCGACTGGAATGTAATGTGTAGCCATGTCGAAGAACTGCGTCAGATTGACGAAGATGCCGCTACGCAATGTTTGTACGACATCAAATACGAAGGCTACATCACGCGGCAAAAGATGGAGGTGGAGAAGCACCACCGCTTGGCGGGCAAGCAGATTCCGCAAGCGTTCAGTTACGACGCCATCGGGCCGCTACGTCAAGAAGCACGTGAGAAACTAAATCGAGTTCGACCGCAGAACCTCGATCAAGCAAAGCGGATCAGTGGCGTCACGCCAGCCGATCTTGCTTTGGTACTCGCCCACCTGGAACGAAAACGCTAAACACATCTTGCTTTTGGGTAGTAGACGAGGCAACGAGTCCCCGTTGTCTCGATTTTTGCGATGGACTCGTTGCTTCGTCCGCTACGACCAACCGCTACAAAATGCTTCACAGCGTTAGGTGACAACGCTCTACTGCGACATTGAAATCTGTTTCAGCAACTGGTCACGCATCGTGATCACTTTTCGGTTGGCCTCGTTCATCGCGTCTGGCGGGATCACGATCCCACGCAACGTGGTCTCGGCCGTTTGTCGATTTTTTTGAACGGACCATTGGATTTGGCCGATTCGCAATCGTGCTTGATTCGACTGAGCCCCACCGTGAATCGCAACGAGGGTAAGTGGACGGATCGCTTCGATATACATCTTCTTGCTGGCCAATAGCTTGGCGTAGGCTGCCAATAGGGTGTCGGACAGGCCGCTGCTGAGTTTCAGTTGTTCCAGTCGCTGGAAGTGTTGTTGCGCGATGATTGCACTTGATGAATCAATTGCCTGTCTCAGCAAGTGTACCAGTCGGTTGAATTCAGGATGGTCCTGTGCATTGGGCTGCTCCGCCGCAGTCACGGTTTCTTTCGACTTCGCACGCAACTTCGAGAACAGTGGATTGACGCCGGTTTTCTTTTCAGGTTTGGGCTTGGCCGTCTCTGGTTTCGGGACGGCACGGCGGGATGCGACTGCGGTGTTCATGGCTACTGTTGTCGAACGAGTCCCAAGCGCTGCTGCGATAGGGTCTTCATGCTCGGACGTCTTGCGTGACTTCGCAAGACGCTGCTTATCGCTGCAAAACAAGTTGTACTGTTGCAGCCACGCGTTTCGCGAGATCACGTCCCAGCCTTCGCAATCAACCCAATCTTGACGCAACATCAATAGGCCTATCGGCAACCCTACCGCTACGCCGATCAAGTGCAACATTTCCGACGACATTGAAAATCCTCCCAATGCCAAAAATGCAATCTGCATCATCAGAAACGCCGACGCCAGGCTGATGATTCGCACTTCGAACGTCCCCATGCGAAAGCCGACGACCCAGAAGCAATCCATTTCGTTTTCGGGCGCCCACAACATTGCGATCACCAGCAATGAGAAAATGACGCCCGAGGCTCCGAGTGCACCACCTTCGCTGCCCAGGATGAACATGGGAAGTTGGACAATGATTCCGCCGACCAAGGCCATCAGCATGTACAAGGCTAGAAATGGCAGGTTCCCTATTTTGCCTTCGACGACTAATCCAAACGCCCACAGGAACAACATGTTCCCCAGCAGATGCATCAGGTCGGCGTGCATGAATGCGCAGCTAATCCACTGCAGCGGATTGATCGTGTCGAATTGCAGGATCAGCCACTCAATCGACTCGACCTCCATATTGCCCAAGGCAACCTGGAGCGTGGTGAGGCAAAAGATCACAATATTGGTCGCAACCAATCCGCCTGTCACGATCGGCAGGTGGTAGACCGGAGCATCAGTCGTATAAGGGGCGATAAGGATCATTGGCTAATGATTGCATGCGGTAGATCGGACGCAGAGCCTCCACAGGAGTACAAGTTAATTGGAGCATCCGGCGAAGTCGCGTTCCACTAATTCTGGGTCCTGCACGCCCCACAAAATCCAAAAAACGCGGGCTGGAATCCTTAAGTTCCGATGAATACGGGACTTATGGAATCCAAATCGATCTTGACCCACTGTGTCAACTCGATAGAATTCGTTGGTGAGGCAAGCTTGGTAAGGCAGGGGGACTCGGAGTTTCTTGCTGCTTGCGTTTTTCGCACACTTTAGCTCGGTAATGTGCTAGTGCGGGGAACGGGAAGTTTGCTAAACAAAGACTCGTGGTGAACGGTTGGGTGACTTGTGTATCGGATGCACAACGAATCATTAACTTACATTTGCTAGCAAGTGACATCATGATGGTCTGTCTTTGGACGAGACACGCTGTATTGGGCTGCATGTTGCAATACGCCGAGGTCATGTTCAAAGCTCCAGGATTCACAATGTAACGGCTCGTCATGCAGGGAGGATGGTTTCTGCCATGACCATTAAGACGGTCTTCACGACAGGCGAAGCGGCCAAGATTTGTAAGGTCAGCCAGCAAACGATTATCCGTTGTTTCGACAACGGTTCGTTAAAGGGGTTTCGTGTCCCCGGAAGTAAATTCCGACGCATTCCACGTGAACAACTTTTCATGTTCATGAAGGAAAACGGAATTCCCACCGACGCACTTGAAAGCGGCAAAAAGAAGCTGCTGATCGTGGACGACGATCAAGATTTGGTCGAACTGATCAGCGAAGGTTTCTCGCGTGACGGACGTTTCGATATCCGCACCGCCAACAACGGTTTCGATGCTGGAATGGGAGTGAAAGAGTTTCGCCCCGATCTGGTGATCTTGGACGTGATGTTGCCCGATATCAACGGCAAAGAAGTTTGCCAGCGTGTTCGCAGCGATCCCGCGATGGATATGGTCAAGATCCTGTGCATCTCGGGGATGGTCGAGCACAACAAGGTTGACGCCTTGAAAGCGGCCGGTGCAAACGATTTCATGCAAAAGCCGTTCGCGATCGATGATTTGATCAACCGTTCGTGCGACTTGCTCGAAATGGAACGTGGCGTGATCAACTAAGCGGTCACGCGAAAACGGAATTCGGCTTCGAGCCTGCAACGTAGGATAGGCTTCCAGCCTGTCAAAGTGGGATAGGTTTCCAGCCTGTCATCGTCGTAGCGAAACTCAACAGTACTTTCGTTGTCGTTACGAAGCGATCTGAATCCCACGCACGATTTTCCGTGACCCTGAAATTTTACGTTGACAAAGCACCATCTCTCGGTGACTGACCCAGGCGACTTGCCTGTGGAGGTGGTGCAAACTGAAACAAGTGCGACACGGATGGTCTTCTTAGCGTGATGTCCCCAATTCACTTGTTGCCTAGCCTGCGTTTTGAGTCCAATCGGTGGTGGTTGCCCCGTTCGCTCGTTGCTACCGAGTGTTTGACAGGGTTGCTGTTGCGCAGCAATGAAACGGATGCGTTCGCTTTGGGTGAGCACACCGAGCAGCGTAACCACGCCGGGCACGCCGTCGCTGACGACGCTTCGTCAACGCCGGATCCGATCACGCTCCAGCAAACAATCGAAGCATTACGGACCGATCCGCCGCTGTTGATCTTTGCCGCGGCGTCGTTCCCCGGTGATTCGACGTCGTTGACCGGTTTAGCAGCTTGGCTTGCCGAAAACGCAATCACGCTGTTTACCGATGGCGATGCGTTTTTGGGGGCGCCCGTGGTCACGTCGGCAACCCGATCACGCTGGAGCGAACTGGATGCGTATTTCAAAACGCTGCCGGTCGAACAGTGGCTTGCGGATGCGACGCTTTGGCTCGAGGCGACCGGCCCGAGTGTTGCTGTGTCATGGCGAGATCGATGGCCGAGTGTCAGCTTCACCGCCGCGGAGCTGAACGGTGCGTCTCCTTCGCCAACGCCCGAGATTGCGGCGACTGAGATCGCGGCGGTCGATTCGCTTCAGCAGCTCGCTCGGCAAATGCAACACACCCGCACACTCGAGCGATCTTTTGATCGTCGACTTCATACTCAAAAACTTGCTGCACTCAAGCAATTTGCTTACGGACTCAGTCACGAGATCAACAATCCGTTGGCCAATATCTCAACGCGAGCCCAGCATTTGAAGCAGGGCGAAACCGATCCGCAGCGGAGTGCGTCGCTGCAGAAAATCGTCGACCAAGTGTACCGGGCTCACGAGATGATTGCCGATTTGATGTTCTACGCGAATCCATCGCTACCGGAGACTTCGCGGTGTGATCTCAACTTGCTGGTGCGATCGGTTGCCGATGAATTTGTTGACGAGGCCGATTCGCTCTCCATCCGTTTAGAAACCGAGACTCCCGTCGGCGAGCTTTGGTTTGATCTTGATGAACCGATGTTCGGCGAGGCGCTGCGAGTATTGCTGCGCAATTCGATCGAAGCGATCGGATCCTCCGGCACGATTGTGATGTCGGTCGTCCCCGAGGCGACTCGCGTCTTGGTTCACGTCGCCGATAGCGGTCCTGGACTCTCGCGTGCGGCACGCGAGCATGCGTTTGATCCCTACTTTAGTGGTCGCGAAGCCGGCCGCGGACTTGGGCTAGGGCTGTGCCGAGCCTACCGAATCGCCAAGTTGCACAACGCCGACATCACGCTCGCCGGTGGGGCATCCGGCTGTGTCGCCACGATCGCGATTGGTAAGTCGCCCGCGTAGCTGGAAGCGTGTCGTAGCGGAAGCCGTCAAGACTTTCGTGAATCGCCGAACAGGTCGAATCTCACGCACGCGTTCCGCAACGTTCGTAATTGTTCCGAAGTTCCTAGCACGGTGGTTAAAAGAGAGGGTCCGGCTTAGAAAACCTCGTTATTCACAAGGCCGCCTAGCAATGACCACCCTAACCCGACGCGTCAGTTTTGAAGTTGCGTGTTTGTATTTCGGGGCAAAGCCCCGGACGTTTACCTAGCCCAGCCCAACGGGCTGGGACCAAGAAAACCAATCAATGGAAGGGCCTTTGGCCCGAAGAGCGTCTAAACGCGCAACTTCAAAACTTACGCGTCGGGTTATGATTTTCATAAGTCACGCCGCTACCCAAAGTAGATGGCATTGAATCGGCGTCCCCCCAAAACGGCAAATATGCGAGAGTCTAAAATCGCCGAAGACGCCAAAAATCATCGAAAACATAGCCCGGTAGTCGGCTGGCCAGCGATCTCCAATAATTCTCTTTCGCTTGAACACGTTTCCACTCCACGATTGATGCAGAAACCATGCTTGATTCCGCCTTGGAATTGGTTCGATTGCAAGAAAATGGCGATCTAACCGCAGTTGAGATTGCTGAAAAAGCGTTGGCGTCGGTCCGCGACACCCACGACTCGATCAACGCATTCACTCACGTTGCGGCGGAACAGGCGCTTGATGCTGCTCGCCGCGTCGATGCCAAACGCGCCGCCGGCGAGCCGCTGGGCATCTTGGCTGGCGTCCCCGTGGCGGTCAAAGACGTGCTCTGCACCGCCGATATGCCGACCACATGTTCCTCGCGAATGCTCAAAGACTTTCGCCCGCCCTACGATGCCACCGTCGTCAGCAAACTTCGTGAAGCCGATGCCGTGATCATCGGCAAAACGAACATGGACGAGTTTGCGATGGGGGCCAGCACGGAAACCAGCGCATTTGGGCTGACCCGAAACCCTTGGGATACCAATCGCACCCCAGGCGGCAGCAGCGGTGGCGCGGCCGCTTGTGTTGCGGCCGGCTCGGTACCGCTGAGTCTAGGGACCGATACCGGTGGTTCAATTCGGCAACCCGCCGCATTCTGTGGGATCACGGGAATGAAGCCGACTTATGGACGTGTCAGCCGTTATGGGTTGGTCGCGTTCGCCAGCAGCTTGGATCAAGTCGGCCCGATGGCTTGGTCGGTGCCCGATGTCGCACTTCTGTTGGAAGCGATCGCCGGATTTGAACCACGCGACTCGACTTCGCTGAATCAATTTGTTCCCAAGTATTCCGATGTGCTGCAGTCGTCCGATCTGCGTGGCTTGCGAATTGGTGTGCTCAGTGAGACTGCGGAAACCGCTGGAATCGATCCTGCGATCATGGACGCTGTGAACGAGGCGGCCAAAGTATTCCAGAGTCAAGGTGCCGAGATTGTCGAAGTCAATCTGCCACACAGCAAGTATTGGGTTCCCACCTACTACGTGATCGCTCCTTGTGAAGCTAGCAGTAACCTGTCGCGATACGATGGTGCTCATTACGGTCATCGCACCGATTCGATTGACATGCACAGCCCTGATGGGCCGCTGGTTTCGGCTTATTGTCGCAGTCGCGAAGAAGGCTTTGGTTCGGAAGTCAAACGCCGCATCATGGTCGGGACGTATGCGCTGAGCGAAGGTTACACCGACAAGTATTACAACCAAGCGTTGAAGGTCCGCCGCTTGATCAAAGGCGATTTCGACGCCGCGTTCTCGCAAGTCGATTTGCTGCTTGGCCCCGTCACACCATCGACCGCATTCCCGCTGGGCGACAAAATTGACGATCCGCTGCAAATGTACCTTTGCGATTTGTTCACCGTCGGTGCCAATCTAGCTGGGCTGCCCGCGATCTCATTGCCGGGCGGAAGCGATTCGGCGGGCTTGCCAATTGGCATTCAATTGCAAGCACCTACGCTCGAAGAGTCGCGTTTGCTGTTTGCAGCAAACGCATTTCAAACCGCCACGGATCATCACCAAAAACGTCCTTCCCACTGATTTCACGCTGTATTGCCTTTTATCAAGACACTGACTTGCGAGTCCGTAAACGGCTCGTGATCGCATCGTCACCCCCCATTCACTTGCGCCAATGTCCACTCATCAAGTCACCACCGTCATCGGGCTGGAAGTTCACGTTCAACTCAAGACAAAAACGAAACTGTTTTGTGGTTGCAGTACGGAATTTGGGGCGCCGCCGAACACGCAGGTCTGTCCGGTGTGTCTGGGACTTCCCGGCGCGCTTCCAGTGATCAACGAAGCGGCGATCGATTTGGCGATCCGCACCGGGTTGGCAATCAATTGTTCGATTCCTGAGATGACCAAGTGGGATCGCAAGCAATACTTCTATCCCGATTTGCCCAAGGGATATCAGATCAGCCAATTTGATTTGCCGATCTGTGCCGACGGTTGTCTCGAGATTGTCGATCCCGCCGACGACGAAAGCACCCGGCATATCGGCATCATTCGCGCGCATCTCGAAGAGGATGCGGGCAAGAGTATGCATGACGAAGTCGCGGGCAAAAGCGACACGCGAATTGACTTGAATCGCTGTGGCACGCCGCTGTTGGAAATCGTTAGCCAGCCCGATCTGCGATCGCCGGCAGAGGTCCGCGAGTATTTGACGCAATTGAAATTGATTCTGATGCATCTGGATGTTTCCGATTGCGAGATGCAAGAAGGCAGTCTTCGAGTCGATGCCAACGTGAACTTGCACATCGAAACCGATGGCAAAAAGATCGCCACGCCGATCGTCGAAGTCAAAAATATGAACAGTTTCCGCGCCGTCGAGCGGGCGCTGGAGTATGAGATCGAGCGACAGTACATCGATTGGGAAGCCGACGGATTGACGATCGATGATCGAGCCAAAACGACGCGGGGCTGGGACGATTCGAAAGAACGGACCTTCGTTCAGCGTGAAAAGGAAGAGTCGGCCGACTACCGTTACTTCCCCGATCCCGACTTGTTACCAATCCGTATCCCGGCCGAACGCATCGAACAGGCGCGGCTGACGCTCGGCGAATTGCCTCAAGCAACGATCAACCGATTGCAAGGCCAGTACGGATTAAAAACTTACGATGCCAACGTGATCGTCAATCAAGGCCCGGCAATGATCGCCTACTTTGAGCGAGCGACCGAGGTTTCCGGAGACGCCAAGCGATCGAGTTCTTGGATCCAGCAGGACGTGATGCGAACGCTGAAAGAGCAAGATACGACGATCGATGCGTTTGCGGTTTCCAGCGAGCAGCTTGGTGGATTGCTCAAGCGTGTTTCCGCAGGCGAGATCGACAACGCGCGTGCTCGTGATGTGTTCGCATACATGCTCGAGCACAACGTGACCGTCGAGGAAGCAATGAAGTCGCTGGGGATCGAAAAGGTCGATAGCAGCGAGTTGGATGCACTCTGCCAAGAACTGCTTGACGCGAATCCCCAAGTCGTAGCCGATGTGCAAGGCGGCAAGGTGCAAGCCATCGGAGCGCTGATCGGCCAAGCTAAAAAGAAGAACCCCAATGCCAATCCTGGCAAAGTCCGCGAGACGCTACTGCGGCTGATCCAGTCCTAGGCCAAGTCGCTGTCGTTAAGCAACTACCATCCACTTTGTCAGCGCCGCGGCCATCGCTGTGAAGCATTTCGTAGCGGAAGTCGTCAAGAGTTTCGGTGGGTTATGGGAACGGCCGAGGCTCGTGCCGCGCCGCTAGAAATTCGGCATTCCGTGGTAATTTAGTTCACGCAAGTTGTGTTTCGATTCTTAGTCGCGATAGCGACGGCAGACAGTAGCCCCGGACGTGAGTCCGGGGAACACTTCACCCGCCGGATCACAACATGATGTTGAGTGACTCACATTGGCGGTGCTTAGCTGGCGTCTCGTTCGAATCCAGGCTTCGTGGCTCGCAAAATTTCCAGGATGTCATGTCGCATTTGTGGCGTCAAATGAGCGTAATCCGCCGACGTGTCGCGTGCTTCGAGCACATCCAGCAATTGACGGATCACCTCGCGGCGCAGCTCCTCGCTCAGCGAATCAAACGCTTCCGAGTAGATCAGATAGCTGAGCGGGTATTTGAACATTCGTGTCTTGAGGTCGAACTGACGCAGCGAGCGTCCCTGGTCATCGCGGGGGCCGCGACTTTCGAACGCATGTGCAAACTCAAGCAACCCTTTGACTTCACTCGTCAATTTGGTCTCGTCGCAAAACAGCATCTCTTGGACAACCGGTTTAGCGATCATGTGTAACTGGGCTCGCCACTCGTTCTCAGATGCTACTGTCGGATCTTCGCCATCGCTTTCGTGTTGCAACTGACGCACCGAGAAATCCGCGCGGGTCATCGTGTTGTGCAATTGCGACTGATGCTCCAGCACCATGAGTGCGACGATGTCACTGTACGGCGATAAATAGTCGTACGTGTCAAAATCGTCTCGTAGATTCAATCGATTGCCGTTGTCGCGGGTGTCCAGTCGATCGCCTCGTAGCAGCGCATTGCCGCTATGCGTCATCTCGCCGTGGCGGCCCGTCACATACCAGCCGCCCCAACGCTGCGAGAATGGACTGCGATGCGAGGTGATGGATGATGCCGTTTGCGCATTGACCGATCCGTCGATACTGGGCAAAACGCTGCGGACGGTATGCCCCGGAACGCCTTGCGTCATCGACGTCACATGGCATCCCAAGCAGTCGTAAGAAGCTCTCTCGATCTTAGCACGCCATGGCATCATGTCGACGGTATAAAACGCCGCCCCCAGCTTCGGGTCGACCGTCGAAATTTCCATCAACGAGCTGCCGCGGACCCAGCCCACATAGGTGTCGTCGTTGAAGTAGATCGCCCGCGGATTGCGGGGCGAGATGTAACGCACCTGCAAACTGGTTTTGGAAAAGACCAGCGTCTGTGAGGATGCTGGTATTTCCAACGCATCCAGCATCGAAGCAAGATAGCCTTGCTCGCGAGTGTACTCCGGCTTGATCTCTTTTGACTTCAGCTTGGCGATCAACCGGCTGACCCGATTGTGATCCTCGGTTTTTGTGTATTCAAACGGAGGCTCTTCGATATCGAAGCTGAGGTTCAGTTGTGCAAACGCGATGTTGCTGCCATCTAATCCGCCAGACAAAACGAGCAATGTGGCAAAGACGGAGGCGAGTCTCAGATAGCAGGTAGGTTTCATTGCAGTGCGAACGCAAGGAGGGCGGGGCGTTTGTGTACCCGATGGTATAGAATGTGCCGCGCCGCGTCAATGTTGTGGGGGCGGGGCGGCTTAGGCTGGCCCGCTAAAACTTTGGGTTTGTCGTGACTTTTGGTTGCGCAATCGTTCTGTCACCTCTCCACCAACTTCGTCGGTAGAGAGGTGTCGGTCTTCGACCAGAAAACGGCGGCTTGATAGAATGAGCCGTCACGTCATTGCTCGTCTTCTGGAGTCTGTATGTCCGAATCATGGAAGATCATTGATGGCAAGATCGACTTGCCAAATTGAGTTCCATCCCAAAGCGATCCGTGAGATTTCGCGAATCTATCCAGTGGTTCGGAAAAGAAAGGACGAAATCACTAGTGCTTTCCGGTCTTCGCCTGATTCGTCAACGTTGTGTAGAAATGGAAACATCACAATGATCAAGGGATCTGAAACGATGGGCACAACGGTTGACGCATCAATGCAATGGGTCGAGAGTATTACAGTGCTAAGGCTGCCGAAGCAGGCTGACCAGCAACTGCAGGTCTTGATGGATCGCAACAACGAAGTGCTGCTGGGCGAACAGGAGCGAGCCGACTTAGCGTTGTATCTGCACGGAAACACGGCACGTCGTGATCGTTCGTGTTGGCGATCGTTGCAAAACTCGGAAAGCCATAAGCTTCCTCCGTCCGGCACGGCGCGTTCATGCGTCCCCATTTTCTAACCTTCCATTTTTTAACCTTTCTTCGTTTATTGGGTGCGAGGCATTTCTTTTACCCCCCCAAAAAAAGGTTGCAGCGTCCGTTTTTGTAATTGCGTTCTCGGTAGCGCAGGTCGAATTGAACAGGCCATCGCAGAGCAAACGGAGGCTCTGTCGATTCCCCTCTGTTCTCTCCGTTTGCTCCCGTTCGTTGATATCTTCTTGGCGGGAACACCGGGGCAGGCTTTTTGTTGGGGTTTCACAAGGGGGCCAAAATGAATGGCAATACCGAAGACCGCGCGGCACGAAGCGTTCCGGTAGAAACCCGCCTCAGGACGAACCAAGCCGTTTACGGCCGTTCTCGGCGGTGACATCATGTTTCGCGCCGTGCCGTTTGCCTCGATCTGCCGCGGCCGGATCGTGTTGATTGCGGCCGCTTCCGTACGTCGTCACGATCGAGACGCCGCATTCGAGCCTGAGCCATTTTCGTGCGGCATCTTGAACCGCCATCGTGCGAGCATGCACCAGGGCGGTTTCGCTGACCACTTCGCTCGGTTGGGTGGCGTCGTCATCGTCAGGCGAATGGTGGCGAGGCAGGCCGCGAACGTAGCCTTCGGCGTACGACGCACCGCTGCCACGCGAGTGGCCGCCGTATTGCAATTGGGCTGCCGTCGCAATCGTTAGTAACAACTCGCGAAACAGTGTGATGCAGTTCTGGACGTCCTCGACCGGTCCGTAAAACCAAAACAAAGTCCGGTTGCCTTTGACTCCGTAATACCAGCCTATCATCGGGAAGATTTCTGTGACCAAGTAGGCAGCTAACCATTTTTCCCAGGCACAGGCTCGGCGTCCGTTGACCGGGCACGCTCGACGGGTGAAGCAGACGCTTTCAACATTGTCATCGTCGCTGATGTCTTCACGCGACAGGTTGTGTCGCAGCATCAAGTTCTGCATCATTCGCAACGCATTGCGTTTCTCGCCTTCGGTGCTGGCGTGATTGTTCGCCGTGCTATCGAGTGCGCGAAGCCGGTGCAGGATCTTGTCGAACTCCTTTTGTGTCGTCACCTGCTCGGCGTTTTGTGATGATCCCGGAGCAGGGCAGGGTAGGGTGGTTTCACTCGCCGTCGCCGCACACGTCCAGTAACCCACGATTTGATAGTCGGGTTCTTCGCTGGGGTTCCACGTGTCATGGATCACGTGATCGATCACGGTACAGAAGTGGCCGTGACGTCGTCGTGTGGGCATTTCCAAATGAACCACGACGACCCCTTTGGGCAGCGAGTCGGCAAGGAACCGCAACCCGCGGCCCGATGTGTATTGCCAACGCAGCTGTTTTAAGTAAGCCTCGCTATGATGCGTGCAAACTCCATTGCGAGGGGTTTTATTGCTCACCTCACCGAGTTCGCGATAGACGTCGCGGTAACTTGTTCCCGTGGCGATCGCGATCGAACGAGTGACGCAGTCGCCGGTCAGTCCCACAAACCCGCTGGCTGCCCGTCCGCCGTCATTCCAGATAAATTCCATCACTCACCTAATCGAATCGCGTCTCAGGGCACCGGTTTTGATCGATCCGTCGCTACAGCACGCCTTTGGTGCTTGGGATCGCATCGCTTCGTGGGTCGCTTTCAGCCGCCATTCGGATTGCTCGTGCGGTCGCTTTGAAAACACACTCGGCGATGTGGTGCGAATTGCGGCCGTGGTGCAACACGACGTGTAGATTGCTGTGCGAATTCGCCGCGAACGATTGCCAGAAATGTTCCACCAATTCGCTGTCGAACGTGCCTATCTTGCTCGCAGCAATCGGTGCGTGGTATTCAAACGCGTAACGACCACCGAGATCCACCGCGGCAGTCACCAAGCATTCGTCCATCGGCAACGTAAAATGTCCATAGCGTCGGATGCCCGCTCGGTTGCCCAACGCTTCGTGCATCGCTTGGCCAAGTGCGATGCCAATATCTTCAGCGGTGTGATGGTCGTCGACGTGCAAGTCGCCCTTCGCCTTGACGTCTAAATCAATCAGTGCATGTTTGGCAAGCAGGTCGAGCATGTGATCAAGAAAACCGATGCCCGATGCGCGTGTGCCACCGCCATCCCCGTCCAGGTTCAGCGTCAATTGGATATTGGTTTCGCCCGTTTTGCGAGCGATCGTTGCGGTGCGTGTCATGCGTTCTTCTTCAAGTAGTTTTCGAGCATCATCAAGCAAGCGTCAATTTGTTCATCGGTTCCGACCGAGATACGAAGTCCGTCGCCCCATTCGGGAAATTTCATGAAGCGAACCAGGATTTGATTCTTCTTCAAAAATTCGTACATCCCTTGGTGATCACCGCTGGGGTGTTGGCACCAAACAAAGTTCGCTTGCGACGGCGTGACGTTGAACCCGAGCGTCGTCAATCGATCAGCAAGTCGTGATCGAGTTGCGTTCATCTTGGCGACCACGTCGGCCAACCATTCTTGGCAGCCCATTGCAGCAGTCGCTGCGGCGATCGAAATCATGTCACAGTTGTAACTGTCTTTGATCTTGGCAAGCTCGGCGATCACATGCGGTTGAGCGACCAGGAAACCAAACCGAATCCCAGCCAATCCGTAAGATTTGCTAAGCGTGCGGGTTACAAGGATGTTTTCGTGTTTTTGGACAAGGTCCAAGCAATTCGTTTCGGCAAAGTCGGCATACGCTTCATCAACGACCAACGGGCAGGTCATCGTTGAGGCGAGTTGCTCAATTTCCGCTGGCGGGACCACGGTGCCGCTGGGGCTGTTCGGGTTAGGCAAGAAAACCAAACGCACATCGTTTTCGGTTTTGCCAAAGGCGGCCGGCAATTTCCAGCCGTCTTCAAACGCAACCTGCTCCCAATCGGCACCTTGGATGTCCGCCAACGTGCGGTACAGGATGTAGCTGGGGTAGGGCAGTCGCAATCGTTGCCCTTCGCCGACGAAGCCGCGGACCAGCATCGTCAGGATCTCGTCGCTGCCGTTGCCCGCCAGGATCCATTCGGGACCAGGTAACCCAAGTGCGTTGGCGGCTGCGCGGCGGAATGCGGTCGCCACCGGGTCGGGGTAGCGATTGATTGCACCAGTGGCCGCATGCTGAATCGCCTCGACCACCTCCTTGGGCGGCGGGTAGGGGTTTTCGTTGGTGTTCAGTTTGACCGTTTTGCCCGGCGCAGGCTGTTCACCCGGCGTGTAGGGCTGCATTTTGGCAAGGGCAGGACGGAAGAACGATGACTCGGGCACTTCTTAATTCGTTTCAGCTAGAAGGTGGCTCGGGATGGTTAAATTCATTGTCGTTTTTCGCTCTGCGAAAAATTTGGAAGAATGTAGTGTTCGTTCCGCGAAAGACCACGGTATTTCGCGCTCGAACATGGCGTCTCTTCTCGGCGAATGAGACAGGAGCCTCAATCGCAGTGCGGTCTTAGGCAGGAGCCTGGGAACGAATTCGTACATTCGATCATTATCGCCGGATCGAGACGCTGCGAGCGTGAGCGGTCAGTCCTTCCTTCTCGGCAAGTCGCTCGACATCCGCGGCGATTTGTTTCAGTGCAGGTTCATCGAACTCGGTAATACTTCCGCTTCGCAGAAAACTGTTGCTCGACAAGCCGGCTGCCCAAGTGCAAGTCCCTCCGGTCGGCAACACATGGCTCGGCCCGGCTGCGTAGTCGCCCAGTGCCACCGGTGTGTGGTGGCCCAAAAAGGCCGCGCCGCTGTTGCGGATCTTGGCGATTTGGTCGCGTGGGTTTGCGGTTTCGATATGCAAATGCTCGGGAGCAAAGTCGTCGGTGAGTTCACACGCTTGCTGTTCATCACGAACCAGGATCAACGCCCCAAAGGCTTCGAGACTTTCCACTGTCAATTCGTTGCGTTCGAGCTGGACCACTTGCTTCGCCAACTCGTCGTGAACCGCGTCGATCAGCGTTTCGTCCCAAGTGATCAGGATCGCGGATCCCGGTGAGTGTTCAGCTTGCGCCAGGAGGTCGGCGGCGATGTAATCGGCTCGAGCGGTGCCATCGGCGATCACAATCACTTCGCTTGGACCGGCGAACGAATCGATGTCGACCGTTCCAAACACATGCTTCTTCGCCAGTGCGACAAACAGGTTGCCGGGACCGACGATCTTGTGAACCGGTTCAATGCAGTCGCATCCGTACGCCATCGCTGCGACCGCTTGCGCGCCGCCCATCCGATAAACTTCGGTGACACCTAGCTCGTGGCACGTCGCCAACATGTCGGCGTTGTACGCACCGAACTTGGTGGGTGGAGCGACCACGGCAATCTGTTTCACTCCTGCGACCTGGGCCGGAACGACCGTCATCAGCACGGTCGATGGGTAGGCGGCGGCACCACCGGGGACGCACACGCCGATTCGTTCGAGCGGCACATAACGCTGAGTCAAACGGACGCCCGCGCGAGGCTCGATGGTGGCATCTTGGTGCAGGATCGCCGACTGGAATTCGGTGATGTTGTCACGAATCCGGCGAATCGATTCGATCAATTTTGGATCCGCCGCGGCGTGAGCCTGCTCAAGTGCCTCGGCGGGGACGCGAAGCTCGGCGGCCGATAGTTCGGCATTGTCGAGTGCTTGGCAGTACCGCAGTAGCGCCGCGGTGCCCTCGGTTTGGACGTCATTGCAAATCGTCTGGACCACTTCCACGGGCGTCAACGGTTTGCCAAACACCTTTTCGGTCAGCGCCCGGCCTCGGGGGCTGACGACATCGCCTGCGGGACTGAGTTTTTGACGCAGCTGAAGCAAAATGTCCGCCGAGCCCTCGCGAGCATCCACTCGCTGGATCTGGAGCGTTGGGAGGTTTGAGCTAGATGGATTCGATACGGTCATGGTTTGCTTATTCGCAGGCTTCGTTCAGTTTCGTAGACAGGCGGAATGCGTAGACAGGCGGGCAAGCCTCTCCCAACGGTATCATAAGCCGATACAATGCGTTTTGTTTAGCCGCAGCCCCCTCGAATTATCCACAATGCGTCAAGAAATCGACCTACGTAGCGACACTTTGACCAAGCCCACGCCCGCGATGCGGAAAGCGATGGCCGAAGCCGAAGTCGGTGACGCGGTCATCGATATTGACCCCACTGTGGAGCGGCTGGAGCATTTAACCGCAGAAATCCTCGGAAAAGAAGCCGCCGCCTTTATGCCCAGCGGCTCGATGACCAACCAAGTTGCGGTGCGAGTTCATTGTGATCGCGGCAGCGAGTTTATTTGCGAGCAAGATTGCCACATTTATCAGTATGAACAGGGGGCGTTTGCCTCGCTGTCGGGTTTGGTGGCGAAAACGATCCCGGGGCAGGGCGGGGTGCTGAAAATTGAGCATTTGCGTGGTCAGGTCCGTGCCCATAACGACCACTTCGTTCATACGCGGCTGCTCTGTTTGGAGAACACTCACAATCGCGGCGGCGGCCGGATTTTGCCTCAGGCCGATGTTGTTGAGTCGTGCCAATGGGCGAAGTCCGAAGGATTGGCGACCCATCTCGATGGAGCCCGGCTGTGGAACGCTGCGGCCGCCACGGGAATTAGCGAAGCCGAGCTCGCCGCGCCGTTTGATTCCGTCAGCGTTTGTTTCAGCAAAGGACTCGGAGCCCCCGTCGGCTCGGCCTTGGTCGGCAGCCGCGATTTTATCGAACAAGCACGTCGGACGCGAAAACTGTTTGGTGGCGGGATGCGACAAGCCGGCATCATCGCCGCCGGTGCCTTGTACGCGATCGAAAACCATCGAGGCCGACTCGTTGAAGATCACGAGCACGCCAAACTGCTCGGTGACGTGTTCCAGTCGCACGAAGGGTTTTCGATTCGGGGAAATAGTATCGACACCAATATCGTTGCCGTCGAGATCGCCCCGAATCTTGGAAGTGCCGACGCATGGGTGGCGAAACTGGAAGAGCACGGAGTTCGTTGTTTTGCGATCAGTGACCAGGCGATTCGCTTTGTCACACATCTCGACATTCACTCGGATCACATCCGTCAAATGCGTAACATTTTCGCTCGTCTGGTTGATGCCAAGGCATGAGCGATGTCTGTCCGAAGCGGTCGACGTTGTGGGTGATTGCCGCAGTGATCTTTGTGATCGCTTGCGGTTTGCGACTTCCTGCGTCGGAGGAAAGTTTTTGGGTGGATGAATTGCACACGGCCTGGACCGTGAACGATTCGTTTGCTGCTGTGACGACGCGGTCGGCGTTTGGCCATCAACAACCGTTCTATTTCCAGTGGCTTTGGGGTTGGAAACAGCTTGTCGGCAACGGCGAGATCGCGATGCGGCTCAGCAGCGTAGCGGCCGTTGCGGTGGCATGCAGTTGCGTCTTTGTTGCGGTGGCGAAATTCCATCGTTCGCTCGTCGGCGGCGTTGCCGCCGGTTTGGTGTTGGCGGCCGAGTCGAACTCGATTTTTTTCGGCACCGAACTTCGGCCCTACGCCGCCGTGATCTTCGCCTCGGCGATCGCGTGCGGGTTCGCGTCTCGGTTGTGGAGCATGTCACCCGCCGACGGTCGACGTTCGCTGCAGTGGGTGGGGCTTGGTGTTGCCATCGGGGTGGCGGGATTGTGTCAAATTACTTCGCTCGGAGTTTTGGGGTGGTTGGTCGTCGCAGTGCTCGTGCGATGGGGATGCGCCGATTGGCACGCTACACTGCGTTTGTCGAAATGGGATCTGCCGTTCGCTGCTGTCTTGGCGGTGGTGGCGTTGTCGTTGGTGGCAAGTGGTGGGCTTGAAGTTTGGAACGAGCGAAAGATGTGGGCCAGTTTCGCGTCGGCGACTTTGCTAAACCAGGTCCTACACATTTGGCCCTGGATGTACCTCGTTGTCGTTCCCTTGTTGGTGTGGACAGCAGGGGTTTTGTGGCAGCGGTTTCGCGGCGTCCGGCAATCCCGCGAGGCCGTGTCGCTAATGTTGGCGTTTGTCGCGATTGTGGTTGTTAGTGCTCTTTGTTTTTGGGGCGTAGCCTATTTCGAGTTTGCCGCACTTTGGCATCGACGCTATTTGGTCGCATCGCTACCGCTGCTAGCATGGTTTTTTGGCGCCGCGATTGCTGAGGCATCGAAATCGTTTTCAATTGAACGCAATACCGCCGTTCAATCGGTCACAGCCGGGACACTGATGGTGCTGCTCATTGGATTGTTGATGCAGTCGCAGGGCACGGCCGCCAGGCTGAGTCGTGGTGAGTGGCTCGTGCATCGCGGTGAAAATTGGCGAGACGCAATGGCTCATGTCAATGATGTCGCGTCCAGCGGAGCGATCGTGTTTCTTGATCCTGGCTTGATCGAGCAGAGCATGCTCCGCGAGCCGCATCAGCGTTTTGAGCATGGCGAATACCTGCGATACGTTGTCGATGGCCCGTACCCAATTCGCGACGATTTGGTGGTTGAGATCGTCAGTAATCAGCCGCTGCACGGTATTTTAGCGATTGCCCCCGAAGTGGTGCTCTCGCGACGGCCCGCTCGAAAGTTGCAAAAACAGCTCGGGGCCGCATTCCAGGTCCACTCATTCGGAGGTGTTTCCGTCGCCATCGCAGAGCCGTAGGCCGGATCAAGGACGCAGGTTCACGCCGGAGCGGCGCAAGCGGTAGCCCTTTCGCATCCGCGTCGGCTGACGATGCACGTTTCAATCGCGTCCGCCGCTCCGGCATTCACACGTCATTTGTGTCCAAGTCAGCCTTGGTAAGCCAACGATAGGCTATGTCTAGAAGCGTTTCCTGTTGCTGTCGTCGCACGTCAAAAGGGCGTTATCCATCCGCGTGGTCGGAAAAGAAAGACTGCCGCGCGGCGGGCTATAGTGACATCGTTTCTCGCCGATGCAACCTGTAGTTTCCGCGTGTTGGTGGCGCACTCCGTTGACTGCTTTTGCTGATTCCTCCCCCGTAGAATTCCCCTTAGTCCGAATTTGCCTTTTCTCGCTCCGGCAACGCTGATGTTTCCAAGCAATTGGAGATTATGGATTCCAGCAATTCGCGGATCGCTGGAAGCTCAATGTTCGACTTGTCGTCGATATCGAGAAAATACGACCAGCCCCCTGAGGGTCGCAAGTATGCCCAAATCACTGGAATTCCTGTGCTTGTCCGAGCGATTGGAATTGCCGTAGAGGTCAATTTTGCAGTTCCAGATAAAGCAACGGGCACCTCGACTTTGGAACTGGGGAATCTGAGTGGCTTGCTCAAACCGACTGAGACACCACTTTCAAAGAATATTTGGGTAGTACGCTGCCCTTTGCGAGAACCAGCGTATCCAAAACAAATTACGCCCAGGTCAATCGATTTGGTCTGGTCAATCTTTTGGGGCCGGTGTTGGTCGATAGCGGATACCTTCTTCAGTCCGTTGCCAATTCCAATAATCGTTCGAGGACTATTTGCGAACTTATTTATTGCGGCGGCCTGATCCGGCCCGACAGTACCAACATCCAAATCGAATATCAGCAGAACAACATTTGGACTTTCCAAAAAGGAAGGATGAAACCAATAATCTTCGATTCCGTTAGGGTCTCGCCACTCTTTAATTATGTTGCAAACCATTGAAATTGGCTCATAGTTATACCCATACGAAACTTGAAGCAACTTATCTATTGAACGTACTTGCGAGCTTTCTGCACTGCTTATCACCACAATTTCCGGTGTCTCAGCGTTGCAAGGTGCAATCGTTGTAAGGATCAACAATGCCGCGGCGGTTCCAACTAGTGAAGAATGAATTCGAAAAAGCATTGCCATGGAGGTGTACCTGAACGCAGAGGGACGAGGTGTTCGTTAGACGTGCTTAGCTAATCATAAACCGTTCCGATTCTTCATGCTGCGTTCAGATGCCCTTCAATATGTTTTCGGACAATGGTCGAACTCGTGGACGCATCGTTGATTCCAGATTGAGTCGCCTGGCAATCGATTCGATCTAGCCTTCGTAGCCCAACGGTGCACCGCGATTCGCACAGATTCGAATCGTTTTCGGCTCGCTTTCTGACAATGGTTCATTGGCACGAGAGACCCAGTTTGGAAACCGTGGAGGCAACAATTGCAAACAATGAAGGAGGTTTGCCCCTCTGGTTGAACGATGCGATTGCGAACCCCATGTTTACGAATGCCTCCACCAGCGTTGCTTACGGGACTGTCGAGACTTGCGAGACGCATCCGTTTCTGCATTTTCTAACCTTCTTCGTCCACAGTCCTCCAGTCATGGGCAAACGCACGCTGCCACTCTGACGCGGCACTGTCGCTCCGATCGAGAACGCAATCGAGATGACACATATTAGTGAAGAAAGCAGAAACAAGGTTAGAAACAGGAAGTTCAGAAAATGTGATTGCGAAAATCAATCAAGCCGCTTTCCGTTTGGGCTCGCCCAGGTGGGGCAATTGTCGGCACAACTTCACGCAGGCAACCAGTTCCACAGATTCCAAAGTTTGACCGCGCCTTTTTCAGTCTTGCAACACATTTAGGAAAGTTGCTGTGTCCCAATTGACTAAAAAGAGGTTTGACCCCTTTGGATTCTCCATCGTTGTCTGTTGCAGCACCGCAGTTATAGCTCGACGGTTGCAATAACACCGATTCGTCAATTCCTTGTAACCCTTATTATTGCGGTGTGAGCCGCCAGCTTTATCTAATCAGTTAGGCAGGAGTCTTTCAATAGATTGGCCGATTTACCCAACGCTGAAGAAGCAAAGGGAGCAAACCGTTTTTTTGTGTTTTTGGGCAATGGTCGAACTCGTGGACAACCTCTTGGCCGCATCGTTGATTCCAGATTGAGTCGCCTGGCAATCGATTCGACCCAGCCTTCATCACCCAACGGTGCACCGCGATTCGCACAGATTCGGCTCGCTTTCAACTCGCTTTCTGACAATGGCTCATTGACACGCGAGTGTCGAAATTTGCGGGTCGCATCCGAGCTTTGATTTTCTAACCTCCCATTTTCTAACCTTCTTCGTCCACAGTCCGCCAGTCATGGGCAAACGCACACTGCCTCTCTGACGCGGCACTGTCACTCCGATCGAGTCCGCAATCGAGGTGACACATATCAGTGAAAAAGAAGAAGCAAGGTTAGAAAATGGAAGGTTAGAAAATGTGATCGCGAAAACCAAACAAGCCGCTTTCCGCTTCGCCTTGCCTCGATGGGGCAATTATCGGCATAGCCTCACGAGGTCCACCGATTCCAAATTTTGACCACGCCTTTTACAGTCTCGCGACACATTTGGGAAAGGTGCTGTGCCCCAGTTGACTAAAAAGAGGTTTGACCCCTTTGATCGCTTCCATTTGATTCTCCGCAGGTGCATCCGGCTGTGCACTCATCAAAGAGGTTTGACCCATTTGATTCTCTGACCCATTTGATTCTCATTTGATTTCCTCAGCATAGTTTACAAGCTCTTTCAAGGATCCGGAAAAGTCTTCACCAAACTTTTGTCGATACCGTTCACTCTCAATCAACGTGTCGCAAGTAATTTTATATTGTGATCCTATGATGACTCTGACATGATCGTCGGTTTGAGGGCTAAACCGCCGGCCTTTGATTTGAATGTCCCAGAACCCACCTAGCCTACTTGGCTTCTCAGCGATAAGCCAATCTGGATTTGCAGGCATGCTTTGCCCTGGAGAAGCGAAAGAGTCTGGGGAACTGAGAACCACAAGTAATCGAGGCGTTGATTCGCGTTTGCTGCAGAACATCCAAAGATATAGCGTTTGCTGTTCCCCTGGGATGTTTTCCTCCATTCGGATTACAGAATCTAAATTTCCTCCTTTGCGGTAATAGTCGACGAACATAAAACAGAATCCGCAGAAAGCGACAAAGCAAAGCAAGTGCAACAAACCAAAGCGAAGCATTCCGAATTGAAGAAACGATCGTCTGCTAATCTTCACTTTCACACCCATCTTCACAGCGGCAACACTTTCGTTTGAAGACTGCGTAGTCCCTGACGCCGGTGTACAGCTTAAAGGTCCTTAACTATGGAATACTTGTTCCACATACTCTCTGACGCGTTTCGTTGTAAATCGGGCGGCCATTGTAAAAATCTGCTTGGCGGTCGTTGTAAAGCTCGGCATATTGTGTGAGAGGTACGATTCTGATTTGATGGCAAGGAATTCTAGGTTCATTCGTGCCCGTCGTTGAAGAAGTAGAGCTGTCACTTGAGTAGTTCCATCCACCGCTGATAGAGAATGAACGGTTGTCGTCATCGCTACCACCTCCTTGGAGGCCCACGCTCCAAGTGGTGGGCCAACTTAGCGTGATCGTCACATCTAGCTTTGCGGGATAACCACACTTGCCTTGCGAAATATCCGCGTCCCTCACTTTTTCCCAATTATATACAACTCGACTTCTACGGCGAACGTGCGCGAGTACTCCAGCAGCAGGCTGCCAGTCTGACCATTCAGTAATGTGTGCTGCATCTTCTTCAGGTATCGACACGATCTCCCACCTGTTGCCACATTCGTTTACTGTCGTAGGTGCATAAGAAGTTCCCTCGTCAATAGGAATGACGGCCTGAAGCCCAAGCGGATCTACACCAACGACAACAAAGTACGAGCGGTATAGATTCCGCCCATCGACATATCCGATAGGATCTCTGGAGCAAGATTGGATCGGGGGCGGTCGTAAATGCACTCGCAGTCATCGTAGGTGTAGGCGGGCTATGCGTCGCGGTCGCGGAGACGCTGTTGCAATGCATTAAGCTGGGTCGTAAGTGCATCCAAGTGAAGTTCCGCCAGTTCTGCTGTCGTCATCGGTGTATCTCCAAGCAGTTCTTGCAGCGTCTGAATCCGCCCTACGATAATGCCCTCCTCTCGTCCTTCTTCTCTGGCACCGGAGATTGCCCACTCGTAGTCTCGCTGGGCTTTTTCGCGTTGGTCGTACATCTGTTTGTCCTCTGTCTTCGCGGAAATGATTTCCATCGTTGAAATCGCGGTTTCGAACTCGATCCCAGGAAACAATTTCCTGAGTGTTTCCGCGTCGTAGTCTTGAGCGAAAAGCAAAAGAAACGCCCATTGCTGTAGTTTACTCGCATGGGCGATCGTCTGCGCGTCCAATTCGTACTTCGTCAATTCTACCGTGTGCACTTCGATCGCGTCGGTTATCTCTCGGCCGCTTTCACGATCGAGCATCTGGAAACGATGGTGGGCTTGGTCGGTTTCAGCGAAAAGAATCCGATTGAGCAAACAAATGGAAATCGACGGGGCGGCCAACGCATAGTTACTGCCCGGATAAAGCTGGTCGACGTACATGCTGCAGGCGTAATACACCAATCGCTCAATCAGCCCGGCGTAGACCGAAATCTGCATCTCCACATTGAGCCATCGTCCGGCGGAGTCGCGGCACCGCACATCAAGCACGATCAGCTTGCTCTCGGAAAACTCCTGGTAGCTAAACGGATTCAAAATCTCGACCGCAACGACCGGGTGTTCAAAATCGAGGATCGCGTTAAGCAATCCGATCAGCGAAGCCGAGTTTTGGGGCGATCCAAAGATCTTTTTAAATGCGAAGTCAACCGTCGGCCGAATTCCCAGCGGCATGGCATTCATCCAAACTGGATTATCAAAAACTTCAGAACCATGCCTCAATCGTAACGGAGCCGAACTGATTGTGCGAACACGACATGGTCGGCTCGATTGCGAGCCTCATTTTTAAGAATGCCTCCACCAGCGTTGCGCACGGGAATGTCAATATTTGCTGGACGCGTCCGCTTCTGCATTTTCTAACCGCCCATTTTCTAACCTTTTTGTCGTGGGAGCCTGAAGGTTGTCGGTTGGATTCGACGTTGATTTGCGGTAAGACGGTTTGTCGGTCTACACGTGTTGTCGCGGCGGTATAATAAGTTCATGTGTCAAAAAACTCTCAATATCGTTTTTGTGTTTCTGGCGTGCGTCGTTGCCGCTGCGGCCAACGCAGACGATACAAATGCGGTCGCACGCGGCTACCGTTTGCTGACCGAAACGCCGCTTTTGCCGAGCGATTTCCATCAGCGGGTGGTCGACGACGTGTGGCAGAGTTGGCCTGAACCGCTGCGGAGCAAGGCGGAAAAAGCGACTCCCGAGCAGCGGCGAAAAATGACGTTTTCGCGTTATGGCCTGACCACGCGACCAGGCGATGATTCCGGCAAACCGCTGCAGTACGTCGTCGGCGACGATGGCCAGTGGACGATGAATTGTTTTTCATGTCACGGCGGTAGTGTCTACGGCAAACCGACGCCGGGAGCCCCTAATAACCGGTTCGCGCTGCAAACGATGACTGAGGAAGTTCGGCGAACCAAATTTCGCATCGGCGAACCGATGTCGCGGATGGATTTAGGGTCGCTGTTTATTCCGCTGGGGACCACTCATGGGACGACCAACGCGGTGGTCTTTGGGATGGGGCTGATGCACCAACGAGACGAACAGCTCAACGTGGTGAACCGTCCTCCGGTGCCGTTGATGCATCATGACATGGACGCGCCGCCATGGTGGCATTTCTACAAGCGTCCGTACATCTACATCGATGGCTTTGCTCAAAAAGGGCATCGTGGTTTGATGCAGTTCATGCTTGTGCCTGAGAACGGACCTGAGTTTTTTCGTGAGCACGAAGAAGACTTTCGTGATGTCTACGCCTACATGTCATCGCTGCGTCCGCCCAAATACGACGGAGCGATCGACGACGAGCTTGTTTCGGTTGGTAAAGGTGTGTTTGATCGCAATTGTGCCGAATGTCATGGCACGTACGGCGATGATTCCGAGTACCCCAATCGCCGGATTCCACTGGATGAAATTGGCACCGACCCAGTCCGTGCCGAAGCGTTGACCGAAGCGGGACGGGCCAAGTATGCACGGAGTTGGTTTGCTCATGCGGGCGAAGACGACCCGCAGCAGACGATTGTCGAATTGGACGGATACGTCGCACCGCCGCTGGACGGTGTTTGGGCGAGTGCTCCGTATTTTCATAACGGCAGTGTGCCAACATTGTGGCACGTTTTGCACCCGAGCGAGCGGCCTACGGTGTGGCGACCGGTGAGCGAAGCGATGGACGAGCAGCGACTGGGATTGACGATCGAGTTGGCCGAGAAGATGCCTGTCACGGAACCCGACGTCGCGATTCGTCGCAGTTATTTCGATACCCGTCGCTTTGGCAAAAGCAATTCCGGACACACTTATCCCGACGAACTGAGCGAAGCGGAAAAGGCCGCCGTGCTGGAGTATTTAAAGACGCTCTAACACGATGTGGGATAGGCTTCCCAGCCTGTCGTCAGCTTAGTCATTAGCGTTGGGAAGTTCGGAACAATAAATAGCGGGAGGTAGTGGACGAGGCTACGGATCCTGCAGCTTCACTGAGCCAAAAAGGACTCGTTGCCTCGTCCACTACGGGAGATGCCGCCAGTCATTCTTGCGATGGTCCTTAGATGCTGTTTATCAGCGTGGGGTTTATTGGCTCTTCTTTGGCAGGTAGTTCTGAGCCACGCTGCGAAAATCGCCGAGTTGCTCGTCGATCCACGCTTGGTCGCGATTCAGCTCTGTCGCCATCAGTTGTGCCACCTCGTACGCGATGTCCAGTGCCGCTTGAGCGTTTAGGAACAACGAGCGTGTTCGTCGAGCCAGCACGTCTTCGATCGTACGTGCCATTTCATGACGAACCGCCCACACCACATCCGAGCCACGGATCGTCAGCGAGGTGTGCAGCAGTTTGGCAAGATCGGGGGATTCGCTTTCCAGTTGTTCGATCGATTTCAAGTCCGATCCGTAATAGGAACGCGAATCCGATCTGACACTGGATGATTCGATAAAACCATGCAGGTGCATCGACTGGGTGATGCACGGTTTCGCCGAAAGGTATTTCTCGCGAACGACGCGGTCGACACAGTCTTCGGCCATCTTTCGCACGGTCGTCCATTTGCCACCGGTGATGGTCACCAGTCCTGAGGTCGAGACGCGGATCGTGTGATCGCGTGAAAGCGAGGCGGTTCGCGCCGACTTGTCGCCTTTGACCAGCGGCCGGATGCCGACAAAGACGCTGAGGATATCGTCATGCGTCGGAGCGTCGGCCAAGTATTCGGCGGTCGTGTCGAGCAGGAACTGGATTTCTTCGGCTTTGGCCGTCGGTTCCAACGTTGGCGTTTCGATCGGGGTATCGGTCGTTCCGATCACGGCGTGATCATGCCACGGGATGATGAAAATCACGCGTCCATCAGACGTCTTGGGAACGATCATCGCCGTGTCGCCGGGAAAGAAGTGACGCGGCAAGACGATGTGGACGCCTTGGCTAGTGGACAACATCTTTTCGTCACCGGCGTCGTCCAGTGCTCGGACGCTATCGCAAAAAGGGCCAGCTGCGTTGACGATGCACTTGGCTCGGATCGTCCACTGTTCGCCGGATTCATGGTCCTTGGCGATGACACCGTCGAGGTCCCCCAATGAATCTTTGGTCAAGGCGTCAACGGAGGCGTAATTGATCAGGCAGGCACCATGGTCGGTCGCCGTTGTCGCCATGTTGATCAGCAGCCGTGTATCATCGAATTGGCCATCGTGATAAATCACGCCCCCTTTGGACGCGGTGGACTTGAGTACGGGAATGTGGGTCAGCGTTTCTTTGTTGGAAACGCCATGCGAGCGGCCAAAATTGTTGCCGGCGGCCAGGAAGTCATAGACTTTTAGTCCGACACCATAAAAAAACCGCTCCCAGCGATTTTTGCAGGGGATCAAGAACGGCATGTCATGAACGAGGTGCGGTGCGTTAGCTCGCAGCAAGCTTCGTTCGCGTAGCGCGTCGCGGACGAGCGTAATGTTCCCTTGTTCGAGATACCGCACTCCACCATGGACGAGTTTTGTACTGCGGCTGGACGTGCCTTTGCCAAAGTCGGCTTGTTCAAGCAGTAGGACGTCTAGCCCACGTGAAGCAGCGTCCATGGCGATCCCGACTCCGGTCGCACCGCCGCCGATGATCAGGATATCCCATGGCGATTGCCGCTGATGTAAGCGTTTGATCGCGTTGTCGCGATTCATGCCTGCGGGGGCGGTGCCCGGCGGAGTGTTGCCATGAAAGTTCATCAGTGTTGCTCCCAAGATCGGGCGCGGCCGAGTGCGTCGGCCCAGCGTCCGCGTCGAGTTTTCGCTTCCTCTGGGGGCATCGAGGGTGTAAACACTCGCTCGGTTTGCCAGACGTCCTCGATGTCGTCGAGATCCTTCCAGAATCCGCTGGCCAGTCCCGCAAGGTAGGCGGCTCCGAGTGCGGTGGTTTCGAGCACTTTGGGACGGACGACGGGGATTTGCATGATATCGGCTTGGAATTGCATCAGCAGATTGTTGGCCGCCGCGCCACCGTCGACACGAAGTTCTGCGATCTTGGTCCCCGCGTCCTGTTGCATTGCGTCCAGTACATCGGCGACTTGAAAGGCGATTCCTTCTAACGCGGCCCTCGCGATATGGGCTCGCGTGGTTCCCCGCGTCAGCCCCACGATGGTTCCGCGAGCGTACGCGTCCCAGTGCGGAGCACCGAGGCCTGCGAACGCAGGCACTAAATAAACGCCGTCTGAATCGGTTACGCTTGCTGCCAGCGGTTCAATTTCCGAAGAGGATTCGATGATCCCCAGTCCATCCCGCAACCACTGGACGATCGCACCGGCAATAAAAATGCTGCCCTCCAGTGCGTACTGACGATGCTCTCCGGCAGTGCACGCGACGGTGGTGAGCAACTTGCATTTGGACGCCCACGGTTTTTCACCGATGTTCATCAGCATGAAACAGCCGGTGCCATAGGTGTTCTTCGCCATCCCGACTTGAGTGCAGTTTTGTCCAAACAGGGCTGACTGCTGATCGCCCGCAGCACCGCCAAGCGGGATCGGACCGCCAAACAGTTCGGGGTCGGTTTCGCCATACAGATGGCTCGACGGCAGCACCTCAGGGAGAACGCTGTGGGGAATCTTTAGTAGTTCCAAAAGCTCGTCGTCCCAGGTGTGCGTGTTGATGTCAAACAGCATCGTTCGTGATGCGTTGCTGACATCGGTCGCGTGCACGCGGCCGCCGGTTAGTTTCCAGAACAGCCAGCTGTCGATCGTTCCAAACGCCAATTCGCCGCGTTCGGCACGCTCTCGAGCTCCATCGACATTGTCCAGCAACCAGCGCAACTTGGTCGCGCAAAAATAGGCATCGATTAGCAGGCCGGTTTTTTGGGCGATCATTTCGAGGTGTCCCGCTTCGCGTAGCGAGTCACAGAATTCGGCGGTCCGTCGGTCTTGCCAAACGATCGCGTTGTGAATCGGCTCGCCGGTCGCCCGGTCCCACAGCAGCGTTGTTTCGCGTTGATTGGTAATGCCGATCGCCGCAATTTCGCGGGGGTCTAGCTTGCACTGCTGAATCACCTCGCGTCCCACCGCGAGTTGGGATTCCCAGATCTCGTTCGCATCATGTTCAACCCAACCCGATTGTGGGTAATGCTGAGTGAACTCGCGCTGTGCGGTGCCAAGGATCGTGCCGGAGTGATCAAAAGCGATCGCACGTGAGCTGGTAGTGCCTTGATCGAAAGCTAGAACCGTTTTCATGAGCAGGCGTCCTTTAGGGGGGCGCAAAGCAAAGTGTGAGGGGAGGTGGGGCGGGCAGAGTTTAATCGTAACGGTTTTCTAGAAGTCAGGTGGACGCGGCTTACCGCATCGCCCGAAAAACTTAATGAAAAACCGAAACGCACCCGAGGAGTGCCGCATCAGGGTGGCTCGCGGCAGAGGTCGCGTCGGCAGCGTCTGAATTAGAGCTGTCTTTGAAGGAGCAAGACGCAGCGTTGGGTGGTCACGAAGTGTCTCTGCATTAACGTAGCCTAGGCTTCCAGCCTGGGTTGGATGTGGTCCCCAGGCTGGAAGCCTAGGCTACGTTTTGCAGCGAGTAAAACGTTTGAATTAGTCCGGACGGCTTGACCGCACCGCTAAAGTGATTGACTACGAATACAGCTGGATCGCCTTGATGATGTCGTCCAGTTCGTTTGGCACGGCGACCGCTCGGTTCGCATGGCTCGCCTTGGTTACACCGCGGCTACCTAGTGTTTTATTGAACACCTCTTGGTCGGTGGTGTGGTAGGCGACCGTCGCGGTGGGGTCTTTCAATTCGTGGCCGGTCAAGATGCACACGACGCGGTCGCTAGGTGCGATCACACCTTCGCGGCGGAGCAATTTGGCGCCGGCGACGCTTGCTGCGGATGCAGGTTCGCAACCGAATCCACCTGCACCGACCTTGGCTTTCGCGTCGAGGATCTCTTGATCGCTGACCTGACGAACAACACCGTCCATCGTGTCCAATGCCCGCAAGCACTTTTTCAGGTTCACAGGGCGATTGATTTCGATTGCACTGGCGATCGTATCGGCTTTTTTGCCCTCGCGGTCCATCAAGTCGTTGTACTCGCGAATCGGATCCATGTTCACATGTCCACCGTTCCAGCGGACGCCGCGACGTTCCACCAATTCGTACAGCGTGTCTGCACCCGAGGCGTTGATCACGGCCAAACGTGGCATGCGGTCGATCAGGCCGAGGGCTTTTAGTTCACTAAACGCCTTGCCAAACGCGCTGCTGTTGCCGAGGTTACCGCCGGGGACGACGATCCAATCGGGTACTTCCCAGCGAAGCGCTTCGAGGATCCGGAACATGATCGTTTTTTGACCTTCCAAGCGGAAGGGATTCACGCTGTTAACCAGGTAGATGCCCAGTTCTTGCGAGACTTGTTTAACGCGGATCATCGCGTCATCAAAGTCGCCCGCGATTTGGACCGTCAGGGCTCCGTAATCGAGGGCTTGGCTGAGTTTGCCGTACGAAATTTTGCCGCTGCCGATAAAGATGACCGCTCGCATTAAGCGTGTGGCGCTGCAGTAAAGGGCAAGCGATGCGCTGGTATTCCCGGTGCTCGCACACGCCGCCCGCTTGGCTCCCATCATTGCGGCATGGGTCACTGCGGCGCACATGCCGTTGTCTTTGAAGCTGCCCGACGGGTTCATCCCCTCGTATTGCAGGTGCAGTTTACCGTGGTTCATGCCGACGTAGTCGCCGACCGAATCGGTTTGTTGCAGCAGCGTTTGTCCTTCGCCGACCGTGACGATCTTGTCTTGCGGGACAAAAGGCAGCAATTCGTGGAACCGCCACACCCCACTGAAACGCACCGGGTTGGTCCGTTGGCTCCACATCGCCTCGAATTCGCTGAGCTTTTTCGGCAGGACGGCACGATCCCATTCGTAATCGATGTCCAGCAGGTCGCCGCACTTGTCGCACGATGTGCGGACGCTGTTGGCTTCGTACGTTGCACCGCAGGTTGGGTTGATGCAGCGTTGGAAGGCGAGGTCCGTTTGCGGGGCGCTGGTCGAATTGGCGGTCTGCAACATGACGATGACGAAGTGAGGAGGAAACGGGATGAAAATTGGGATGGTGGATGGTTTTCGGCGGTCGCGAATCACCATCTCTGTTCAAAGTAGATCGGCACTGTGTCGCTGCCGCTAGATTCACTAATCATGAAGAAGTGAAAATATGCGGAAGATCACGATTGCGGAACCCGATCGCTCTGGGCAAACTCTGCTGCTAATTCTACTGTGAAAGGTTGACAAATCCGACCGCTGATTGATCTGAAAACATGGACGAACCCGATCGAAACCCTGTTAACACTCCGCCGCCGAGCCTGCCGAAGAACCGTGTGTTCATCTTTTTGGGGCTCGCCATCGCCGGTGCGATCGCCGATTTGTGGAGCAAACAAGCCATTTTTGCTTGGCGTGGCCTGCCGGGACAAAAGGACATTTGGTGGCTGATCGATGGCTATTTCGGGATCGAAACGGCCATTAATCTCGGAGCGGTGTTCGGAATTGGTCAGGGACAAGGAGTGATTTTCGCCACCTTGTCGGTATTTGCTGGTATTGGAATTTTGGTGTGGTTGTTTTGGTTTCGGGCCGCATATTCGATGTGGTTAACCGTCGCACTTGGGCTGATTAGTGGCGGAATTATCGGAAATCTCTACGATCGGCTGGGACTGTGGTGGCAACCGGGGTACCCCGAAGCCTGGAAAAGCGGCGTTCGCGACTGGGTTTTGTGGCAGGCGAGCGATCAATGGAAATGGCCCAATTTCAATATCGCCGATTCGCTGTTGGTGGTCGGAGCGTGCATGTTGATGTATCAATCGTTCTTTCCCGGCGTGACTGGCTTTCCCGACGTGGCCGGATTGCCTGCGGACGATGCGGGATCGGCAACACCGCCTGCATCGAGTGACTCTGAATCAAGCGAACTCAAACCCTCCAATTCCGAAGAGCCAACTCAATGACTAGCAAACCAGACGATTGGCAATCGATGCACGATGGCCGGCTTTCGGCGATGATCGAGGTCGCACAGGCCGCCGGTCGGCATACGCTGAAGTATTTCGGGACCCGCGAATTGGTCGTGGATGCGAAAAAAGACGATTCGCCCGTCACCGTGGCCGACCGCGAAGCCGAACAATTGGTTCGCAAGCTGGTGGGCGAGCGATTTCCCGAGGACACGCTGCAAGGCGAGGAGTTTGCCGAAAAAACCGGCACCAGTGCTTATCGCTGGGTCGTCGATCCGATCGATGGCACGAAGTCGTTCGTTTGCGGAGTCCCGCTTTATTCAACTCTGTTGGCCCTCGAGTGCGATGGCGAGGTGATCGGGGGGGCGATTTTTATTCCCGCTTTGGACGAGATCATCGTCGCCGGGGTAGGGCAGGGCAGTTGGCACCGGAAAACAGCCAGTTCCGAGTGGACCCGGGCCTCGGTTTCAAGCAAAACCGAACTCTCCACCGCCGTGTTTGTCACCAGCGAAGTCGGCTCGTTCGCAAAACGAGGCAACGCGGATGCTTATGCGCGGCTTGAGCGGGATGCATGGGTGACGCGAAGTTGGGGAGATGGCTACGGGTATCTGCTGGTCGCCACCGGACGTGCCGATTTAATGGTCGACCCGATCTGTAATGCTTGGGACGTCGCCGCGATCATGCCAGTGATCCAAGAGGCGGGTGGCACGTTCACCGACTGGAAAGGCAACTCCACCGTGCGAGGGGGGGATGGTGTCGGAACCAACGGTCATCTGCATCCCGCCGTGCTTGAGCGACTCTCCGATTAGCCCGTAACGGGACAAGAAAAGGAGGGTTTGGGGGGCTGTGAACTTGCTTTTGGGCGATTTTGCCAAGCTTGTTCTGCGTTGTGCATTTACAAAACCGGCCTTTCTCACGTAAACTGCCGTGCTTCGCTCGGGGCCCCGCTGTTCCGACTTCTGTGCGATTGTTCGTTTTCCCCCGTAGTTTCCTGTGTTTGAATCTCTATCTGATGGTCTGCAGTCTGCTTTTAAGAGCTTGTCCGGCAAGGGCAAGCTTACCGAAAGCAATATGCGCGACGGGCTCGAGATCGTTCAAAAGTCGATGCTCGAGGCGGACGTTAGCTATTCGGTCGTCCAAGACTTCATGGGGCATGTGTCCGAAAAGGCACTTGGCAAGCGAGTCCTGCTAAGTCTTCGTCCGAACGAAGAATTGGTGCGAATCGTTCACGACGAGTTGATTTCGATCCTCGGTCCGGTCGATTCCTCGCTGCATTTGAAGAGCGAAGGCCCTACGATCATCATGCTCTGCGGTTTGCAGGGAAGTGGTAAAACGACGACGTGTGGCAAGCTTTCGCAGCTGCTTAAAGAACAAGACATCAAGCCGATGCTGGTCGCGGCCGACTTGCAGCGTCCTGCGGCGATCGAGCAATTGCACGTCATCGGCCGCCAATTAGACATTCCGGTCTATAGCGAAGCCGACAACAAAGATCCCGTCAAAGTCTGTCAGAACGGCGTCGCCAAGGCGAAAGCCGAAGGGGCTCGCGTCGTCATTCTCGATACCGCCGGCCGCTTGGCGATCGATGATGAATTGATGGCCGAATTGGCCAAAATCGATAAAAAGGTCGGTCCCGATCAAGTCTATCTGGTCGTCGACGGAATGACCGGGCAAGACGCGGTCAACAGTGCCGGGGCGTTTAACGACGCTTTGGAGCTGGACGGCGTGATCATGACCAAGCTTGATGGTGACGCACGTGGTGGTGCGTTGTTGTCGGTCAAGCATGTCACTGGCGTGCCGATCAAATTTATCGGAACGGGCGAACACTTTGATGCGCTCGAGCCGTTTCGTCCCGAGGGGATGGCGAGCCGCATTTTGCAGATGGGCGATATCGTCGCCGCCGCTCGCGAAGCTCACCGGATTGTCGACGAGAGCGAACGTGAGGAGCTCGAGGCCAAGATGGCTTCGGGCGATTTCACGCTCGACGACTTCAAAAACATGATGGAAAAGGTCGCCAAGCCCGGATTGATGGGCAAGATGATGGGCTTGATGCCTGGCATGGGCCAATTCAAAGAGATGATGGACAGCGAGGAAGCTGCGGGCGGGATTCGCCAAACCATCGGCGCGATCAACAGTATGACGATGGAAGAGCGTCGGAATCCCAAGCTGATTGACGCTCATCGACGAACGCGGATCGCCAAAGGGGCCGGGGTTCAGTCGCCCGTGATCACCCAGTTGGTCAAGCAGTTCGAGATGATGAAGCCGCTGATGCAAGGCATGATGGGCCAAGGTGCCGGCGGACGGATGAAGATGATGCAGCAGATGCAGAGTAGTGGCATGCTGAACAATCCCGGCATGGGCGGGATGAAAGTCAAAAAAGGGACCGGCGAACGACTCTCGCCAGCCGAGAAAAAGAAGCGTAAGAAAGAACGCGACAAGATGTTGCGAAAGATGAAACGCAAAGGCTAGATTCCCGTACCAACAATTCAGATGAAGTAAGAAGATGCCAGTACGTTCTGGCACCGACCCGGCGTGGGAAAAGCATTTTCCACCCTAGGCAGTCTGACTAGAAGTGAAACCCTGTATCAATTGAGAAGCAGTTAATGGCAGTAAGAATTCGTATGAAGAAGATGGGCCGGACACACCGCCCGTTTTTTCGTGTATGTGTCATGGATCAACGCAGTCCTCGTGACGGTCGTGTGATCGAAGAAGTTGGCTATTACGATCCAATGTGTCCCGAGACCGATGCACGGGTGACGCTGAAGTCAGACCGAATCGATCATTGGTTGAGCGTCGGCGCTCAGCCAAGCGAAGGCGTTGCGACCTTCATCAAAAAGTATGGCACCAACGGCAGCCATCTTGAAAAGCAAGAAGCTGCACGCGAGCGATTGGGCAAGCGAAAGCAGTACACGCCTGCTCCGGAAGCACCGAAGCCAGCGAAGAAGAAAGAAGAGCCTGCGGCCGAAGCACCCGCAGCCGAAGCTCCTGCGGCTGAAGAATCCGCGAGCGAGTGATAGAGGTCCTGCGCTATGCGACTGGACATCGTCACACTGTTCCCCGCGATTTTTGATGGCTACCTGACTCAGAGTCTGCTCGACAAAGCGATTCAGCGTGAATTGGTTCAAATCCACCGGCATAACCTGCGGGATTGGGCCGAAAACACGCCTCATCGCAAAGTCGATGATCGTCCCTTCGGGGGCGGACCAGGGATGCTGATCCAAGTTGAACCGACGGTAACGTGTGTCGACAGTGTCGAAGCGATGGATCCCCGACCGGCGCGGCGAATTTTGCTGACGCCTCAAGGGAAACGCTTTGATCAACGCATGGCAGAGGATTTTGCGACAAGTGAGCGTGTGTTAATGCTCTGTGGTCGCTACGAAGGGTTTGACCAACGCGTGGTTGATATTTTGCAACCCGAAGAGGTCAGTATCGGTGACTTTGTCTTAAACGGAGGCGAAGTCGCGGCAATGGTAATCGTTGACGCAGTCGTCCGGCTTTTGCCAGGCGTGCTGGGCGATGAGAACAGCAGCATTGATGATTCGTTCAGCCGCGGAAATCGGTTGCTCGAGTTTCCTCAATACACCAGACCAAGAGAGTTCCGCGACCACGCGGTTCCCGACGTTCTTCTGAGCGGTGACCACAAGGCGATTGCCAAGTGGCGGGACCAGCAAAGCCTCGATCGAACTCAAAAACGGCGCAGCGATTTGCTGGAGCCGGATAACGAAAACAACTAAATCTTTTTGAGAAGAGAGCAATACAAATGAGTCAATCATCCATCATGGAGTTGGTCGAAAAGACCGCTCTGAAAGAGAACCCGCCACAATTCGAAATCGGCGATACCGTTGACGTGCACTTGAAGATTCTTGAAGGTGCAAAAGAGCGAATCCAGGTATTCAGTGGCGTTGTGATCGGTCGCAGCGGCAGCGGTTCGACCGAAATGTTCATGGTTCGCCGTATCGTCGCCGGTCAAGGTGTGGAGCGTAAGTTCCCCGTCCACAGCCCCCGTATCGAAAAGGTCGAAGTCAAACGCAGTGGCGTGGTTCGTCGTGCGAAGCTGTACTTCCTTCGCGATCGTGTTGGTAAGGCAGTTCGCTTGAAAGAGCGTCGCCGCAGCTAACCGTAGCACAGGCTGCTAGCCTGTCGAAACGTAGCATAGGCTTCCAGCCTGTGAGCAAAGTGGGATAGGCTTCCAGCATGTCATCGGCATCAAGTCTGCCCCCCCCACTCGCGAATTTTAAACTAACGAAGCGATCGAGCGTCTAGAATGATGCTCTGTCGCTTTTTTTGTTTACGGAGGGCTGCTGCGGTGCTGGCGCTGCTGAATCGTCTGCGTGATCGCTACCGCGATTACCGTTACGGAGTGATTGACATGTCCGCGCCGGTGGGCAAGCGGGGCGAGCAGGCTGCGGCACGATTGCTGCGGCAAAAGCGATTGGTGGTGGTCGCCGAAAGCGAATCAGATCGCGGCGGCGAGATCGACTTGATCGCGGTAGACCCCAAGTCGCGAGTGATCATTTTTGTCGAAGTTAAAACGCATTCGACAACCAAACCAGGGCATCCGGCCGACCGAGTGGACGAAGCAAAGCAGGGCCGGATCACGCGTGCGGCGCTGCGGTACTTGAAGCGAAAGAAGTTGCTGGGTTCACGATGTCGCTTTGACGTCGTCGCAGTGTGGTGGCCCAGCGGATTGGCCGAGCCTGAGCGGATTGAACATTACGAAGCCGCCTTTGAAGCCGTCGGCGATTTTCAGATGTTTTAGTAGCCCCGACAACGTCGGGGGGAAGTGACGCGGAATCGCGTTTGACTGGTTATACTGCGAAGACATCTCGAGCGATGAAAGTGATCGTTTGCATTGTTGCGAGATGTAAGCCGATGGAATTTCAAAGAGCACCATGACGACCGATACTCTAAATGACAATGATGTCGATGCAATCAATCGACTCGCCGATATCTGCCAGCAACTGCGAGTTGAATTGGCCCGTGTGATCGTGGGTCAACAAGAGACGATCGAGCAATTGGTCGTCTGTCTTTTTGCTCGTCGTCACGCACTGCTGATGGGGGTTCCTGGGTTGGCCAAGACATTGTTGGTCAGCAAATTGGCTGAAACGATGTCGCTGGACTTTAGCCGCATCCAGTTCACTCCCGACTTGATGCCGATGGACATCACCGGCACCGATATTTTGCAGGAATCGGATCAAGGACGCCGCGAGTTTCAGTTTGTCAAAGGCCCGCTGTTTGCCAATATCGTCTTGGCGGACGAAATCAACCGCGCCCCGCCAAAGACGCAGGCCGCGATGCTCGAGGCGATGCAAGAACACCGCGTCACCGTGCTCGGAAAACACTTCCCGCTAGACGAGCCGTTTATGGTCTTGGCGACTCAGAATCCGGTTGAGCAAGAGGGAACCTATCCGCTTCCCGAGGCGCAGCTTGATCGGTTTATGTCATTGATTGAATTGGATTATCCATCGGAAGCCGAAGAGATTCAGATCGCGAAAACCACCACGGGTGACGAGTTGCCTCAGTTGGCGCACTTGTTAACCGCCGAGGACATTCTCGGCTACCAACACTTGGTCCGGCGGGTGCCGGTGCCGGACCATCTTTACACCTATGCAGCTCGGTTGGTTCGCAAAACGCGTCCTGATGGCGAAACGGCGCCTGATTGGATGCGGCCTTTGGTTTCTTGGGGCGCGGGCCCCCGCGCGGTGCAAAACTTGATTCTGGGGGCCAAGAGTCGTGCGGCGCTCAAGGGCAGTTACATGGTGCGTTTGGAAGACATCCAGCACGTTGCTCCGTCGGTGTTAACGCATCGCATCATCACGACGTTTGCGGCACAGAGCGAACGCGTTACGGCAAAGACGATCGTCAAACGGTTGGTCGAGGAAACGGCGGTATGACGTCGCCCGTGCCGACTCGCGATTTCCTGGATCCCGATGTGCTAGCGCGGCTGCGGGGGCTGCCTCTGTTTGCGCGTAAAGTCATGTTGGGCAGCGTTTCCGGTCGACACCGCAGCCCGCATCGCGGATCGAGCGTCGAGTTTGCCGAGTATCGCAAGTACGTTCCTGGCGATGATCTGCGGCGACTTGATTGGCGTGCCTATGGACGGACCGATCGCTTCTTTGTCAAAGAGTTCGAAGCGGACACCAACCTGCGAATGGTGATCGTTGTCGATACCAGTGGATCGATGGGATTTGGCAGTACCGGTTTGTCCAAGCTCGACTATGCAAAACGGATGGCGGCAACGCTTTCCTATTTGGCGATGGAGCAGGGGGATGCGGTCGGTTTGGCGTGCGTGGCGAATCAGGTCGTCAGTCGTTTGCCGGCGCTGCGTAACCCTGCACATCTATCGAACTTGTTCAACTTGCTTGATCAAGCAACCGCAGCGGGTGAGACGGAATTAATCGCCGTCTTGCACGAATTGGCCGAGACGATCCAGCAGCATGCTCTGGTGATTTTGTTGTCGGACTTGTTTGTGTCGCCCGGGCATTTGCAGCCCTGTTTCGAGCACTTGCGTTTCCGCAAACATGACGTTTCGGTGTTTCATCTGTTGGATCCCGAAGAGCTGGCGTTCAATTTTGACCAGCCGACTCGGTTTGTCGATATGGAAAACGAAGCGACGATTTTTGCCGAGCCCGCTGAAGTTGCCGCCGCCTATCATGCCGCGATGAACGAGTACTTGGAATCGATCAAAATGCTGATGGCACGTGCGTCGGTGGATTATCACCGCGTCGTGTTGGACCAACCGTACGAGCAAGTGCTGAGCGATTTTCTTGTCGGTCGGACTCAAGGAAGAAGGGTCTGATAGGGTGGTGCGCCGATGAGTTTTTTGCAGCCGTGGATGCTGTTGGCTTTGCCGTTGGTGATGCTGCCAGTGATCATTCATTGGATGAACCAGCGACGTCATCAAACCAAGCCGTGGGGCGCGATGGCGTTCCTGATGCAAGCGAGCCAGATGTCGCGAGGTTATGCCAAGCTGCGGCGTTGGTTGATTCTCGCCCTGCGTGTGCTTGTGGTCGCGGGATTGATCTTTGCCGTCACCCGGCCGTTGTCCAGCGGGTTGCTTGGCTGGCGATTCGGAGGGCATGTGGATACGACGGTCGTGATTCTGGATCGGTCGCCGAGCATGCAAGAGACCGGCAAGTCGGGTGAGTCGAAATTGAGTCGTGCTGGCAAGCAAATCGCCAATACGCTGGGGATGCTCGATGCGTCGCACTGGGTACTGGTCGATAGCGGGACGGAGCAACCGAGTTCGTTTGCGACACTCGATGCCATGGTCGATTCGCCGCTGTTGCGAGGATCGAGCAGCACGGCGAAGATTCCCAAGTTGATTCAAACTGCGGTCGACTATTTGAAACGCAACCAAGTGGGTGACGCCGATGTTTGGATTTGCAGCGATCTGCGGGTCGCCGATTGGGATACGGCAAGCCATCACTGGACGGCGTCGCGAGAGATGCTGAAACAGATGCCTCAATCGATTCGCTTTCATTTGTTGGCTTATCCTGAATCTAGTTCGTCCAATCGGTCGGTTCGTGTCAGCGGGGCACGGCGGATCAAGGACGATGATGGCGATGCCGTGTTGATCTCCTTGAATCTATCCCAATCCGCAGGGAAGAGCACTGGCGATGGAGGCGGCCGGATCACCGTGCCGGTACAAGTCGAGATCGATGGGGCCGAGATCGATGGGGTGCGAACTCAATTTGATCTGCCCTTGGTTGGGAACCAGGCCGAAACACGCAATCATCGGATTCCAATCTCGCCGCAAACCGAATCGGGGTGGGGGCGTCTTTCGATCCCCGCCGATGCAAACAACGCCGACAACGTTTCGTTTTTCGTCTTTGATGCTCCGCCGCCACGACGTGTTGTCTTGGTTAGCGATGACCGAGCTGCGACGAAGGCACTCGAGATCGCCGCCTCGGTTTCACCCGAGCCCAATGTTGCGGCAAACGTCGAGGTGTTTACCTCTGAATCGGTCGAGACACTCGACCTCGAGGATGCGGCACTGGTTCTGTGGTGTGTCGAGTTGCCTGCGGGAGATGCTGCTGAAAAGGTTACTGACTATGTCGGCCGAGGTGGCCAAGTGATGTTCTTTCCACCGCCGAGCTTGGTATCCGGAGGTGGCGTTTTCGCCGAACGTGAGTTCCAGGGCGTTCAGTGGGGGCAATGGAAGGGCGATGGCGAGAAAGTCCTGGTCGAAAACTGGCGGTCTGATCAAGACCTGCTTGCTGCGACCAACAGCGGTGCCGGATTGCCGGTGGGACAGTTGCAAGTCTTGGGGCACGCCGAGATCGAGGGTGACGTGACATCGCTAGCCACAGTGACCGGCGGCGATCCATTGCTGGCACGGGTGATGACTGACAACGGAGGCGTCTATTTTTGTGCGGCTTCACCTTCGCTTGATCGATCGTCGCTGGCCGACAATGGGGTCGTGTTGTACGCGATCGTTCAACGTGCAATCGATCAAGGAATGCAGTCGCTGGCGCGCACACGCGACCAAGTCGCCGGTCAAGTCGATTTGCCGACCGAGACTTGGAAGCAACTCGAAGGTGACTCTCGCGGACTTTCTAGCGAATATGCCTCCAACGCGGGCGTTTACCGCAGCGGGGCAGGGCAGGGCGGTCGGCTGATCGCAGTGAATCGGGCGGTGGTCGAAGACCAAATCGACACCGTGGATGCCGACCAGGTCGAGGCGTTGTTCGAGGGAGTCAGTTTTTCGCGTCTCGACGAAAGCGTGGACGATGCCAGTGGGATTGCCCGCGAAATCTGGCGGTTGTTCTTGCTCGGAATGATTGTCGCGATGTTGCTCGAAGCGGTGCTCTGTTTGCCTCGCCGTAGTGCCAAGGTTGCAAACCAAGGGGGACCCGCTTGATGGATTCGGGGTTCTCGTTTCAGTGGAATTCGTTGTTTTTCGCGGTTTCGATCATCGCTCTGATTGTCACCTGTGGACTCGCCTGGATCGCATCCGCGCGAAGCCGGTTTCGTTCGTCGGTGGTTTGGCTCGAGGGGTTTCGTGTCCTGCTGGTCGCGCTCGCGGTGGTGCTGCTGAACCAGCCCGAGGTGATCTACCAAATCGATCCCACGCGTCGTCCCACGGTGGTGATTTTGGGCGACGATTCGCTCAGCATGGAAACCGCCGATGTGGGCGACCCGTCCGAACCCACGCGGACGCGTCGTGATTCGATCCGTCATTTGATGGACAAGCAAACTTGGGCCGCAGTCGAGCAGGAAGCGGATGTGGTCGTTGTGCCGTTCGCCCGCGGCAATGAAAACGATCGCACCGATATCGATGCAGCACTCGGCTCGGCGATCGATGGCTATCCCAATTTGCGTGCGGTGGTGCTGGCGTCCGATGGGGACTGGAATGCGGGCGCGGCCCCGGTTCAGCAGGCGACGCAATTTCGCATGCAACAAGTTCCCATCTTTACCATCCCGGTGGGCAGCGCTCAGCGACTTCCCGACGTCGAATTGCTCAGCTTTGAAGTGCCCGCATTGGGCGTCGCCAACAAAACGCTGAGGATTCCCTTTTCGGTCGAAAGCTCGTTAGCTCAGGATCATCGTGCCGTCGCCAAGCTGACCGCTTCCGATGGCACCGAGGTGACTCACGAGTTCACCATCCATGCGATGGGGCAAACCGTGGATGCCATTTTGTGGAAGCCCGAGCAGACCGGCGAATTCCAATTGACGTTGACGATCCCGCCGCACTCAGGCGAACGCATCACGAGCAATAACGAACTTTCGAGGCCGATCTCGATTCCCGAAGAGCAATTGAAAGTGCTGGTCATCGAGTCGCGACCGCGTTGGGAATACCGCTACCTCCGTAATGCACTGTCGCGAGACCCCGGAATCGAAGTTTCTTGTTTATTGTTTCATCCTGGTTTAAGTAAGACCGGTGGCGGCAATCGAGACTACATCGCATCCTTTCCGGACGACTTGGCCGAGCTTTCGCAATACGACGTGGTGTTTATCGGCGATGTCGGAGTCGGCGAAGGTCAGTTGACTGAAGATCAGTGTCGTTTGCTAAAGGGGCTGGTCGAACAGCAAGCGAGCGGGCTGGTCCTGATTCCGGGAATCGCGGGGCATGAGATGTCGCTTGTCGATTCTCCACTTGGCGATCTGTTTCCGGTGACGCTGGATGAATCGCAGCCGAACGGTTGGGGATCCAGAGCGGCGAGCCACTTTGCCCTGACCGAACTCGGACGCCATAGTTTGCTGACGAAGCTTGCTGATAACGATGATGCCAACGCACGCGTCTGGGCAGGGTTGCCGGGGTTTCAGTGGTACGCTCCGGTCGTGCGTGCGACGGCGGGGGCCGAGGTTTTGGCGGTTCATGAAGACGCATCCAATCAATACGGTCGAACCCCGCTGATCGTCACTCGTTCGGCCGGTGCGGGCAAGGTGTTATTCATGGGAACCGACGGCGCATGGCGTTGGCGACGCGGCGTCGAAGACTTGTATCACTATCGATTTTGGGGACAAGTCGTACGCTGGATGGCATATCAACATCGGATGTCCAAGGGGCTGTTCTACTCGCCCGAACAGCCTCGCGTGAACCAACGCGTCACGCTCAATGCGAATCGCTTGGACGACGATGGGAATCCGTTGGTCGCTGGCGAGGTATCGGTGCGGATCGTCGCTCCGTCTGGGAAAATCCAAACCGTTGTTCTGGAAAATGTGGACGATGCCTGGGGGGCCTACGCCGGGGCGTTCACCCCAAGCGAAGCGGGCGACTATCAAGTGACGATGTTGTCCGGTTCCAGTGACATTCCGTTTGAAACGTCGATCCACGTCCAGCACGCCCAGTTGGAGCGGATCGGCAAACCCGCACGCCCCGAGGTATTAGCGGAAATCGCCAAGGTTTCGCGAGGGGAGGTGTTTTCGCTGGATCAAACCGACGCGGTGCTCGGCGCAGTGCAAACCATCTCGATTCCGGCGGCGCAAACACGCCGAGTGCAATTGTGGAGCCATCCGCTGATCGCCATCCTGCTAGTTGGGCTGCTCGGTTTGTTTTGGATCGCTCGAAAGCGAGTCGGTTTGATGTAGTCGCAAGTCCGCTTTGGCATGGATCGTCACCGAGTAGAATGACGAATTGTAGTTAGCAACACTATCGAGGTAACAAGCGAACCCTTGAGCGTCTCCTTTCCCAACGACCGTAACACCCGTTTGATGGTTCCGCACTCGCTGCGCGAACAACTGGTGGCATTTCGTAATCGCGTTTGGACTGCGAAGGTTGCCGAATCGATCTCGATCGTGCTGGTCGCTGTGGTGGTTTCGCTATTGCTTGTCATCGCACTTGATCGGTTTTGGGATACACCGAGCTTGCTGCGGTTGGTGATCTTGCTATTGATTATTGCGGTCGGACTGGTCGTCCCCTGGGCGTTGTACCGATGGGTATGGAAGTGCCGAAGTTTGGACCAGATCGCCCGTTTGTTGCGAGTCCGAGAACCCGGTATCGGCGGCCAATTGTTAGGCGTCATCGAGTTGGCCGAAAGCGATCGAGAGCAATCGCGTTCCCCGGCGTTGTGCCAAGCGGCGATGGTGCAAGTGGCCGAGATCGTCAAGCAGCGAAATCTTGGCGAAGCGGTTCCGCCCACCTCGCTGCGTATGCTCACCGCTGTACTTGCAGTCACGCTCGCGTTGCTCGCGTCACTTGCTGTGGTTGCCACGCCGGTGCTTCGCAGCGGTTGGGATCGCTTGATGATGCCTTGGCGGGCGACTCCCCGATTTACGTTCGTGGAACTTGAGCCGATTGCAAAACGCTTGATCGTGCCGCACGGAGAGTCACTGCAGTGGCAGGTGAGTTTGAAGCCCGAAAGTCGCTGGCGTCCTCGGGCGGCCACGCTTCATTTGGATGGTTTGTCGCCCATCGTCACCACCCGCGAAAGCAATGCGTATGTTTTTGCGTTGCCACCACGCAACGAAGTCAGCGAAATGCAGTTGCAGGTGGGCGACGCGAAGCAATCCGTTTCGCTTGTCCCGCAGTTGCGACCTGCACTCACCTCGATCATCGCCGAAATGCATTTGCCCGACTATTTGCAACGCCCTGATCCGATTGCAATGGACGTGCGAGGCGGAACGCTTAGTGCGGTCGAGGGCAGTTACGGCAATGTCTCGGTGACGGCGTCGAGTCCGCTTCGTACTGCGTCGGTCAATGATTTGCCGGTGCAGGTTTGGAACGACTCCTTTGCAACGACAAAAATCACGGTTGGAAACGAAACGCCATCGCTGCGATTTGATTGGCGTGACGAACATGGACTCGCTGGATTGTCGCCGTTTGAGTTGCATGCCGAAGCGATTCCTGATGCGGCTCCCACCGTTGCGGCCCAGAATCTCGCTCGCGAAAGTGTCTTGCTCGAGACGGACCAAGTCAATTTTCAACTGCTGTCGCTGGACGATTTTGGGATCAAACGTGTCGGTTTCGAGTGGAGTCGGAACGAGGACGCAGTGACTGCGAATTCCCACGGCGAGAAAGTTTTGGCCAGCGGCCAGGCTCATGAATCGTCGCTGCAAGTCGATGCGGTCTTTTCCGCACAAACACTGGGGATCGAACCGGGGATCGTCGAGCTGCGTTTGTGGGCCGAGGATTATTTGCCGGGCCGCGAGCGTCAATTTTCGACACCTTACACGTTCTACGTGATGACGGCTCCGCAGCATGCCCAGTGGATCGCAAACCAAATGGAAAAGTGGCACGGTGCGTCACTGGATGTTCGCGATCGTGAGCGAGGGCTGCACGAGCGGAATAAACAGCTTCGGGCGATGCAGCAGGATGCGCTTTCCAGCGATGAAGTGCGGAACGAACTAAGGAAGCAAGTCACCGCGGAAAACGCGAACGCCCGCCAATTGGCCGAACTGACCAAGCAAGGTGAGTCGTTGTTGCGACAAGCGTCACGCAATACCGAGATCGAAGCGGAACAAGTCCAACAGTGGGCCGAGATGCTGCAAACGCTCGATGATATTTCTGAGAATCGAATGCCCTCGGTCGCGGAGCTGCTACAGAAAGCATCGACTGAGAAAGCGGTCAGTAAAAGTGAAGCTGCCGAATCTGCGAAAAACTCAAAGATGCAATCGAGCGAACAGCAGAGCAGCACGCCATCGAGTGACGCTGACACTTCTGATTCGGAGTCATCGGAAACGCCCAACTTGGTCGATCAAGAATCGTCACAACAGCCCACCGGTCCGACCGAACCAGACAAGGAAGGGCCGGGCAAGGAAGAACCCGCGGATGATTCCAATTCGCGACTGGACAAGGCGGTGACGATCGTCACCGGTCCCGTAAAAGAGTCCACGCAAGAATCCGAGGCAAACGAATCGGAGCCCCCGGGGGCGGAATCAAATTTGGATGCCGCGATCGATGAACAGGCAAAATTGTTAGCCGAATTTGAAAAGGTTTCGGACGATCTGGATACCGTGATGGCGAATCTCGAAGGCAGCACGCTGGTCAAGCGTTTGAAGGCCGCGTCGCGTCAACAGGCTCAGGTGGCTGATGAGCTCGCCGCTCGCATCGAAGGATTGTTCGGCGTTGCGAATTCAATCGCATCGGACGATCGAGCGGTGATCAAGCGATTGGCAATGACGGAAGTTGACAGTGCTCGAACGCTGGCTGCGATCATGTCGGATGTCGACGGCTATTATCGACGCCGGAATTTGATGCGATTTAAATTGGTGCTCGAAGAAATGAAGCAACTTGATATGCTTTCGTCGCTGACAAAACTCAGTCGCCAAGTCGCCGAGGATCAAGGCTTGGTGATGGCTCAAGCGGAGTTTTGGTCCGATACGCTAGATCGTTGGGCGGATGATTTGATCGAGACCGGTGACGGCGAGAGTGAATCGGATGACAAGAAGCTTGCGTCACTGCCGCCCGAGGCGGTTTTGGAGATGTTGCGAATTCTCGAAAGCGAAGTCGATCTTCGCGAGGCGACGCGTGTGGCCGAGCAATCCAAAGCAAGTGTCAGCGATGAAGAATATCTGCAAGATGCGATTGCACTGAGTGATCGCCAAACGAAGCTTCGCCAGCGATGCGAACGGTTGGCGGGTGAATTGGAATCGCTGCCCGATGGCTTGGTGCACTTTGAAAGCGATATTAATTTGCTGTTGATGGCCAGCCAAACGATGAACGAAGCGGCCAGCTTGTTGCGTTCGCCGAGCACCGGCACCGAAACGATTGCGGCGCAAACCGAAGTGATCGAGATGTTGCTAAGGTCCAAGAGGATCAATCCGCAAGGAGGCGGCGACGGCGGTGCGAGTCCCGAAGGGGGAGGGCAGGGCGAAACTGACGAAGAGGCTTTGGCGCTACTGGGTGCGGGGCTAAATGCGAAAGAAAAGCTGCGGGAAAGCGAGGTTCGTCAAATGACGGGCGAATCGGGACGTTCTCTGCCCGAAGAATTTCGCAGCGGACTCGGAGAATATTTCCGGCGTTTGGAGGAGAGTCGATGAGCAAGCTGATTTGCCAAGTCACCGTGATCCTGCTGCTTGTCGGTGCACTGTTTTCGTCGAAGGCGAATGCTCAGTCGCCTGCAGTTGTTGTGGCACCCGTAGCTACAGGCGACGACAACGATCCCGTTTCACGCGAGGTGCGTGAAATGTACGATGCTGGGTTGGCCTATTTGCTGCAGACCCAGACTGAAAATGGAACTTGGGCGACCGGTGGCGAAGCGGGCGCTGGCACCACGGCGCTGGGGTTGTTGGCTTTTTTAGCGTCAGGGGACGATCCTAACTTTGGGCTTTACCGCAGCGCCATTCGCAAGTCGCTTCGCAACATCATTCGCAACCAATCGAGTGATACTGGATACATGGGGCCGAGTATGTATCACCACGGGTTTGCGATGCTGGCGCTGGCCGAGGCGTACGGTGCCGTGGATGAAACGGATTTGTGGAATAGCGATTCGATTTATGTTGCCGATAGTGAAAATCAACGCAGCATCGGACAAGCATTGGAGCTGGCGGTGCGGTCGGCATTGACGTCTCAGAAGAACAATCCACTCGGAGCGTGGCGGTATTCACCCGGCGCGAAAGACGCCGATACCTCGGTCAGCGGCGCGGTGATGATGGGCTTATTAGCCGCTCGCAATGCCGGAATTGAAGTTTCCGATGAATCGATCGATCGGGCACTCGACTATTTTTCAAGCATGACCTCCGAGACCGGCGCGGTGGGCTACGCGGGAGGTCTGAGCGGATTCGGAGAATCGATTGCACGTTCGTCGATCGTGTGTTTGGTCTATGCCATTGCTCGGCGAAAAGATCTGCCTCAGTACGCGGCGACCGAAAGCTACTTGCGAAAAAATCTGAATGAACGAACCGGATGGATCGAGTATGCGTGGTACTACCAATCACAAGCTCTGTTCCAAGCGGATGTCGAGCTGTGGGAAAAATGGAATGAATCGCTGGTACGAAAATTGAAATCGCGTCAGAGTCCCGATGGCAGCTTTTCGGGTGACTTGGGGGCCGCGAATTCGACCTCGATGTCTCTGTTGGCTTTGGCCTTGAACTTTCGATTCCTGCCAATTTACGAGCGATGAATACGATGCGGATTGGCTTTGCTGTTTTATTAGGAACGTTCATCGCGGCGCAATCGCTGTTTGCCTCAGGGCCTCGGATGCGAGTCTGGCTTGTCGATGGAGGCTACGTCGACGGGAATCTCAGTTGCGATGCAACCACGGGGCACATCATCTGCAACAGCTCAATGTTTGCGGCGCCGCTACAGTTTGATGCCGGCGTGGTGCAGAGCATCACCAAAAAGAACACGATCTTTGGTCGACGTTACAAACTGCGTCTTCCGGAATCCAAGCAAAATGAATTCGGAAGTCCGATGCGTGCCTTATTTCCGCGATCATTCGTGGCTGATTGGCGTCGATCTCTCGCGTCGCCCTCGCTTGCGATGCAGCTCGACTGCGAAGGTGTCCAGCTAGCAGGACGGCTTGTCGATCGTCCATCAAAGCAGACCGGTCGATTGGTGTGGCAGACCGCATTGTCGCGAAATGCGTCGGCGATCGCCCAACACTCGCAAGGGGAAATCACGATCGGTTCGCCACGTCGCGAAGATGTTTCGGAGGAATCCGAGGGGGCATTGCCGATCGTTTTTCGCAGTGGTGATGCTGTCAACGCAAACATCGAGAGCATGGATGCGGGTGGCGTTACGGCGAGATGGTCTGGTCAAGGCGAAGTGAGGGTCAAGGGAGCGGATCTTCAATCGGTGACGCTGACCAAAGTCACCAAGCCACTTGATGTTGACCTGCGAGACCTGCAGCGAATGCTCGTCGTGCCGCGGGCTCAGCAGGATTCGCCGCCGTCGCATTTGGTTGTCTCGGTAACGGGGGATTTGCTGCGATGTAATGTTTTAGAGCTAAAGTCCGAAGGGTTAGTCGTCGAAGTGCGGTCCAGGACGATTGAGCTTCCGCGTGACCGTATCGCCAAAATTGTTTGGCTTCACCCGCAATCCGAGTCACTATCCACGTCGGACGAATTTCTCGTGCACGCGGTGCTTGTTGATAAACGCGAAGTCACGCTACGGGATTTTGCAATTGAAAATCAGAAGTTGACGGGGCAGAGCAGGGCGTTTGCCGAATTCGAGGTTCCGCTGAGCGACATCAAATCCATTCATTTTGGTCGTGATCCAGCGGCTCAGGCATCGGACCGCATCGAGCGTGATTGGGTAATCGAATCGGCGACGGTGCCGATGGCCTATCGCGACGAACCGACTAATAAAGCACCGGCGTTAGGTGTTGCTTCGACGCTGATTGGCAAGGCGGCACCCGATTTCGACTTGAAAACGATCGAGGGGGAATCGTTTGACTTGGCGTCGCTGAAAGGGCGTGTTGTCGTGCTCGACTTTTGGGCCAGTTGGAGTGCGCCGAGCCTGCAAGGCTTGTCCGATTTCTCGCAAGCGATCCTGGAGGTAGGCGGCAATGACGTCGCGTGGGTGGCAATCAATCTGGAGGAGTCCGGTGTGAGTGCATCGCGAGCGATCGAGCGAGTCAGCGTGGACGCGGCGGTGCTAATGGATGTCGACGGCGACGCGGCTTATCTTTACCAAGCCAAGTCGCTACCGCACACCGTCATCCTCGATCGCCGCGGAGTTGTGGTGACCGTGATCGATAGCAGCACCTCCAAACGCCTAGAAGTTTTTCGTCAAGCACTACAGCAAGTGTTCGCCGAGCCGAAGTAATTGCACGCTTAATGCATTTTGCGTCGAAAGCGTAGCGGAAGTCGTCAAGACTTTCGGGCCGGCGCCGAGTGCCTCTCCGAGATTTTCAAAAGGCTGACGTTCAAAACATATGGCGAGTTGTCGTTGTTGCCTTGCCGCACTCCGTCATGGTCGCTCAAAGCCGATCACTATCGCGATCGTGATGTTGTGATGCCGACGATCAGGCCGCTGATGCCGCCGAATAGATGGCCGTCCCAGGAGATGACGGAGCTCCATCGCGGTAGCATTCCCGTCAGCAGGGTACCGCCAAACAGGATGCCGACAACCAGGGCGATGGCGATCGACGTGAGTTGTTTTTCGCGGATCCCGACGGTGATCAAGTAGGCGATCAAACCGAACACTAGACCGCTGGCGCCGATGTGGTTAGCACTGCGGCCAAACACCCATAACAGGACTCCATTGCCGATCACGATCGCCGCAATGATCGGCCAAGCACGATGTCGCGATGCAACCGTTAGCCCCAACAGGATTGCCAGCGGAATCGTGTTGGAAATCAAGTGCCCGAAATTGGCATGTAGAAACGGCATCATGCCAATGCCCACCAGCCCTCGTGGCGTTCGTGGTAGCAATCCAAAATGGTTCAAGTCGATCGGAATCACGAAATCGACGATCCGCACCAACCACATCGCCAACAACAAAATCAGGACCGGATAGGCTTGCTTTTTCAATGAAGTGCTCATGGCGATGTCCCGCGTCGCTACTCGGCTACCGTTTGCAGATTCCCTACACGCTCGGGTCGGTCATGGCGTTTTCAGCAAAGCCTTTGTTTCGCAGTAGACACGCATCGCAGTGTCCACAGGGCGTGCCCCCTTCGCCTGGATCGTAGCACGACAATGTCTGTGAGTAATCGACGCCTAGCGATATGCCTTTCGCGATAATTTGAGCTTTGGTTAGATCCAGTAGCGGCGTATGGATCCGCAGTGGCTCGGCCCCTTCGACGCCCGCTTTGGTGGCAAGGTTGGCCATGGTTTGAAACGCCGTGATGAACGCCGGTCGACAATCGGGATACCCGCTGTAGTCCAGTGCGTTAACCCCGATAAAGATGTCGGTCGATTGAATCGTTTCAGCAAACGCCAATGCGAGCGATAGAAACACGGTGTTGCGTGCGGGAACATACGTGACGGGGATCGTTTCGCCAACTTCCTCGACGGCTTCGTGTTTTGGCACCCCAATTGATGCATCGGTGAGTGCCGATCCCCCGAACTGGGCCAAATTGATGTCGACCACTCGGTGCGATGCTGCGCCAAGCGAACGAGCAAGCTGCTGAGCTCGCTCGAGTTCATACTCGTGGCGTTGCCCGTAGCGAAAACTGATCGCGTGCGCCGCAAAGCCTTCCGCATTTGCGATCGCCAGGCACGTAGCACTGTCGAGGCCGCCCGAGAGAAGCACGACGGCGCTGCGTTTTTGTGGACTTGTCATCACGGTCTCCATTCGGTCCCGAAGGCTTGGGGGGCGTGCTTGTTGTGGTAAAGCGTAAATGGTTCTCACAGGCATAGAAGCCTATGCTACGGTTAGTCTCGCTTGTTCCACAGCTTGCGGCCAATCGTTGGGTTATAGTTTGTCCAGTTGCCGTCGGCGGAAATGTCGGACTCGATGATGTTGGTGTACGATTCGATCTTGGCGTCGAGGTTGTCGATGTGATGCAGCGTCACCGCTTCCAGAGTGACGGGCAATTTCGGGCTGCCGAATTCAATTTGCCCATGATGGCTGACCACGAGATGCTCGAGCTGTAGACGCAGTTCGTGGGGAAACGGCTCGGCGGGCGAATCGATCTGACGAATCTTCTCACCAAGCATCTGGACGCCGATCACGATGTGTCCCACCAATTGACCACGGTCGGTATAGGTGGCTTCGCCTTCGGAAGAGAGCTCTTCGAGTTTTCCGAGGTCGTGCAAGAAGGCGCCAAACATCAACAGCTCGGTATCGAGTTGCGGATAGCGGGGGCCGACTAAAATGCACAGTTCCATCAGATCGAGGGTGTGTTTCAGCAGGCCGCCGGGATAGGCGTGATGGTTGCTGACTGCCGCGGCACCCACCTCGAGTCGCTGCATGAACGTATCATCGCTCAGAAAGGCTTGCCCGAGTCGCCGTAGATGAACATTGTGGAGACCGCCCAACAGCTCGCTGAGCCGAGACCGCAATCGTTGGGATTGGTCCGCATCAAAACGCTCAAAATCGGCCACGTCCACTTCGCTCGCATCCATCCGTTCGACGGTGGTCACGATCATCTGAAGTGCCCCGTTATGAATCTGGGTTCGGCCGACGCAGTGGACATAGTCACCACGGTCAAACGAATCAAACATGATTTCATCGGCGTTCCAAAGCATGCCTGAAACGGTACCGGTGCGATCGGTCAGTTTCAGGATGATGTACTTGCCGCCTTGCCGGTTCACCCGCAATTGTTTGTCGGATGCGCGAAACGATTGGGCGACTTGTTGCCCGTCGGTCAATTCTGAAATAGGTGTACGATTCACGCTGCGAAGCACTTGCGTTGGGGGAAAAGAGGGTCTGTCACACACGTCGCCTTAGGATGGTCTTTTGAGGCGACGTTTGGAAGGCCCACGAAATTTACGGTTTCGAGGGCCACCCACGGCCGTTTTGAAGGGCAGGGCAGGGGGGAAGACTGCGGGAAGGCCGCCGGAAGACCGACGGAACGCGAGGGCAGGGCGGCGGACAAACGGGTAGCATGTCCGATGGTTCATGGATCGGCCGTTTCAGGAGCCAGCGAAGCGGTGAAATTCCGTCAAAGCGTGGGAAATCGGGGCACACTCGTCCAATTCCTCACGTTATGCTACGCCCTGCGTTGCTGTTCTCTCTCGTGGTTCTGCTTGCGAAGGGAGTTCAGATTGTAGTAAGTTCGGGTTAAAATGATGGTTATGTCACAAGATACTCCCGCCGCAGCACAGCGAACGACTTCGGTAAATCTGGTCCGTTCGTCGAATCCATGGACGCAAGCGAACAGTGCGGCCGGGTTCGTGCTGCGTTATTTGGTGACCGTTCGTCGCCAATTATTGGCGATTCTAGGCTCTTCGGATCATGCGGACGAGTGTCTGAAATTGCTGATTGCCCATTTGGTTTCCGTCGGCTTCGGCGAATATAAAAAAGGCAAACTGCGAGATTTCTTAATTCGTGCGATTCGCTCGACCGCAAAAACTCGACTCGCGGAACTTCCGGAAAATCAGCGTTCGGGCGCGTCAATCGAGTCGATCATGAACGATAATGAAAAGTGGTTGTCGTTTTGGCGGACCGGGTTGCTGGAACGTGCTTGGCGTTCGCTTGAGCAACTCGAGCACAAAAATCCCGAGATGCCGATGTTTTCCGTTTTGCACTGTGCCACCACGAAGCCCAAGCAGCCGGGGCAACCGCTGGCTCAGCGAATCAAAGCTGAACGGGGACTCGAATTAACCGATGCCCGGATTCGACAGATCCTTCCCGAAGCCCGTGCGATGTTCGCTCAACTGTTGGCCGACGAGGTCGCGGAAACCTTAGAGAAACCCACCCCGAAAGATGTTAAAATCGAACTCCAAACTCTCGGTTTAACCAAAGCCTTTGACGGAATTGTGATCTGACCCCTTCCTGCCATCCCACCCCCGCCGCTTCCCACCTGAATTGCCGTCAGCTCATGAAGAGCTTTCTGAGTCCCTCCTATTAATTGAGACTGACATGAAAACCATCCTCCCATTGCCGCCTCGCGTTGCATTCATGCTCGTTGCCGCTGTGTCTGTGGCTGTCCCCGTGTTTGCCGATTCCGAGGCGGCCGATCCGCCGAGTCGCGTCACCGTTCAGACGCCCGATGTGGATGTTGTGATTCTGGAAAAAAATGTCTCGGGGCCTGCGAAGATTTTGGATGACGAAGGCCGGATGGTGAATTTTCAGCGAGACATCGCTCCTATTTTTGTTGCTCGTTGTCTGGAGTGTCACGGTCCCAAGGAAGCCAAAAACGATTTTCGCGTTGACGATGTCGATTCATTGATGGGGTATGTCGAAGCCGAAGATATCGAATCCAGCTCGCTGTACGTCGACTATCTGACGACCGATGATGAAGACATGTTGATGCCCCCGGCGGCGCACGGTGGACCCTTGACCCCTGGCGAACTCGCGCTTGTCCGTGTCTGGATTTCCGAAGGAGCTCATTGGCCCGAAGGCGTGCCATTGTTGGCGTCCGCTGAAACGACTCCGCCGGTCGCATCGGAGCCGCTTCAGCGAAGTCTGCCCGAGCGTGCATGGGCGTTTCAAGGTTACCTGCACCCGGCCACCGTTCACTTTCCGATCGCGTTGCTTACCGTCGGTGCATTGTTCGTCGTGTTGGGGATGAAGTGGCCCGAGATCGGTACTCAGATTCCATTGGCGTGTTTGATTTTGGGGGCATTGTCCTCGGTCGCAGCGACAGCGATGGGGTGGTCGTTTGCGACTCAGCAAGGTTATGCCGGTTGGGACCGCATTGATTTCGACTCGGAGGTCTTTTGGCATCGTTGGAGCGGCATCATTGTCACGATCATGGCGGTCGTATTGATGGTCGTCGCAGCGGTCAGTGTTTGGAAAGACAGCATCGCGTGGACACGCATTTGGAAAGTCGGGCTGTTGGTCGTTGCTGGGATTGTCGGTTTGGTTGGTCATCAGGGCGGTGAACTGAGCTACGGCAAAGACTTTTATCCCAAAGCGTTCCGGGTTTTGTTCGGCACCGAAGGCCAGTCGCAGTCGCAGATTGCCGTGGTCGTTGAGTCGAAAGAGGGCGTGACGGTCGAAACCGAAGCGACGGCGTCTGCGTCGGAGTAGTTCGCAATCCGGCGACAAGATTCTGGGGTGTGAGGTGCCTCCCACGGCGTTGCGGGCTCCGTTACATTGGTGCAGCATACGGACGTCCTCCATCTCCTCTTATCATGAACCGCCGTCGTGTCAAAAAAGAGTGCAGGCGCTAGGAAAAAGCCTAACGCGATTGATTTGCCGCTTCCCGATCATCGATTCATGAATCGGGAACTGAGCTGGCTGGAATTTAATCAACGCGTCCTCGAGCAAGCCGAGGATCGATCGGTTCCACTGCTCGAACGAGCCAAATTCCTGGCGATTTCAGGCTCGAATCTCGACGAATTTATGATGGTCCGCGTCGGGGGGCTGAAACTGCAATTTGACCGCAATGCGATGGTGCGTGATGCCGCCGGATTGACCGTTTCACAGCAGATCAACGCGGTTTCCAGTCGTGTGCACGAGATGGTGGCTCGTCAATATGATCTGCTTCGCGACGTGCTCGAACCGCAGTTGGCCGCTGCGGAAATCCGCCGGGTGAAGGTCAGTGATTGCAGTGATCGGGCTCGCGAAGTCGCTGATCAACGGTTCCACAGCGATGTTTCCGCTGTTTTGTCACCCCATGCGATCACCCACGATCGTCCATTTCCGCTGCTGCAAGGGTTGGGCGTGCATCTGTGTGTTCGTCTGCGCGCGTTGCCGCCGAAGAAAAACACCGCCGATTCAAACGTAGCGGCAGAGGCGGCGCCCAGCCCGAAGACTGCCGTCACCAAGAAGGCCAAAACCGCGTCCAAATCGAATGCGAATTCTGAGTCTTCCCCTAATTCAAAAGTCGCCGATTCGGAAGTCGCCGATTCGGAAGTCGTCGAATCGGAGGTGGGCGATTCTTGGCAATTCGCGGTGATTCCCCTTGGCCGCTCCGTTCCCCGGCTCGTTTCGATGCCTTCGGAGCGTGGTCACGACTACATCTTGCTCGAAGATCTCGTGACGCATTACGTCGAAGATTTTTTCCCAGGGCGTGAGGTGATGGAATGTGTCGCGTTTCGGATTACCCGAAACGCCGATGTCGAGCTGCAAGAGGATGGCGCGGCGGACCTCGTCGATGGCATGGAAGAAGTGCTCGAAAGTCGACGATTGTCTCGTGTCGTACGGCTCGAATACAGTGCGGCGGCAAGCGATCACATCGTCTCGTTTTTGTCCGAAGTGATGCAGTTGACCAATCAAGATCTGTATCCGATCGATGGTCCGTTGGATTTGAGTTATCTGTTCACCTTGCACGGTCTGGAGGGCTTCGATTCGCTTCGTGATGAAGCCTGGGTGCCTCAGGCGCATCCCAGCATTGATCCTGCCGAAGGCTTGTTCACCACGATTGCTAAAGGCGATGTGCTGCTGGTGCATCCCTATGAACGTTTTGATCCGATCGTCCGCTTGATCGAAGAAGCGGCGGTCGATCCCGACGTGCTGGCGATCAAACAAGTGCTCTATCGCACCAGCAAGCGGAGCCCGATTGTGGCTGCATTGATGCGGGCGGCCGAACGAGGAAAATACGTCTCGGTGATCGTGGAACTAAAGGCGCGTTTTGATGAGGCCCGGAATATTGAATGGGCTCGTGAAATGGAACAGGCCGGCGTCCAGGTGATCTACGGTATTCGTGGGCTAAAGACGCATGCAAAGGTTTGCATTATCGTTCGCCGCGAGCCGCAGGGGATCGTACGCTACCTGCATTTTGGCACGGGGAATTACAACGAGGCGACCGCGAATATCTATAGTGATGTGTCGTTGTTGACATGCAACGACACGCTCGGCGCCGATGCGACCACGTTCTTCAATGCCGTGACCGGTGCGAGTCAGCCCCAGCAATTGCAGTTGCTGGCCGCGGCGCCCATCACACTGCGAAAACGAATCCTCGACCTGATCGAAGCCGAGACGCGGCGTTGTCTCGAAGGCCAGAAAGGAGAGATCGTTGCGAAACTCAATTCGCTGGTAGACACCCAGGTCATCGATGCGTTGTATCGGGCCAGCCAGGCCGGAGTGCGGGTTCGTTTGAACATCCGTGGCGTCTGCTGTTTGAAGCCAGGCGTGAAGGGATTGAGCGAGAACATCGAAGTGATCTCGATCGTTGATCGATTCCTCGAGCATGCTCGGATCGTCTACTTTCGGCATGGCGGCGATGATGAACTCTTTATCAGTAGTGCGGATTGGATGCCGCGAAATCTCGATCGCCGCGTCGAGTTGTTTGTGCCGGTGATGGACCCCGCCTCCCGCGAACGGCTGCTGCATGTGTTGCGAACTTATTTCAAAGACAACACCAATGCGTGGCGAATGTTGCCGACCGGGTTGTACGATCGGGGGCAGTCGGACAAGAAGGGCAAGGGCGCGTTTCAGTCGCAACTTGTGCTGTATAACGAAGCGGTAGAGGTGACGCGAAAGGCAAAGCAGAGTCGCCGTACCACGTTTGAGACGCACGAGCCGAAACAGCCTGACTAGTTCCGTGGTGGGGTTGGCTGCTGTCTGCTTTGGTATCGCTGGCGGCGCCAGCCCAACGCGATCTACCACTTCTACTAAACGGGGGCGGGGGCGTTTGTAGCGGTGCGGCGCAAGCCGCCCGGTAATTCTCGAACGTTTTACTCGCGACAACCGGACGGCTTGCGCCGCGAGCGCTACCCAAGGTAGATGGCATTGGGCGACAGCCGTCCGTTCGCCATGAATAACAACGTTGATTTCGACTGGGCAGCTTTCGCCGCTCCGCCAAGAAAACCAGCTATCTGACGCATAGGTCGATGCTTTCGGCGTGATCCGCATCGCGACTAAAGCAAACCGCCGCGACTCGCTTTTCGGGCCATGTTTTTGCTTGGGGGGGAAGGCTGTGTCTGTGAGGGGTGTTTCCCTATTTCGGGGGGATGCATGTCGTAGGTTGCGGCATTTCTGTTCACCAAGAATTTCGGTAAAGAGTCGATTTTGTCCTCATAAGTTGCCTAGCCGGCGTTTCGGGGCTAAATCGAGTTCGATAACATACGGGTTGTCGGGCGGCTGGACTTGCAGGCTGCTCACACCTCATGTTCCCAGAGAAGTCTTAGAGACCGGATACTGAATGTACAGCCTAGCCTACGCTTTCCCTTCACGAGTCGCTCCCTTCCTGTTTTTATTCGTCATTACGCTTGGATTTTGTGGTAACACGGTCCGTGCTCAAGATGCGACTGAAAACTCGGCCGATGGCGTTGGGGCCAATGCCGCCGTAGCGAATGGCGGGGCAGGGGGCGCCGCAGCTGGGTACGTGCCCGCGATCAAACTGTTGCCCGACTCGTTGGCAGGTTTGGTTCGTGTTCCCGACGTGCCTGATTTTTGTAGTGCATGGGATAAAACACACATTGGGCAGCTGTTTGATGATCCAGCGATGCAGCCCTTCATCGATGCTCAGCGTGAACGCGCCGAAAACTATCTCGATTCGCTCGACAATCGCGTCGGGCTGAAACCTCAGGATCTGTACGATATCGCCTCTGGCGAAGCGGTCGTGGCTTGGTTGCCATTCCCGAAAGACAAACGGCGTCCCTTTTCGATGTGCGTGATCGCCGACATCCGTGGGCTCCGTAACAAAGCGGATGCGGCGGTCGATAAGATCGATCGGGATCTGAAGACCGGCGGGGCGACCCGCAACGATGTCGAATATCGCGGGCAAACGATTCGCGTTTACACCACCAAGCCCAAGCCGGGACAGCTGAAGATCGAGCAGATCGCCATCACGCTGGATGATACTCGCATCATTGCCTCGGATCGTGACACCGTGGTCACGGGAGTGCTCGACGCGATTGCGGGCGAAATGAAAAGCCCTTCGATTAGCGAATCGGCCGAGTTCCGTGACGTGCTGACGCGGTCCAGTCGAGCGATGCAGGATCCGTTCACCAAAGGCCATAGCACGGTGGCGGGCGAATGGTTTGCTCGCCCTATTCAGATGGGCCGCATTCTGCGTGAAACCTTCCAAGTGGATCGTGGCAACCAGGTCGATATTTTGAAGCTGCTGGAAAACCAAGGCTTCGATGCCATCAAGGCGGCCGGCGGCATTTTGGCGATCGCGGGTGACCGTTACGACATTTTGCATCGCGGTTTTGTTCTGGCTCCACCCACTACCGACCAGCCGAGCAAGTATGAGAAAGCGGCAAGAATGTTGTCCTTCTTCAACGCGGGCTTGGATCCGGTTCCAAATTGGGTTGGCAAGGACACAGGAACCGTAAGCCAAGTCCGATTGAAGATCGCGGATGCATTTTGGGCGTCTGAATCGATGATCAACGAAGCCTTTGGCGATGACATTTTTGCGCCGATGATTGAAGGGATTCGCGACGATACCGACGGGCCTCAAATCGATCTGAAAAACAATGTCTTGCCCGCCCTGGGAGACGAAGTGATCTTGTTGACCGACAACACATTGCCAGCGGAGATAAACTCGGAACGAATGTTGGTTTCGGTCCGTTTGAAGAATGCCGACGCAATCAAGCTCGCCGTTCGCAAAGCGATGGAAGTCGAACCTGACGCCAGCAAGCTGGACGTGTTGCCAGGCGTGGAAGTTTGGCGGGTTCAACGCGGCAGCGAATCGGATATCTCTTTTGAAGCCGATGTCTTTGGCGACTTGGGATTTGACGAAGAGACGGTCGAGCAGGCCCCGCCGCTGTTGGATCATTGGGCCATTGCTGTGGTCGATGAAAACCGAGCGAATGGGGATTCTTACCTGATGTTCTCGAGCCATCCCGATTTGTTGATCGAGACGGCTAAGCGGATTCACAGTGGACAGGATGGCGGATTTGCCAAGCTGCCGGAGGTGGTTCGAGTCGTCGACGCACTGAAGGATCTTGGGGCCAAGAGTGTTTCGCTCAGCCGGATCGCACGCACCAGTGTCTCGCTCCGCGTGAAATACGAATTGCTGCGAACGGGAAAGCTAAAAGACAGCGACACGATCCTAGCAACCATCATTCGCCGCGTGTTCAAAGACGAAAACGGGGATGAGGTAGAGCCGATCAAGACCGATAAACTGCCACCGCTGTCGGCAATCGAAAAACATCTTCCCGAAGGTGGGAATTACATTGTGACCGAAAAAGATGGCTGGTCACTCAGCGGTTTCTACTTGAAATAGCGGCCCGGTTGTCGATCCGAGCCGCAATTAGCGGCTTGTTGATTGATGAAGCGAGCGTGATGTCGCCGCGGACATCCGCCGCGGGTTTTCGCTTGTTCTGCAACAAGTTCCAGGACAAGCGTTGTTCAGATCGCCGCCGATTCTTACCGGCCGCGAGCTTCTTACTCGGCGGCGAGTGCTTTTTCGACGGCTTCGATGACGACGGGCAACACACGTCCGCGAACGTCGTCGAGCGTGCCTTCGAGGAATCCGCCGGCTGCAGCCTTGTGACCGCCGCCGCCAAACTTTCGTGCCACCTCGTTGCAGTCCATCCCGCATCGGCTGCGGAAGCTCAGTTTGAAGCCGCCTCGAATTTGTCCGACAAAGATTACCGCCGCCTTGGTGCCTTGCACGGCCAACGTCAAATTGATGGCGTCTTCGGTGTCATTGGGTTCGGCGCCGACTTTGGCAAAATCTTCTTTTTCGACATGGGTGTGCATCAGAGCACCGTCAAGTTCCGATTGCGTTCGTGACAAGATCAGCCCGCGAAGACGCAGTCGGCCCAGCGTGTCACGCTCGTACAGATCCGAGTAGACTTCGCTGGGAACGACGCCGGCGTCGACCAAACGCGCAACAACGCGGTAGGTCTCGGGCGTGACGCTGCCGAACCGGAACCATCCTGTGTCGGTGGCGATTGCAGCGAACAAGGGAACTGACATGCTGCGAGTCAATGGAACGCCCAATGCATCGGCGGCTTGCACAACCAGATGGCCGGCCGCTTCGGCTTGGTAATCCTTGTACATCGTCGCGCCGAGTTCGTCTTCGCCCACGTGGTGGTCCAGCACGATCTTGTCGGCGCGGGAGCTGCGGATGACATCGCCCATGTCACCGAGTTGTGCCCAGGCGCTGGTGTCGAGAATCATGATGCAATCGGCCGAAATGTCTTCGGCTTCCACATCGTCGCCCAGGACTTCGATGTTGCCAGCAGGGTCGAGGAATTGCAGTGCCGCGGGGGTGCGGTGAGCGTTGATGATTCGCACTTTCTTGCCAATCGTTCGCAGCACTTCGGCCATCCCCAATTCGCTACCCAACGCATCGCAATCGGGGCGAATGTGACTGACAAGCACGAACGATTCGTAGTGGCTAATCTGGTCAACAAAGGCTTTCCACTGAACACCCATCTGGCTTTACTTTCGGTTACTTGAGATTCGTATTGTTTTCGGATTTGGCGTTTTCAATTTTGCCGTTTTCGATTTTTTCAAGGGACGTTCGCACCGAGGCGATGTCCAATTGCAGCTGAGCGACCAAGGCTTCAGCCGACTCGAAGCGGGCAATGTCGCGCACTCGACTGACAAAGTCAACCTGCAGCGTTTGGTCGTAAAGATCCCCAGTGTAGTCCATCACATGGACTTCGACTTTCCGTTCGCTGCGATTATTGAAGGTCGGGTTGGGGCCGATATGAATCGCCGCGGGATAGCGGACGCCATCATGGATCGCATAGCCCCCGTAAACGCCAACAGCGGGGACGAGGACGTCGATTTCGCTGAGATTGGCGGTCGGAAAGCCGATGCCGGCTCCGCGTCCATCGCCGCGAACCACTCGCCCACGGATCTGGTGGGGATGCCCCAGCATTTGCACCGCTGCTTCGAGATTGCCCGCTTCGAGTTGCTGGCGAATTCGCGTGCTGCTGATCATCGCGTCATTGTCGATGCTCGAATCTGCGATCGCTAATTCGATCTCGGCTTCGCCACAGAGCGTTTGCAACGTTTCGATATTGCCTTCGCGTCCACGACCAAAAAAGAAATTCGGGCCTTCGACAATGCCTTTGGCCGACAAGGTTTCCTTGACCAGCGATTCAAAAAACTCTGCGGCCGAAAGGTTCAAAAACGCTTGGTTTGTCGGCACGACCACCAGAAAATCGGTGTCAATCTGTGAGAGCAATTCGGCGCGCCGCTCGATCCAGGTCAATTTCGGCGGCACCCGGTCGGGACGCAAGATCGCAGCGGGGTGCGGGTCCAGTACGACCGCGACCACGGGGCCCGCAATGCGGTTGGCCATTTCCCGGGCCTGGCCAATCAACGCCGCGTGGCCTCGATGGACTCCGTCGAAATTCCCGATGCTGATCACGCCGCCGCGAACCGCATCAGTCACTTCGGCAAGCGGGAGAATTTTCGTCACGTGTCAGAATCGGTCAAGAAAGGGAGGCGTCGCGTTGAACAATGTGCGGGGCAGGGCAGGGCAGTCACCCTCGGCCGTACCGCAATTGGACATTATGCCTGACTTTGCTCAGGAATCGAAGGCCGCTATCACTTTTGGCAATTCCGCCAGCAGCTCATACGCACTCATCCCGGCTTGCCCATATTCCGCAGCGGCTCGATCGCCCGCTGCTCCGTGGATCCAGACCCCCAATCGTGCGGCGTCCCAAGCCGGCATTCCTTGCCCCAGCAGCGATGTGATCACGCCCGTCAACACATCGCCCGAGCCCGCCGTCGCCATCCCGGGGTTGCCCGTCGAATTGGTCCAGGTCCGCGTCGCATCGACCACGACCGTCGGGCCTCCTTTGACCACGATGGTGACATCGTGGTGGGCCGCTAATTTTTGAGCCGCTTCGATTTGTAAGTCGCGGTCCTTCGTTGTCGTGCCGGTCAATCGTCCCAATTCGCCTGGGTGAGGCGTCAGCACGATGTTGTTTGAAACGTCGCTGCTTGATTGCGAGGCTTCGCACGAGACCGGATCTTGCTCGGCCCAGTCCATCTTGGCCAGGCAGTTGAGCGCGTCGGCGTCAAAAACGCGAGCGAGTTTGGTGGGCTCCAGCAACCGGCGAACAATTTGTATCGATCCCTCGTTCGTTGTCATCCCGGGACCACATCCAATTGCATCCAAGCTGTCCAGACGCGAGGCGAGTTCATCGGCCGCAGCGACGGCGAAGTGGCCTCGTGATGCATCCGCCAACGGGATTGTCATCAAGCAGGGATGGAACGCGGCGACGGTTTCCAAGCATCGATCGGGAACGGCGGCCGAAACCAAGCCCGACCCCGTGTGCAGCGCTGCGATCGACGAAAGCGCGATCGATCCCGCCATGCCTCGTGAACCACCGCACAGCAGCACGCGGCCGAAGTTGCCTTTATGTGAATCTCGCTCACGTTTCGGAAACGATGCGGGGGGCTGGTGGCTCATTGCGATTCCTTAAGTGACGAATTTTCGCTGGGGGTCGAATGGTCTCGGGCATTTTCGAGTTGGCGGATGATCGTTCCCGCCAAATAGCCGCCTTTGAATCCCGCGTCGATATTGACCACCGCAACGTTTGCCGCACAACTGCTGAGCATGCCCAGTAGCGGGGTCAATCCGCCCAGTGTCGCTCCGTAGCCTACGCTGGTGGGGACCGCGAAAATCGGGATCGACAAATGGCCAGCGACCACGGGGGGCAGTGCACCTTCCATGCCAGCGATTACGACGGCGGCGGACGCTTTACGAAGCTCCGGCAAGGCGTGGATCAGACGTTGCGGCCCGGCGACGCCGATGTCGGTAAAGACGCGTACGGCGACACCCATCCAAGTCAACGTCTCGATCGCCTCGGCCGCCACCGCCGCATCGGTGCTGCCCGCAGTGATCACGGCAACATGAAATGAGCGTTCGCTGGGATCGATTGGGGCGCTGGGATCGATCGGGGCAGGGCAGGGGGCTTCGGTAGCGAGGTGAGTACGGAACGTGCGGCCCAGTACATGATGGTGGCCGTGAGGAAACCGTGATTTTAATTTCTCTGCGACCTCGGGGTGGACGCGGGTCACCAGCGACGTCTGAGCATCGGCGATTTGCGAGTCGATGATGCGGGCGATCAGCTCGAAATCTTTGCCTTCGCCATAGATCACTTCACCGAAACCGCACCGTCGTCGTCGCCCGAGATCGACCGTGGCGCCGTCGATGACCGCCATTTTCTCGGCTTCGTTGCCGATGTGGGCATTTTGAGCCGAGCCGATATTTGCGATTTGAAGTGCTGAAATCGCCTCGGCCACCGACGTGGATCCCGTGGCCACGTCCGCGATTAATGCGGCAATTTCCGGTGAAAGCGAAGCCGCCGGGCTCGGCGGTTGGGGCAGGGCAGGGCGGTCGGATTGCGAAAGCTGCGAAGAGTCGTGGGGCATGGGCGGTTGCAGTCCAGGGGAATCAAAATTCAAATTGGTGCTCGTTGACGAACATCGTTTCTTCGGTTCTTGCATTCTCGGTGGATAACATCCTAATGAAAAGCTGCGTACTTGCTTACTCGGGCGGTTTAGATACTTCGGTCATTCTCGGTTGGCTTCAAGACCTAGGCTATGAGGTGCACGCGGTCTACGTCGACCTCGGACAACCTTGTGAAGATCGCGAAGCGACGTTGCAAAAAGCCCGCGACTGTGGTGCCAAGTCGTCACGGATCGTCGATGTTCGCGAAGAACTGTGCCGTGATTTCGCCTTCCCCGTGCTCGGCTGGCAAGCCAAATATGAAGGCATCTATCTGCTCGGCACCTCGATCGCTCGACCCTTGATCAGCAAGGTGTGCATCGATGTGGCTCACGAGGTCGGTGCGACCGCCTACGCTCACGGGGCGACCGGCAAGGGCAACGACCAATGCCGTTTCCAACTGGCCGCCGATGCGATCGACCCGAGCATCAAGATGATCGCTCCTTGGCGAATCAAAGAATTCCGCGACGCGTTCCCTGGACGCACCGAGTTGATCGCCTACTGCAACGAAAAGAACATTCCGGTCAAAGCATCGACCGCCAAACCGTACAGCAGCGACGAGAACGTGCTGCACATCAGCTACGAAGCGGGCAAGCTCGAAGAGTTGGACGTCAACGGTGTCGAGATCGTTGATTTCGGCATGGGCGTCAGCCCTCAAGAAGCTCCGGACAAAGCCGAGTCGGTTACGATCGGATTCGAGTCGGGCGTGCCAACCAAGCTGAACGGAAAAGCCGTCAGTGCCTTGGAAATGGTCGAAGGTCTGAACGAGATCGCCGGACGCAACGGCGTCGGCCGCATCGACATGGTCGAAAATCGTTTCGTCGGGATGAAGAGCCGCGGCGTTTACGAATCGCCTGGCATGACCGTGTTGTACGACGCACACATGTACATCGAGCAGTTGTCGATGGACCGTGACTTGATGCACTTGCGTGATCGCATGGCTCCCGAAGTTGCCGAAATGGTTTACTACGGATTCTGGTACACGCCAAAGATGGACGCGTTGATGGCGTTCATGCGTGAATCGCAAAAACCAGTGACCGGCGACGTGACGCTGAAGCTCTACAAGGGCAATATCATCGTCGATTCGCGTACCAGCCCCAACAGCTTGTACGACGAAGACATCGCAACGATGGAAGGCGGCGGAACCTATGACCAAGACGACGCCGAAGGCTTCTTGCGTATCCAAGGTTTGCCGAGTCGAGTGCAAGCAGCGGTAACGCCTCGCAAGTTCTAATTGCGAACTCAATAGAATCCGTAGCGAAAGTCGCCAAGGCTTTCGTTTGCAAGCCGTAGTGGACGAGGCGACGAGTCCCGCAACCGGTAGTGGACGAGGCAACGAGTCCTATACGAAAGACAGCAACGAGTCTCACGCCAAAGACAGCAATACGGGGACTCGTTGGCTCGTCCACTACGTGTTGATTTTATCGACATGTAGATGTAAACGGCCTTCGTCAGCCGGCTGCGACAACGCGGCTAATCCAATGTATCATCCGCGAGCGGTTCGCCACCGCGAGGCGTCACCAGGGCTCGCAGCGTCGAGGCAGGGGTGGCGTCATCGAGATAGTGTCCTCGCTCGTCCACCGTGACAATGGCCGCACCGGTGTCAAGTAACCCTCCGATGTTGTTGGACGATCCCCCAATGCCTTGGAGCGTCGCGAAGTCGACATCGACCGGTTCGGTCCATACGCCGCTGGTGACCGGGGGTGAAGCTTCGACAACCAGGATCGTCTTGAGCGGATCGTCGACCACTTGGTTGGGACCCAGCGGGCCGGTGCTCGGAAACAAGGTGCGGTCGCCCGTGACCAAGTAGTAACCGCTTTCGCTAAATCCGCCGCTTGTTTGGCTGCTGGGATGGCGATAGACAGCGGGCATCTGCGAAAATGCAACCGACATGTTTTGTTGCGTGTCCCAGGCCGCGTTGCGATCGATCAGGTTGTACAGCTCGTCTTCGCCAAGGTAGGGCAGAATCAGCACTCGCCACGATTGCAGCGGTTTACCCGCCGCGTCCGTGGTAAAGGGAGGCGGATAGCTTCCGTGGTCGGCGGCATAGGCGTTCATCGCTGCCGCAATTTTCTCGAGGTTGCGCATCGATGCGGTGCGATCTCGGTTGGTTTGCAGCAAGCCGACGGTTTGTCGACCTTGGTAAATTGCCGCAAACCCAATTGCGAGTAACAAAATCATCACCACGATTGCCGCGACGACCGAAGCGAACTGTTTTGAGACCGACGTTGACTGAATGTTTTGAGGAGTCGCTTGGCTGGCGAAGTCAGGCAGTTGGATCTCGCCACCACACGTGACGCATTCTCCCCGTTGACCGCTATACCGATCTTCGACTTGCGTTTTGGTTTGGCAGTGAGGGCAGGTGAACAAATAAGGCATGGCACAACGATTCGATGGCGTTTTAAGGACTAGCCGCTGGAGCTATTCTATGCGGAAATCTTGCCCAATAACACTCAATGGTTTCAAAAGGAAATCGGATGCGGATCGTGATTCAGCGCGTAACGTCGGCCAAGGTGGAAGTGCAGGGCAGGGTGGTTGGCGAAATTCAGCGGGGCGTGCTAGCGTTGGTCGGCGTGGGCCACGGCGATACCGTGACCGAAGCGAAATGGTTGGCACAGAAAACTTCGCAACTGAGGATCTTTCCTGACGACGAAGGGAAAATGAATCGGTCGCTGTTGGATATCGGAGGCTCGGTTTTAGCCGTCAGCCAATTCACATTGCTGGGCGATTGTCGCAAAGGGCGTCGTCCTGCGTTCACTGATGCTGCGGCCCCCGTAATCGCCAACCAAATCTACCAGTCGTACAACGAACAGCTGCGGGAAACCGGCATCCAGGTCGAAGAAGGAATTTTTGCCGCCGACATGCAAGTCAGCTTGGTCAACGATGGTCCCGTGACGCTGATACTCGATCGAACAGGATCGTAAATCGAGTGCTGCATCCAGCCTGTTTTTTGGGGTAGAGGATGAGGCTACGAGTCCATCCGTGCCATGAAATGTGCAGACTCGTGGCCTCGTCCACGACTGCGTGCCCAAATTCTTAGCCTGGACGATGTCCTGCAAAGATTTATCTCGTTATCTCCACGGTAACCATTTGTCCCACTGGATCATTTCCGGAGCGGGCTTGGCGATATAGCTGTTGTCCAGTCGTGATCGTTGCCGGATGCGGTCGACCACGCCATGGTCACCCCAAGCAAGATAGATCAATAGGAACAATTTTGCGTACACGCTGACGTTGGCGATCTGGCTTTGGCCAAAAAATTTCAACGCGGTACCGAAGGATTTTTTTAGCCGAAACCGCCCTCCCCCAAAATCGATGCTCCAAATCTCGTCAAGGATTAAATGGACGAGAAACCCGACGACCACCGCGATGCTTTTGTAGACGCGAATCGATTCACTCGGACATGGCATCACGAGGTACGCGAGCAACCCCGCGCTCGCCGCGGCAGGAATGCTATGCCACATGCCGCGATGGACTGTGTAGCGTTTAAAAAATTCGACCGCAACAAATCGGATCGCGATGTAGATCAGCATTGCCGCCAACGCCATCGCTTCATGCGACAGTTCCAGATCGCGAAACCGTTCGATCATCAACATCGGCACGACGGCTGCAGCGAACATGCTGGTTTCGCGAAGCGGGATTCCTGAATCGCTGTCCAAGTCCGGTAGCATGCCGCTGACCGAACACAATCCGCCAGCCAGAATTCCGCTCTCAAGCGACATCGATTGACACGTCACGCCCCAGTAACCGTAGGCGATGCCCACGATCGTGCTGCCGGTGATGTGCGTTTTGAAATCGGCCACGACGGGGAGGGCAGGGGAGTGGTGAAAAAAAAATGGGGGAGCTACTGGAAATCAACTTCGTTACGTTTTGCAAGCATCAACAGCAATTGGTAGCAATTCAATTGTTGGGGATGCATGACCAAGGTATCGTGACGAATACAGATTTCCTTAGCTTCTTACATAGGATTTTTTCCAGGGGGCTGCCAAGCCCGAATCAATTGATCTTCGCTTGGCAAGATCGCTTCTCTACAATCCGCGCAAAGTGGAAGCTCGGCTGGATTGTATGCTCGAAGCGATGAGTCGATTGCTATCAAACGAGTTTCTCGAGATGGGCTTGGCGGCAATGTTTGCGATCCTGGTTTGCATAAAAAATTTTTCAGTCGCAACCGCCCTTCCCGCCTCGTAACTCGCATGCCCCTTACTCGCATGCCCCTTACTCGCATGCCCCTTACTCGCATGAAAGCGTTCTGGTGGAAATTTACGACATCATGATGTTGGTTGTATTGGTCGGCGCGTTGCTGTTCGGCGCGATCAAGGGTTTCGCCTGGCAGCTCGCCTCGATCGCTTCGATCGTGGTCAGTTACATGGTGGCCTACCACTTTCGTGAGCCGTTCAGCCAATCGATCCATGCTGAACCGCCATGGAACCGTTTCTTGGCGATGTTGATTTTGTACGTCGGCACATCGCTGGTCGTATGGGTCGCTTTCCGGATGGTCAGCGGCACGATCGACCGCTTCAAACTTCGCGAATTTGATCGTCAAATCGGAGCGATGTTCGGGCTGGCCAAGGGAGCACTTTATTGCATCCTGATCACGCTGTTTGCGGTCACGCTTTTCGGCGAAAACGTTCGCGAGAAAATTGTCGGCAGCAAGAGCGGCAACTACATCGCCAGCGTGCTTGCTCGCAGTGAATCGGTGATCCCGCCTGAGATCCAAGAGGTCGTACAACCGTACCTGGACCGTTTCGAAAAACGCTTCAATTCGGACGACTCCCAAGGCACGCCTGCAGGCTTTTTGGAAGGCGTCGGACGCAAGATGGCGGGGGACGCGGCGAACGGAGTTTTGCCCGAATCACTGTGGGATGACGGTTCGGGAAACCCGGCTGGCCGAGCGCCGTTGCCGGTCGATCCGCGAGGCTGGAATTCAGGCCAATCGGTGCCTCAGCAAGCCCAGCAACCATGGAACGGATTCCAACGCTGATGTTGCTGTGGGATAGGCTTCAAGGTCTGTCAATTTCTCCATCTGTTTTCGTCGATCACTCTCCGTCCACTCGTAGCGAAACTCGCCAAGAGTTTCGTCATGCATTCGTAGCGAAACTCGCCAAGAGTTTCGTCGGGATAGCTATACCGATGACAGGCTGGAAGCCTATCCCACATGCATTCGTAGCGAAACTCGTCAAGAGTTTGGTCGGGATAGCCATGCTGATGACAGGCTAGAAGCCTATCCCACACGAAATGCCAAAAACACGGGGTTTTACGCACCTTTAATACAACATAAGGGGCATTATCGGACGTTGCGGGGCGGTTGATTTCGCCCGCAAAACCCGGCCTCTCCCGCTTTTTACTCTGCCGGACCCGGTGCCTGATTCAGCTCCCGACGATGTGTCGACGCGATCATTCGTCACCGATCGCTCGCTCGCAAACGATGCGTTGTCGCGACCGTTTGCTGTGCGAATCGAACGATCAAAACAAAGGCGGTGCTGACTTCCGCCGCGGTCGTGATTACGACACTCGTCCGTCAAGATTTGCGACGCTTCACTTGGCCGTTTCGCTGTCGCACTGCCCTCCGCTTTTGCCCCTCAACTTTGCCCGTGCGATTGTCTTGGCGAAGCCTTCGCTGGATCCCTCGGCAAGCTCTCGGAATGCAGCGTTCAGCTGTTTGAGATGTTCGATCGACTGAGGCCAGATTTGGCCTGCGGAGATGGCGACGCATCCGCGGGATGCGTCGCCCATCGAGCGAAAGAAAATGGCTCGATTTTAGAGTTTGGCGAGAACTGACTTTTGGTTCTCTTTTGTTCACCTATGCCGTTTCGGCGTCTTCCAAGAAGACACCGATCCGGCGGAACTTTTCATACCGCTCGTTGACCAGTTCTTCGGTCGTTTTGGTTTCCAGATCCGACAGCGTTCGCGACAGATAACTCTTTAGTCGCGACGCCATTTGGTGGTGGTCACGATGGGCGCCACCGAGCGGTTCTTCGAGCACATCGTCGACCACGCCAAGTCGCTTCAAATTGTCGCTGGTGAACCGCAGCGCGGCGGCGGCTTTGGGTGCATGTTCGTGGCTCTTCCACAAGATGCCCGCACAGCCTTCGGGGCTGATCACGCTGTAGTAAGAATGTTGCAGCATCGCGATCCGGTCGCCCACGCCGATGCCCAATGCGCCGCCCGATCCGCCTTCGCCAATCACGACACAGATCACGGGCGTCTTCAAGCGGCTCATCATGAACATGCTCTCGGCGATCACTTGCGCTTGGCCACGTTCTTCGGCACCGATCCCCGGGTATGCACCGGGCGTGTCAATGAAACAGATCAGCGGCATGTGATACTTTTCGGCCAATCGCATTTTGACCATCGCTTTGCGATAGCCTTCGGGATGGGCACAACCGAAATGGCACGCCGCGCGTTCTTTGAACGTGCGTCCTTTTTGATGGCCGAGGACCAGCACCTTGAAGCGATCGAGTTTGGCGAATCCTGACAGCATCGCGCGGTCATCACCAAAATGTTTGTCGCCATGCAGTTCGACAAATTCATCAAACGCGAGATTCAAATAGTCTCGGGTGTAGGGGCGGTTTTTGTGACGAGCCACCTGCACGGTTTGCCATGAGTCAAGCGACCCATAAACATTGCGTAGCAGATCGACGAGTTTGCGACGCAAGTCGCGAATCTCTTTTTCGATTTCGTCAGTGCGATTGGTTTGACGCTCAAGCGACGCAATCTTGCTCTCAAGATCCGCGATCTCGTATTCAAATTCTAATCCAGGTCCAGCGCTCATTCTTTTCTCGTGATAAGTGAGGTGCGGCTTCTAAGACAATCGAAAAATCGGAAGCATCGCACGTGTGTCGTGTTTAGAAAGCGAAGTTTATATTTCGTCGTCTTCGCCGTTGGCGGATGGTTTTTTGATCATGTCTTCGGCGCCACGGATTCCCGTCTGCGTATCGAACACGCTGACATCGGGTTTGCGAGGCCGCTTGTTCCACAGTTCCATCGCTCGGAATTGTTTCAGGAATTCCCACATCGACGGCGGCCGATTGTCGGGCTTCTTCGCCATCATCTGCTTGATGATATCGGCAAAGTCTTTGGACACGTTGTTGTTGTACGCGATCGGACTTGGGATCGATGCGGTTAAGTGCTTGTTCAGCAAATCATTTGGCGTGTCGCCGGTATATGGTGGTTTGCCCGTGACCAATTCAAACAACACGCAGCCAAAGCTGTAAATGTCCGATCGCTCGTCGCATACTTTGCAGCGGATCTGCTCAGGCGACATATAGCTTCGTGTTCCCTTGGCGTATTTGGAGCTGTGGAACAGTTTGCTGAATCCGGTTTTCTTCTTCTCGGCGATCGTAAAGTCGATCAACTTCGTTTCACCATCGCGGCTGACAAGGTAATTGTCTGGCTTGATATCCAAGTGGATCCAATTCTTGGTGTGCATGTAATACAAACCCTCGGCGGCTTGCCCGACGATTTTGTCCAACATGTAGGCCAGCGATTCAGGGCCTTGCCGGAGCGCTTGCTTCATATTCAGTTCGCTGAAGAGTTGCAGCACCAGAAACGGGACCCCGGACTCGACGCGAAAGTCGATCACTTTGATAATGCGGGGGCTGTTCAGGTCTGACGCTACCGTGAACTCGTGTTTCAGTAACGCGATCTCTGACTTGTCCTCTCGCGCCGATGGCTTGAGCAGTTTCAGCGCGTATCGCTTCTCAGAGTTTTCGTCGATGGCTTCCCAGACGTCACAGGTACTTCCGGAGCGAATCAAACGGGCCAATCGATAGGGGCCCAGAAAATCACGGGTCTTGGTCATCAGCACAAATCAGGGGCGAATCGTAATTTGGTCGGCACAGAACAATCGCTCTATGATAGTTCAATCGGTCCCTAGCCCGATAGGTCGGGATCGAGGCCGGGTCGACCTGCCAGGACTTCGACGGGTGACTGCCAGATGCCATCCATTTTGGCACTAAATCGCGGGTTTTTGTTAGATCTGCGGCCGCTGCAGCTGCTGTTCGTACAGCTCGCGGATTCGCCGAGTCATCGTTTGATGACGGAACTGGTCCGTAAATCGCCTCTGCCCTGCCCTCCCCATTTGCTGTCGCAATTCGCCGTTGCGGCTCAATCGGAGGATCGATTCGGCGAGCTGATCGATGTCACCGGGCGGGATCAAATATCCTGTCTCACCCGAGATCGCGACCTCGCGAGCCCCGTCGACGTCGTAGCTGATGACCGGTCGGCCAGCGATCAAGGCTTGCGGAAGTGCTCGCGCCAACCCTTCTCGGTACGAGGTGTGGACCAACGCGTCCATCGCCCCAATCAACGAGGGTACCTCATCGGGGGGAACCAACCCCGAGAAAATGAAGTTCTCGCTCAATCCCAGCGATTCGATTCGGCGGGTCAGGCTGTCTCGTAAAATGCCGTCGCCCACCAACAGAAATCGGACTTGCGGGACTTGTTTGACGACGTTGACCGCTGCCGAGATCAGGTCGTCGTGTCCCTTCAAATGAAACAATCGAGCGATTTTTCCGATCACGATCGCATCTTCGGACAATCCAAAACGCTGACGAACGCGGTCCCGATGTTCACTCGCATGCAGAAATGGCTCGACATCCATGCCGCTGTAGATCGTTGTGAATTTTTCACGCGGAGCCACATTGGCATCGACCATTAAATCGGTCATCGCGTCGGCGACACAAACCATGTGGTGACATCGTTTGGCTGCCCATCGCTCGCAGGTTCGATACAGCGTCCGCGTCAGCGCGGGTTGATATTCGTGAAACGGAGCCCCATGCACGCTGTGGATAATCGCCGGAACCTGCTCGCTCCACGCGACCGCTCGACCCAAAATTCCCCCCTTGGCGCTATGCGTATGAACAACGTCGGGTTTGAATTTTCGGATCACCTCGCGAAGCTCGGCACGTCCCTTGAGATCGCGGATTGGATGGATCGAACGACGCAAGTGGTCGAGCTTGCAAATTGGCAACTCCCCTGCCCTCCCCTGGCTCAATAAGTCTCCCTCGGGCCCGACTTCTTTTCCGGTGATCAACAGCACGTCGTCACCGAAATCGTGCATCAGGTCCAAGCAATTCAGTAGCGTGTTCTCTTGAGCACCACCAATAATCATTCGAGTAATGACATGAGCAACACGCACGAATTATTTCCTAGCGAAGCGAGACGGTTCAGGGACGAGTGGGGGACGGTTTAGTTGAGGTGTTTTTTCAGGAACCCATCAATATCGGTTACTACCGTATCCATCCAATCGCTTTGGTTCCAGTGACCATGTTTCGCGCCGTCATGAACACGAAGCTCGTAAGGAACACCAAGGCTCTTCATTTTTTCGCGTGCCGGTTCGTTGCGAGCTGGGTTGTCCAGACTTCCCGTGATGAACAAGGTCGGTGGCATGTCCTTGTCGATTGCTTCATAGGCATCGGCAAGCTTGTACATCTCGGCGTTTTCGTCGATCGTCGCGCCGATCCAGTGCACCGCATACGCATTGTCTTTCGCGTCATGGGATCGGTCGGCAACGCTGCCCGATGCGGTTTGCAGAGGTCCCGCCATCACGACGACCGCTTGAAGACGCGATTGTTCGCCGCTGCTTAATCCATCGTGATGCAACTTGGCGTTGGTGTTGCCCGCAGCCATTAACCCCGCGAGATGTCCGCCCGCGGAACCACCCACTGCAGCAATTCGGTTCGGATCAATGTTCCAATCCGCTGCATGTTGCCGGATGAATGCCGTAGCGGCGTTACAGTCACGAATCGCGGCGGGAAATTTCGCTTCATAGCCGAGCCGATACTCGATCGCCGCGACGACATAGCCCTTCTTGGCAAGTTGTTTAGCCAGAGCGTGGAACTTGGTCTTGTCTCCTTTGAGCCATCCGCCTCCGTGAACCAGCACGATTCCCGGAAGCGTTGTTGATTCAGCGGCAGTGGGACGAAAGACGTCCATCAGCAGTTTGCGGTCATCGGTGTTTGCATAAACAACGTTGCGCTCGATCGACAACTCCCCTGCCCTGCCCTGATCCGTTTTTGTTGACGCGTTTTCTTCTAATTCGGGCTGCGGCAGCACGCCATATTGATCGATTGTTTTGTAATAGATGCCGCCAAACGTGCTGATGAACAGCGTTCGTCCATCACTGCCCGCGATGATGGCGTTGATTGGTCGCTCGGGGGTGGGAATGGTTTCACGCAGGCTTCCATCGGGACCAAATACGCTGACGGCGTTTGCACCGGTGCAGTACACATTGCCCGCCCGGTCGATGCACATTCCGTCGCCTCGGAAACCTTCGTCCGTTTCTTTTAACTGAGCAAACGGCTTGGCAGCCATGATCTTTTTGGTTTCATCGATTGGAATCTGGTAAAGTGCACCCGACTTGTGCGATGACACGTACAACGTGGATTCGTCGGGTGACAAGGTGATCCCGTTGGGGGTGTCCAGCTTCGTGGCAAAGATCAGCACCTGTCCTTTCGTATCGATCCGGCGAACGACGCCTTCGCCGGTGAACGTGGCGTAGACATTGCCGCGTGAATCGACCACCAAGTCATTGGGGCGTTGATTCTTTTCAAACTGAGCCAGCGTTTCAGTTTTGCCACGCGTGCCCAGGGTTGCAATCCGACTGTTGGCGTTATCGCTCAAATACAACTTGCCAAGCTGATAACACGTTCCGGAGATGCCAAGCGGTTCTTTCAATATGTCTTCGGAAATCACTTGCAACGTTGCCAAATTAATTTTGGCCAAACGTTTGGCTTTGACATCGGGCGCGTAAAGCAGGTTTCGGCCATCCCAAGCGGCGCCATCGACGAGTTGAAAATCAGCATCCAACCGCTTCAATTCATTTTCGTTTGGCGTTGGCGATTCGGCGGTGGCGAATTGGATCGCCAGCGTGGCGATGGCGAGCATGGCGACCGAGCAGCGGGTTAGAAAGTGGGCGGGCATCGAAAGGATGTTCCTTGGTGAGCGGGAGGAGGTTGGGGAGAGCACTGGCAGCTCACCAGTTTACTCACTCTTTTACTCGCAATGTGCCCTGCCCTGCCCCGCTCGAAAACCTGTGAAGTATTTTTTCTTATACGGGATGTGCTTTTTTAGCGTAGCGCAAGTCGTCAAGACTTTCGATCCACGACGGGTGCCCTACGAAACTCTTGACGAGTTCCGCTACAAAACATTTCACAGCCCTGCCCCGCTCCGCAAAAATCACTCGCGTGGTTTGACGTCCTGAAGCTGCGTTTCGAGTAGCCGCATGCTTCGCGACAGCAGCACGCGGATGGCGACATCGGTTTTGCCAAGCTTGGCGGCAATTTCCTTGGTCGGCAAACCTTCGACGTAACGCATGCGGATCGACTGTTTTTGTTCGTCCGAAAGTTCCTCGATCGCCTCTTGCATGCGAACCATGCGAATGTCGCGGCTCAGTGCGGCGCTGGGCGACGTCATGCTGGCGACCAACATTTGTTCCAACCCCAAAGCCGCCGTGCCGGCTGGGTTTGCCGCGTGAATCGATCGCTGGCGGCCCGCGTCACGTCGTTTCGCACCAAAGTGAAAACGATGGGCATCGACGACTCGGCGGCGAGCAATCTGTTGCAGCCACTGCATCGGCTCGTATTGGTCGAATGGCGCCGAATCGAGGCTCGACAGCGCCGCGGTGGAGACTTCCTGGATCAAGTCATCCAATTCGACCACAGCCAACAAATGTTCTCCGGTGATCGATTTTAGAAAGCCAGCCAATTGCCCGCGGTTCAGGTCGATGTAGTTCGCCAGCGCCTCGGCATCGTGCTGTTTGATCCGCTGCACGAGTTCGGGTTGATCGAATTTATCCATGTTCAGACCTATCGGTGAGGTAGCTTGATTCCCCTAATCAACATACAGTAACGACGTCGTTTGAAGAAACCATTGGATAGGTATCGAAGTTCATTTCGTGGAGAATGTTTTGTCAGAGATTCTGCAATGAAAGCTCGAATCGACTCCCACGATCCCCGTGAAGACGATATCGACGCCGTCATCCAGGCGTGTCTCGAAAAGCTCGTTCAACGTGCTTCGGTTCAGCAGCCTGCGGAATTGCGGAACTTATTGCCCGACGTCGAATCGGACCTGCGTCACTTCGTGTTGATCGAATTGATCAAATTGGACATGGCGATGGCGGCCGACGCAGGGACGCTGCACAGCATCGAACACTATGTCGATGCGATGCCCGACCTGCTCTCGATGGTAACGGTTCCACTGGATTTACTGATGGAAGAAATCCAGCTGCGAAAAGATTTCGGCGAAACCCCATCGCATGACGAATACCTGCTGAGGTTCCCTCAGTACGAAGCATTGCTGGACCAAATGTTGACTCGGATCGAGGCAACACGTTCGGTCGCCAAGTGCGGTCTTCCTCCCGAGATTCCGGTTGGCAGACAAGTTGATGACTTTCTGATTCTCGCCAAGCTCGGTCAAGGCGCGATCGCCCACGTTTATCTGGCTCGCCAAATTTCGATGCACCGCTTGGTCGCACTCAAAGTTTCGCACGGCAGCGGTGACGAGTCTCAGGCCCTCGCTCAATTTGATCATCCCAATATCGTTCGCGTTTTCGACCAGCGGACGGTTGCCGACCAAGCATTACATTTGTTGTACATGCAATATCATCCGGGCGGCACCTTGGCTGATGTCGTGCAACTGGTACGGCATTGTGACCGTTCGCAGCGATGTAGTCGGTTGCTTCTTGATTCGGTTGACCAGAACTTGTTAAGGGCCGCGCAAGTGGTTCCGGATCGATCGGCTGTGCGTCAGTGGATCGAAACAGCACCCTGGCCGACCGTGGTCGCATGGATGGGAATGCAGCTAGCCAAGGCGCTTGACGAAGCGCACGCATGTGGTGTGCTGCATCGCGATGTGAAGCCAGCGAACGTGTTGTTATCGGCCGAGTGTATTCCGCAACTCGCGGACTTTAACGTCAGCTTCGCGGGTGCTGCGGGCCGCGCCGGTGCGGCGGCCTCGTTCGGTGGTTCGATTGCCTACATGGCGCCCGAGCATCTGAGAGCGATTAGTTCAAAGCTGCTTGATGAACCCGAAAAGGTTCAAGAGCCTGCGGATTTGTATTCGCTCGCTGTCACGCTGTGGGAATTGTGGCAAGGCGAACGACCGTTTGCATGCGACGCCATTGCGGGGTCTTGGAGTGACGCGGTATCGATTCAGCTAGCCGCCCGGGCAGAGCCACTCAAGGAACCGCAGCGATCGGAAACCGCGTCCGAACGCGTTCTCGAAAAAGTGCTTCGCAAGGCGTTGTCGTTGGATCCTAAGGATCGTTTTGTCGACGGTGCCGAGATGGCCGGTCGGTTGCGTTTGTCGCTTCACCCGGAAACCGCGACGCTGTTTGATCCCCCTGAAAAATCAGTCGCGATGACGCTCTCGAAATGGTCGCCTTGGATCGTGACGTGTGTCATTTTGTTGTTGCCCAATATGATCGGCGGCTGTTTGAATTTTCAATACAACTTTCATCATGTGATGACGACGCCCGAGACCAAAGAAGGATTGCGAATCGTTTCATGGATTGTCAATTTGACGTTCTTTCCCTTTGCCGCAGGGATCGCGATTTGGTATACGCGGCGGATTGTTCGCGCCGTGGATTCGGTTCGCCGTGGTGCTCGTGTCGATCCATCGGATCTCAGTGAGACGCTGGAACTCGGTCATCGCGCGGCATTGATCGGAGGCACGTTGTGGTTGATTGCCGGCGTGTTGTTTCCGCTCGTTTTGTCGTGGATCTTTCCTGACTTTAGTATGACGCAAGCGGTTCATCTTTTTATGTCGTCCCTGATCTGCGGCGGCGTGGCGATGATCTATCCGTACTTTGGCATGGCGCTGGTTGCTACGCTTGTGTTCTATCCCCGTTGCTTGAGTGGGACGATGCAAGATCCGCAATTCGACCGGCGATCGGACCAGATCTTGTACCGTAGCGAGTGGTATTTGTTGATCGCCGCGATCATTCCGTTGCTCGGTGCTGCCCTGCTGGTTACCACCGAAGGAGCGTCACAATTGTTCACGTTGACCGCGCTGGCGGCAGGGATCATCGGGCTGCTTGCTTCATTTTTTGCTTATCGGTTTATCGTCAACACGTGGAAGCAAATGGACGCCGTGTTGTCCAAGCGAACATCGATGGTGCCCGGTGAGTTGACCGCCGCAACTTGACATTCGGCTTCGCTTAACCGCTAAAACTTTGGTATTGCCATCGGCTATTGGGGGTGAGTTTTTCTTCTAGGCTATACCGCAGTTACCTCTCCACCGACGAAGTCGGGGGAGAGGTCGAGCACGCCCTAAAGGTGTTGCTCGGGTGAGGGGGCGACCGCGCAACCGGCGAGCAACTCAGGTGGACATGACAATACCGCTGCCCGCGACTTGCTCGGTCAGCCCCCTCACCCGAACGTCGCTGAAGGCTCCGTTCGACCTCTCCCCCAACGAAGTTGGTGGAGAGGTGGCAGGAAAATTGCGCAACCAAAAAATCACGACAACACCAAAGTTTCAGCAGTCTAGGCTTGAGCCGCACCGCTAACGAAGTAGATACGAGGCCCAAAACGGCGTGCGGGACGATTGCATCCTCGTTCCCCCCCCCAAAGAACTCGTGATGCAATCGTCCGCACGATTTGGACTCGGGTTTCAACCTAAATTCCGTTTGCTGCAGCAACGTCGCTCGTGGCGTTGTTGGTGTCGAGCATCTTGATGGCCGAGCGGAGTGAATCGACATCGGGCTCGCTATGGGGCAATTCGTTCTGCCCGTTCTGCACCGAGTCGATTTGTGAAGCCTCCGACTGGGGAATCGCGTTCACTGCGGAGGGCTGGGCGTTCTGGACGCTGCCGGACTGGATCGTTGAAACCGATTCGGTTTCCACCGTGGTGGTCACCGACACGGAAACGACGGGGATCGATGCGGCGTCAAACGCTTTCAAGTTGTTCGCTTCGTCGCTCTCCATCAGTTCGTCAAAACTATCGATGGCGACAACCAGCCGCTGAAAGCCGATGACTTGTCCGTTGCGGTTGCCCATTGCCAGCGCTTCGATTGGCAGCGTCACCAGCACTTCGAGTGATTCGCCTGCTTCGATTTTGTCCGTCTTCACCGTGGCGTTGGGCGACGTTGGACAGATGTGTCCAAAAACTGCTACGGCGGTCACATGGAAACCACAAACACTGCGAGTGCTTTGGTTTTGAATCACGACAGCGAACGTCGGCCCACACGCCGAATCGAGATGTTCGTGTTGGTGGACCTCGACGATTTGCAAGTCGCCGATTTCACAATCGGGAATCACCACGTGCCCAAACGGCGACGAATGGAATGTCGAGCCACGATTGAACGTGTTGTTGACGCCGTGCTGCGAAATCAAGTCGATAACGTGACCGCAATAGGAATGGTTCCCGAACAGATGCGAGGCATTGATTTGCTGTGCATCGGATTGCATCGTCATGCAGACGATAAAACTAGTGGTCATCAAGACCTTGGTCAAAGTTTGACGGTTCATGGGTTTGCCTGCTTAGGAAAAGTGGATTGGGTTTCGATAGAAGAAAAGCCCGGCAACCGCGAAGCAATCGGGTTGTCGGGCTTAGTGGTCTTTGTTGAATCAGCAGAGTCGACGACTACCAGCAACCCCAGTAGCTGGTGTAACAAGGGGTGTAGTAGGTGTACGTCGGAGTGTAGCTGTAGTGGGTTGTGTACACGGGGGTGTAGCAGCTGTGGCTGTGGTACACCGGACGGTACCAGTTGCTGAAGCTACGGTAGTGGTGGTGGTGGCGGTGACCGTAACCAATCCGGCGGAAACAGGCCGCGATGGCCTCTTCGCCACTTTGTTTCTCGCCGTCGTTCAACAGCGACTCGACATCCGCAAGTCCAAGATCGTCGCTGTCATCGACCTGAGCGATCGAGTCGTTTTGGTCTAGGTTGGCGATCGTCGACAGCATGCTGTCCTCAGCCATAACCGAGCTAGCAACCAAGATCATCGGGGCAACTGCGAAAAAGAATCGGTTTAACATCTTACTGTTCTCCAAGTGTGGCAGTGAATTGAAGGAAGCGATCGTGAGTCTGCCGTGTCGCGTCGCTGCGTTGTTTGCTTGACTAACAGGCCAAGCGACGGCACCGCCGATGTGTTACGAGAAAATTCGAAAATGTTTTCGAAGCGGTTTTCACTGGCCGTTTCGACGATCGTTTTGCACTAGAGGTTTGCTGTAACAACGCATGCGTTTTTTCGCTGGGATATAAAGTCACGCGAATGAAATGAGTCATCGCGACGCCTTACCTCTCATGCACCCCAGGGTATTACGATGCGTTTCCTATTCTCTTTTGCCGTGCTTGCTGCTTTGTTTTGGGGCAATACACAGGTCCACGCGGACGACAGTTTGTTTTCCGAAGTCGCGATGGAATCCGTCTTTGAGAAACAGGTCGCGACCGTAAAAGACGTCGCCACGATCAGCGACGGTGAAACAATGCAGCGAATTGTGGGCGTTTCCTCGCTGATCCAGGTATTGAAGGCCGCTGGATTTGAGCCCAGCGAAGAACAGGGATCGGCGACCTTTAAACTCAATCACGCCCAATGGATCTTTCCTGTTTCGATGACGGTGTTTGTCGATGAAGACCGCATCGCTTGCGAAATGTCGCTCGTCAAAATGGAAGACGATGCTTCGTTTGACAAAGAAACACTGTTGAAATTGCTGGTTTCCAACACCGCAACCCAAGGCGGCTATTTCGCGTTTGATCAACAAAACAAACGAATCCAGTTGCGAGTCTCGCTCAGCAACCGAGCTGTCACGGCGCGTCAATTGAAAGCGGATCTGACCCAGCTGGCGATTTTGGCCGAGCGAAAGTCCGAGATCTGGTCCCAAAACAACGCTCCGGCCAAAACCGAATCGACCGCGACCACCCCAACAAAACCAACAAATAGCACGAATTCAGCCAAAAAACACTTCTCGCTGGCTGGAACATGGTCGGCATCGCTAAAGAGCGGCGAAGCGTTCGCCCTGCGATTAAACAGCGAAGGCACGTTTCAATTGGTCCACATGAAGTCGGGAAAAGCGACCTCGTCGAAAGGCAAAGTGACCCGCGCCGACAACAAACTGACTTTGATCGGAGACGACAAAATCACGCTAAATTGCACGGTCAATCAGACCGTGGCCGACAAATTCCAACTAGCGGTCAACGACGCCAAGGGCAACGTGGCAATCAAACTCGACTTCACCAAAGCCAAGTAAGGCACGGTGCGAGTTTTCGCTTCCATCCGGCGTTGCGAAAGCGTGCTGTCACCTCTCCCAAACGCAGTTTTGGGAGAGGTCGAGCAGAGCCTTCAGCGATGCTCGGGTGAGGGGCGACCGAGCAAGTCGAGTCCACTGCACGCCATGTTGCGCGGTCGGCCCTCACCCGAACGAGGCCTAAAGGGCCCGTTCGACCTCTCCCTGCTTCGCCGGGAGAGGTGGCAGAGGTGCCAACGCGACCAGGCGGCTTACGCTGCACCGCTATCAAGTTCACTGAATTCAACAAACCGCTCTGTAACACCCTCATCGGGTCTCCGCTTGGTAAGTAGAGCCAAGCCGATTTTTACCCCCCGCGACACACCCTGTCGCGACAGCAACTTTTGAGGTGATTCAATGACCCTTCTTCGACCCCGCGGCGTTTTTTCGCCAGCCTGTTACGCCCTGTTCGCGTTGACGTTTGTCGCATCGATGACGCAAACCGCACGGGCCGATGCGGACAAGTACAGCAAAACGCTGGAATCGACCGTTTGGATCATCACCAGCGACGCGGAAAACGAAACCTCTACCGGAACCGGGGTTTTCGTCGATGGGGACAAGCGACTTGTGCTCACCAACGCTCATGTGGTGGGCGACAGTCGCTCGGCAGTGGTCTTTTTTGCTGATGTCCGCAACGGGCTGCCCGAGGTCAAACGAAAGCATTATCTCGACAATGTGCTGAAACTCGCTCAGCCTGGCAAAGTCGTCGCGGTCGACCGCAAACGCGATTTGGCCCTGATTCAGCTGCCCAAAGTGCCCGATCGTGCCAAAGTGATCGAGTTGGCCGACGCCAGCACCAAGCCCGGATCGGCGGTCGATGTGATCGGAAACCCCGGCGGCAGCGACGTTTTGTGGGTCAACACCTCGGGAACCGTTCGCTCGGTATACGACAAAAAATTCAAATCCAACCACGGCGAACATGATTTCAAAGTGGTCGAGATCCAAAGCCCGATCAAACCCGGCGATAGCGGCGGCCCCGTCGTCGACAACGAAGGCAAATTGGTCGCAATCGCCCAGTCGTTTTCGCCGGAAAGCCCGTTGATTAGCTACTGTGTCGACGCGACCGAGATCAATGCGTTCATGGAGGGATCGTGGAAAGAAGCCCCGCTGCCAACCAAAGATCTGTTGGATGCTGCGAATATCGTCCACACCAAACACTCGACCGGTCACTACCAAGTCGAACAAGAGATTTCGAAGGGTAAGAAACAAGCCGTTTTCGTGGCCAAAGAGACCGAGTACTTCAAACGAGCCGATGTGCGAAAGATCTGGTCGCTCGTGTCGGTCTCCAAAGACGCTCCGAGCAGCGAGCTGATGATGCGACTGCTTCGTCAGAGCTCGGCGACAAAAATGGGCTCGTGGGCTGTCGAAAAGAACTCGTCTGGTGAACACATGATCATTTTTGTGGCCAAGCTCGATGCCACCGCCCCGTCGGAAGCCGTGCAAGGCACGATCGAGTATGTCGGACGTATTGCCGGAGCGATGCACAAGGAGCTGAATCCAAGCAAGGACGAGAAAACCGCGAAAGAAACGTTGGCATCCTGGCTCGCTCAATAGACAGGTCGCTCGCCAAATCTTATGAGCCGAGGGCCGCGAAGCAGGATCTTAGCCGTTTTGGCGCTAGCCACGGTTTCTGCGTGCTCAACCGAGGCGTAGCGGAAGCCGTCAAGACTTTCGATCCACGGTGAGTCCCTCGGAACTCTTGACGAGTTTCGCTACGAAATGCTTCACAACGCTCGCTCAAACGGCTAATGGGATTTTCACCCAATGATCTCTGACTTCCGCTACAGAAAAAATCGGCAAGAAAATCTGTAACGCTTTTCCAAGACGCTCGCTTGGTTATTTATCAGGCGGATGACAAAACCAAGTCCTCCGCCTGATTCTCACTCCCATTCAGTCCACTTCAGCTCAGGAATCGAAAGCCATGAAACGTACATTCAAAACGCTCGCCGTCGCCGTCACCACCCTTGCATTGACCACCACCAACGGTTCGCTCGTGTCGGCTTGCGGAGGACGATCCGGAGGCGGTGGCGGCGGCTCGTTCGCTCGTGCCAGCTTTGGCGGCCACTCGAGTTATGGCGGCCACTCGAGCTATTCAAGTCGCGGCACTTATGGCGGTCACTACGGCAGCCCCAGCACGTATGCGTCATCGTGTCCGACGTCGCGCTACGCATCGCCCGTGTACTCGCAACCCGCCCCTTCGCACGCCATCCCTTCGCAGCCGCAGCCGCAGTTCCAGCAAGCCCCAGCGCCGACGGGGACTCCTTCGAACTTGGCCGCGAACGGTGTTAGCCAAGGTCGTCCCGTGCAACCAACGCAAACCCAGCCTGTGAACTCGGCTGCCCCGGCTCCTGCTGCAGCAGCACCAACACAATCGACTCCGTCACGCAGCCAGCCGGCTTCGCAACCCACTTCGAAACCCCAATCGGCCGAAGCCTCGGCGCTTCAGATGCTGGCTTCGATCAACAATGTCGAGTCATCGCCCGCCGAAGAAACTCAATCACAAATGCCAGAGTTCACCGCGGCATCCTCGACGACCGCTGGTGCCCATGTCGGAAATTGGAAAGTCAATTTGCCAGGCAACCAATCGGTTGAGCTCGTTTTGGCCGACGATGGCAAATTCAGTTGGACCGCGACAAAAGAAGGCAAGTCGAACTCGTTTAGCGGCCAGTACCGATTAGAAAACGGCCAGCTCACGTTGGTGCGATCCAACGACCTGCAACAAATGTCGGGCCAATGGACCGGCAGCGAAGGAAACTTCACCTTCAAGCTTGACGGAGCGACAAACGGTGGCTTGAATTTCCAACGCAGCTAAACACGTCTTGTGCAAGTTACCTCTCCCGAGCTTTAGCTTGGGAGGAGGTCGGACGGGCCCTTTAGGCCTCGTCCGGGTGAGGCCCGACCGCGTAGCCTAACTTGCACTCTGTCTCCACTTGTTCGAACGCCCTCACCCTGGCAATCGCTGAAGACCCTGCTCGACCTCTCTCTAACTGTGTTTGGAAGAGGTGACAGAGAGACGCTTCAACCCGCCCTGCCCTGCCCTTCTGGCAACTCGAATCCATTCGTAGCGGAAGTCGTCAAGACGCTTGTGAATCCCACCGGCGCATAAAAAAAGCGGCTCCTATGAACAAGGAGCCGCGATGGGGAGTTCGACGGCCGTGCATGGCCGCCGTGCTACGTCTGAATGCTTATGCACCGAATTCGATGCGGCGTGGTCCGAGTTGCTGTTGCAATCGGTTGACGATCGAAGTGTGCATCTGGCTGACTCGCGACTCCGATAGATCGAGCGTTGCACCGATCTCCTTCATCGTCAATTCTTCGTAGTAATAAAGAATGATGATCAATCGCTCGTTGCGGTTCAGGCCTTTGGTGACCAAACGCATTAAGTCATTCTTTTGCACACGGATCGTGGGGTCTTCACCCTTCTTGTCTTCAAGCACGTCGATTTCGCGAACGTCCTTGTAGCTATCCGTTTCGTACCACTTTTTGTTCAGCGAAACGACGCCGACTGCGTTGGCGTCGGATTGCATTTTTTCCAATTCAGCAACCGGAATCTCCATCTTCTCGGAAAGTTCCAAGTTGGTAGGAGCTCGGCCAAATTTGGTTTCGAGTTCTTTCTTGGCTGCGGCAAGCTTGCTGGCCTTGCTGCGAACCAAACGAGGAACCCAGTCCATGGTGCGAAGTTCGTCCAGCATGGCACCACGAATACGTGGCACACAATACGTTTCAAACTTGACGCCGCGTTCCATGTCATACGCGTCGATGGCATCCATCAAGCCGAAGATCCCGGCACTGATCAAGTCATCCAGTTCGACTCCGTCGGGAAGCCGTTGCCAAATACGTTCGCCGTTGTAGCGAACAAGCGGCATGTAGCGTTCGACCAACCGATTGCGTAAATCTTCGTATTCTGCTGCGTCCTTGGTGATTTTCTTGAAGTCTTGCCAGACTTGCAGAATCTCATCGTCGGTTGTGACTGTCGCTGCCATCCAATCCTCCGTGACCAAAAAATGTACTGACGGCTTCCTGCCGTCCGCGTCTTGTAACAATGGACGTTCGTTGCTGCCGCAAACGCCAACAATCCAAGTCCATCGTTACTCATATAAATCCATGACGGCTTGGTGCACGTTTGCATCCATGCATTCGTAAACCAAACCCGCCGTGGCGCCCAACCGAAGCATCCATGTTGAACATCCGTGTTCAAGATTCTTCGGCGGAGTTGTCTTCTAAGAGTCCTGCGTCAATGATCCCTTGGCGATACCACTCGACTCGGCGTCGAAAATTGGCTTCCACGGAATCACGAACGACATACTCGATAATCCACCCTGCGCCCCATCCGATGCCACTAAATACCACCAGTGCAATGATCGCCTCGCTGGCGACGTGATCGGCGAACTCGCCGAATATTGCACCTCGTACGACAACTAAAGCCATTGCAAGTGCACCAAGGCATAATGCGAAGCTTCGTGTCACGGGTCTAAGTGTCCTTCGAAGAACAAGGTTTCCTGTGTTGTAATGGGAGCAACCAGATAATTTAAAAATTGGCTCAAGCCACTTTTGAAACGTCCAGTGTGCTACACCCTCTGTATCGGCACTGCCCCAGGTCAAACCTGAGTCTACTTTTTAAAAAAACTAAGCTGCGTCTAAATGTTGGCTCTGTAACGTCGTGGGCAGCAATCGTGACAACAATGTCTCGGCGCTCGCGACTTGAATATCATCGGGGACCTGTTGTCCGTTGGTCAGATAGCTCAGTGGGATCCCCGGCAACGAATCGGATGCGGAGAGCGCCGACAACACACCTGCGGTGTTCGTCGCTTCGTCCAGCTTCGTTAGAATCGCTGCAGTCGGTCGCGCCGGGGAAAATCCGCGAAGCACCGAACGGACCGTCGATACCGAACTGGTGGCCGCCATCACCAAATGAGTTTCATCCGGCTGCGCCATCCGCAATAGTTCGACGAGCTGGTCGATCCTCGCATCGCTCGATGGACTGCGTCCCGCAGTATCAATGAGTACCAAGTCGACATCACCGAGTCGTTCGATCGCGGGCTGCATCTCCGCAGGCTTCTCGACCACCTCCATCGGCAAGTCCATGATTTCGGCGTAGGCCTCAAGTTGCTGGACCGCGGCGATCCGGAATGTATCGATGGTCACCAAGCCGATCCGCCGCCGCTCCTGGATACGGAATCCTGCGGCCAACTTGGCAATCGTGGTCGTTTTGCCCACGCCAGTCGGACCGACCAACGCGACAATGTGTTTTGAACCCGGTTGCGTACGGATCGGTCCGCCTAGCCGCAACTCGCGAGCGATCGATCGCTGCAGATGTTCCATCCACGGTTGGCCGTGAGATTCACCCAGTCCCGCAGCAAAACTTTCGGTCGCTCGTAACCAGCGGTCGGCGGTGATCGCAGCCACGCCCGAATCAATCAATTGTTCGCGGTACGCTTGCAAAGGACCTGCCAACATCGACGCCGAATGCATGAACACGCTTTGCCGCGGTGATGCGTCTTGCTCGTTGTCATCAACGTTTTCGTCGAGATCATCCGCTTCGAGCGACGGGGTTCCGTTTGCATCAATCGCATCACGCAATCCTGCGGTAACCTCGACATAAGTACGGCCCAGCCATCCCATCCATCCATCGCGGACTTGGCGAGTATGCAGCACCGAAGCATCGGGGCCCATCTGCTGGCGAATCTCTTCAAGGGCATCTTGAAGACTGGCGGCTCGGAAGGTGCGAATATGCATAGTGCGAATCACATCGCGAGGTGTTTCTTGGTGATCGGAAAACGGTCGACGATGACCGGTTTCAATAAGCTTGTTGATTTGGTTCGTTTCGGGGTGTTGGCTCAATCGGTTTACGTGTCACTGACAACTCCGTGGGATTCGATCTTCGTATCCTGAGTCACTTCGTTGTACGACAGGATTCTTAAACGTGGCATCGACGGCGATGTGATTTGGCGAAGTCCCGGACGAATGCGAGGACTGACCAATAAAATCGGCGGGTAGCCAGCGGTTATCAGTTTCTTAACGGCTTCTTGGATTCTTTCGCAAGTGAGGTCTACCGCTTGAGGACTCATTCTCACAAAAAGTCCTCGTTCGGAATGTTCGATCCCCGCCGCAATGCGGTCTTCCATCGCTGGATCCAATGCCAATACATGCAATTGATTGTGCTCGTCGCGATACCGCGTGCTGATGGTGCGTGCCAATCGATGACGCACGTATTCACATAACAACACGGGATCTTTGGTGCGAGAGGCAAAATCGCCAAGCGTTTCTAGAATGATGCTTAATTGACGAATCGGCACGTCTTCTCGCAGCAACAAGTGCAACACCTGCTGGACTTCGCTGACCTTCATCGCGCCAGGGATCAATTCGTCGACCACCGCCGGTGAAACCTCTTTGAGTTCATCGATCAGATGTTTCGTGGCATCACGCGAAAGCAGTTCATCGGCGTGACGACGGGCAACCTCTTGCAAATGAGTTGCTAGCACTGCACCAGGTTCCACGGTCGTGTAGCCATAAATCGCCGCCTGTTCGCGACGCATCGGATCGATCCAAACCGCAGGTTCGCCAAATGTCGGGTCACGTGTCGGTTCGCCTTCGATCGTGCCCGTGGTTTGACCACTATCGATCGCTAGCAATTTGTCGGGGCGGACGGTCGCGCGAGCAATGGTGTTGCCAGCAATACGGATCTCGTATTCACTTTGCTCCAAGCTCATTTCGTCACGTACTCGCACTTTCGGCAGCACGATGCCGATGTCCGAGGCAATCGAGTTGCGGACGCCCGTGATTCGTTGCATCAAATCGCCGCCGCGTCCCGGGTCGGCCAAGCTCAATAAGCCAAGACCGATCGTCATTTCCATCGGGTCGATCGTTAAAAAGTCCTCGACTCGTTTTTCGGGCGGAGCCGCCGCAGCCGCTTTCTCGGCATTCTCGCGGACCTGTTTTTCATCAATCTCGCGAGTGTTATTGCGATTCATCACAATCGCTAGCCCGATACATCCGGCCCCCAGGGTTGCCATCGGGATCGTGGGCAGGCTGGTGACAATCAGCAGCAACAAAAAGCTGCCAGCCACCGTCAATGCCTTGGCGTTGCCAAAGAGTTGTTGCAGGAATTGAACCGGCAAGTTGACTTTCTGCGTGCTTCGTGTGACCAACAAACCAGCGGCAAGCGAGATCAATAGTGCCGGGACTTGGCTGACCAATCCGTCGCCGATCGTCAATTTGGTAAATAGCGCTCCCGCTTCGCTGATCGTCATACCAGCGTGCATCACCCCGATATACAGTCCGCCAATCACGTTGACGACCGTAATCACAATGCCAGCAATTGCGTCACCACGTACGAACTTACTCGCACCATCCATCGCCCCGTAAAAATCGGCTTGCGAGCTCACCTCTTCACGTCGCCGCTGGGCTTCTTTTTCATCGATCAAGCCCGCATTCAAGTCGGCATCGATCGCCATTTGGCGACCAGGCATCCCGTCCAAGGCGAATCGGGCCGCGACTTCACTAATCCGGGTCGAGCCTTTGGTGATCACGATGAACTGAATCAATACGATGATCAAAAAGATGATAATGCCGACTTCGATGCGATCGCCGGCGACAAATTCACCAAAATTCTGGATCACACCTCCCGCCGCTTCCATTTTGAGCGTGTCCGCCCCGGTCAAAATCAACCGCGTCGTCGCCACGTTCAGCACCAAACGTGCAAGCGTGGTGGCCAACAATAATGACGGAAAAATACTGAACTCAAGTGGCGTGGCGACGTAAATGGTCGTCAGCAAAATGATCACGCCAACGGTGATGTTTAATGCTAGCAGTAGATCCATCAGGATCGCTGGCAGCGGGACGAGGATCACGACTAAGCAGCCGATGATGCCGACTGGCAACACTAAATCGCGATAACGAAGTAGAACTGACAGCACGAACGAATCCTTCTCAAAAGAAACGAAGCGACCCATTCGCTTCTCTTTAGCGAAACTACAAAAAAAGTGACAATCAGGTCCAGAGAAGAACGAAGCGGCCCAGAGAGGGTTTTTGACTTCGTCGTGGATTGTCACCCGGCAGCAAAGCAGTCCAGCGCCGGCCGCCCGGTCAAATCTTGCAAAGCCCCCTGCCCTGCCCCGCTTTGATCCTACACAGCTTTTTTTAGCCCCATCCCGATAGGGATTTCAGCAATGAGCTGGTGGTTTGCGCGTAGCGAACACCACCGGAAAACCTGTGGACTCTGCAATCGGGCTCTAACGAGCAGGGGTTGGTTTGGGCCCACTTGGAGGAGGTGGTTTGTCGCATTGCCAGGCTGGTGATTCAGCTTGCGGATTGAGGTGCTATCGAAGATGCCAATTCAGGAAAAAAATTGAGAATTTCATGGTGGGTTAAATGGCTGCAAGCAGCGAGTTAAGGGACAGAACGCTACCCGCCTTTTTCGCGACTACCCTCAGACCGCCTGCAATGGCGAAGTCGAGTCCCTTGGTCTATAGATTTTAAAAAGTCGAAAATTTTGTTCTCGATTCGGATCGGTGTACATTGCTGCCTACCTTGCTGGTGAAAAGGCGGTTCAACAGCGTTTGTTTTCAAATTCTTTGTAAAGATGGTATCGATGAATCGTAACACGAAGCCGAAGGCCCACGCTTTTACCCTGGTTGAGTTGCTCGTAGTGATTGCCATTATTGGCGTCTTGGTTGGTCTGCTACTTCCCGCTGTGCAAGCGGCACGCGAAGCCGCACGCCGGATGCAATGTTCCAATCATATGAAACAACTGGGACTGGCACTGCAGAATTACCATTCCTCCTACAATCAGTTTCCCGCCGGCGCGGTTGACTTTCATGGCTATTCCTTCGGAGCCAGTCGTTCGGTCAGCGCGGCGATGTTTATCATGCCGTTTATGGAGATGAATTCGCTTTACGAAGCGTTCGTCGAAGACGCCAAGGTTGCTGTTCCCGAGTCGGGTGCCTGGGAGAGCCCTGCTCTGCAAGCGGCAGGACCTCAATCATCGTTCCTTTGTCCATCGGCCGCTAATGCTGACGGCACCGCAGTGAACGGTGTGTCGAAGTGCCATTACGTGTTCAGTACCGGCGATGCGATGTGGCATAATGCTCGCAACGATTCGCAAGAATCAAGTTCGAATTCTCGCATCGACTCACGCAGCATGTTTATTCCACAGATTGACGGCGAGCGAAATTCGAAACGTCGCTTTCGAGATTTGCTTGACGGCACCAGCAATACGATTGCGATGAGCGAGGTTGCCGGAACGCCGCGAGACGTGGCCTTCGTCAAAGGGGACGTCGCTAGTTTTAATGGAATGTATGATGGCACCACCGCGCTGCCTGGTCCCTGTTTGACCGCTCCGCTGGATGTAAACAATCCTCGTCTGTATCAAACCGGTGCCGACTGCTGGCGTGGACTGATCCTCGGCGACGGACGAACGATTAACAACCGCTTCACCACGACGTTGCCTCCGAACTCTTATTCGTGCGCCTATGGCGGTGGTAATGACAGTTGGGGCACCTATTCGCCTTCGAGCGAACACCAAGGCGGCGTGCAAACGTTGATGTTCGATGGGGCGGTTCGCTTCATCACCGACTCCATTGACTCCGGCAATCTCAACGCTCGCCAAGTCACCAGCGGCCAAAGTCCCTATGGCGTTTGGGGAGCGATGGGAAGTCCTGCAGGGAGTGAAACGGAAACGTATTCTAACTAATTCTCGAGCGTGCTCTCTCTCTTGATCGCGATCAAGAGAGTGTCGATTTGCTAAACTTGAATCTTCGTCACAGCTTCCTCGAAGCCTCTTTTCTCTCGTTGAAGGAATCAGATGGTCATGCATGTCAATCAAGCAGTTGCACTAGCGGGCTTATGTCTGCTGGGGGTGTGCGGATGTTCCGGGCAATCGATTCCCGATGACTTGCCGGAATTGTATCCCACCACGCTGACGGTCCATCAGTCGGGGGCGCCTTTGGTCGGAGCGAGTGTGCAGTTGGTTGCAGCGGATCCGGCACTCCAAAAATGGGTTTCTGGCGGCAGTACCAATGAAAAGGGCGAAGTCGTGGTGATGACGCATGGCAAGTTTGAAGGTGCGCCGGTGGGCAAGTTCAAAGTCACGGTCAACAAGACGCTGACCGAAGGCCAATCGGCCGGCAACGATCCTGGTGTTTCAAATCCGGTGAAGATTTACGATTTGGTCGAAGCCAAATTTCGCAGCATCACCACCACTCCGGTCGAAGTCGAAATCATGGCCGGCGAAAACAACTTGGATGTCATCGACGTCGGTGTGGCGGTAAAGGATGCAGCGGCTGAGCTGTAGATGCGGCAATGTCGAACCGCCTGTAGCAAAGTCTATGGATTTGGATTTCGTGGGCGATTTCGCTGGCGTTGTTTTTTGTTTTTTCAGACGGTTGACGAAACTGAATTTGACATTCGTTGTGTATAGAGTATCGGTTCTGGCTAATTGTGTATCACTCTGTTTTCGTGTTTCCGTTTTTTGGCGACTTGCAGCACACGACTGATGGCAAGCGTGTTACTTTTGCAGATTCACGCAATTCTCTTCCCGTCAAACGCGAGCGTTGGTTCGCTAACCGCTTGGATGTTGGTTGGCCTCTCCTGTGGGACTTTAGCGTGGCGGCAAGTGTTTGTGTTTTTGTAAGTGATTTTGCTGAAGCCAAATCATAAATACGTATTTTTTTCGATTCTCATATGAGGGTAGACAGATGAACCGGAATGCAAGGCGGAAGTTGACGGGTTTTACTTTGGTGGAATTGTTAGTGGTGATCGCCATTATTGGCGTATTAGTCGGGCTGCTTTTGCCTGCGGTCCAGGCGGCTCGCGAAGCAGCACGTCGCATGCAATGTTCTAATAACATGAAACAACTGGGGTTGGCGATCCAGAATTATCATTCTGCGAACAACCAATTCCCTGCCGGTGCGGTGGATTTCCATGGATTTTCACGAAACAGTCGAACTGTCAGTGCGGCTATCTTCTTGATGCCGTTTATGGAGATGAATTCGCTTCACGACGCGTTTGTCGAAGACGCCAAAAAGGCGACGCCGGGCTCCGGTCCCTGGCAAAGTGTGGCGCTACAAGAGGCCGGACCCCAAGCTGCGTTCCTCTGCCCCTCAGCGCAAAATGCAGATGGGACGGCGATCAACGGCATCTCGAAGTGTCATTATGTCTTTAGTACCGGCGATGCAATGTGGCACAACGCTCGCAATGACTCGCAAGAGGCAAGTACCTACGCTCGCATCGATCCACGCGGCCCCTTTATTCCTCGGCTCAATGGGGAACGAAACTCGGTTCGCCGTTTTCGTGACCTGTTGGATGGAACCAGCAACACGATCGCGATGAGTGAAGTAGCAGCGACTCCTCGTGATCAAGCGTTTGTCAAAGGCGATGTCGCTAGTTTCAACGGAATGTATGACGGGACATCCGCACTTCCCGGGCCTTGTTTGACCGCACCGCTGGATCCAAATAATCGGCGTCAATATCAAAGTGGCGCCGACTGCTGGCGTGGTCTGATCCTTGGTGATGGACGGACTGTCAACAATCGTTTCACCACCACGCTGCCGCCTAATTCGTACTCGTGTGCGTTCGGTGGTGGTAACGATAGCTGGGGCACCTATTCGCCCTCGAGCGAACATCAAGGTGGTGTGCAGACGCTGATGTTCGACGGTGCAGTCCGCTTTATCACCGACTCCATCGACTCGGGCAACCTCAACGCACGTCAAGTCACTTCCGGTGAAAGCCCGTATGGGGTTTGGGGCGCGATGGGGTCGATGGACGGAAAAGAAACCGTTTCCTATGACGGTTGATTTCGATTTGTCTCTTTTTCCTTCTCACCCCATCACCACGATCCGTGCTGATGCGGGTGTTTTATCTCATGTTGAACAGAACTAGGTGTTTGCAGATGTATCGAATTGCGTTTTTTTGCGTGTTGCTTGCAGTCGTTTCCGGGTGTGCCTCGGAAGAAAAGCCCGATGGGCTTCCGGTGCTCCATCCGGCCGAGATCACTGTGCATCAAGGAGGCGCTCCGCTGGTCGGCGCCAGCGTCCAGCTCATCTCGACTGACCCCACGCTTAGCAGGTGGGTTTCAGGAGGAAGTACGAACGAGAACGGCGAAGCCGTGGTCATGACCCACGGTAAGTACGTCGGTGTTCCGGCCGGCAAGTTTAAGGTGACCGTGAACAAGACCCAGATCGAAGGTGCTGCGGCAGGCAACGACCCCGGATCTTCGAACGAAGCTAAAATGTTCGATCTTGTTGAAGCCAAGTACCGAGCCGTGACGACCACACCGATCGAAGTCGAGATCTCTGCAGGTGATAACAAACTTGACGTGATCGAGGTCGGTGCGCCGGTCAAAGACGCAGCGGCTAAGCTGTAGATCATTGACGGCGTTACCGCCGAGAAACCACTCGGTATCAAAATCAACAGGGCTGAAGGACGATCATGGATCGTTCCCTGCCCTGTTTTCGTTTCCGCGACACCGCTCGATCGGCTCGAAACGTTAGCGGATTCAAGCACACCTACAAACGTTGAGCAGGATCAATGAACCGATCGGCGAAAGCACGTCGAGCTTGGAATGAAAAGCGGAAAACTCGACCCCATTCGCCAGCACCGGTTAGCGTCGGGATGTTTGTTGCGGTCGTTGCACTCGCGGTGTCGCGTTCGTCTATTTTGTAAGCGACCACTTGATTGCGTTTACCAGCAATGCGGGAAGCACATCACCGGCGAAGTCGTCGCGATGACCGAGCGAGGTGTAGAACGATTTGCCGCCGTCGGCTCGAGTAAAGGTCCATGCAATCGGCTCACTCCCCTGCCCTTCCACTTTGCCGTCCATCAGCGCGACGGCGCCCTCGGCAAGCGGAGCGACCTTGTAAAGCGATCCGCCAGCGACGAAAGGTTGCCTGCGAATGCCATCAAGAAGGTGCTCGGGGATCGCATCGTCGCTGCGAAACGTGACCTTTGCTTTGAGGTCATTTCCATAATGGTTGGTGTAACTGCCGCCAAACACGTCGGCGTCCCAGTGGAGCCATTGGTCATGCCCGGCGGGCGATTCTTCGTTCCGCAGCAAGAACGCGTGGTTGGCGGTGCGGATACCGATCACCGGTTTGCCGTTGGCGACGTAATCGCGGATCAAATCCAATTGGGATTTTGGCAGAGCCCGGCGGCGGACACTGATCAGCAACACGTCGGCGTCTTTGACCGCTTCGATTCCCGCCAGCGTATTTTTATCCTCAGGCTTGGCGTACACCAACGTGGTGCGGAAGTCATCCTGCAAATGTTCTTCGGCAAACTTCGGTAGCGTTTGATCGGTTTCGTATTCTCGCTCGGCGATCAGCATCACGACGTGTGGTTGCACGGCCAGCACGGGCGTGACGATACAGAAAGAAAGCAGTAACCCAAGCAGCGTGCGAAGACTCATCGGCGGAAATCCTAGTTCTAGGGGCGGGAAAGATTTTCTAGCATAACGGCTGCGGATAGGCTCGGAAACAACGACTATCCGCGGCTGCTGATCAGGATAATTGGGCAATCGGTTCGGTTGGCCAGTTCACAAATAAAATTGCCGAACAGTTTTTCCCGTCGGGCGACTCGCTGCACACCGAGGATCAAGACGTCGGCCTCGCTGGCTTGTTCGGCAATCGTTTCTAGCGGCTTGTTGCTCGTCACCACTTTGACGCTGGATTGTGAGCAAAGGTCATGCGCCAAGTGACGCAGGTCCCGTTTGGCGCGTCCAATGGAATCGTCGGCGGTGTCGTTGGGCATCACTCTCAGAAAGGTGATGTCACGCGGTGCAGACCGTTTCATGCTTCCCAATAACATCGCCAACAAATGTTCGTGGCCTCCGCGACCCGCAATCGGCACAAGCACTCGGCGTGCATCTTTGAAGTGCCAGTTTTCGCGTGATCTTAGAATGACCACGTTCGCATCAAGTTGCCCAAGCAGCGATTCGAGCTGAGCGGTTTGCCCATCTTCGCTGATCTTGCTCAGCCCCAGCAGCACGGAATCGCAGCGATGCAGCCTCGCCACGCGATCGATCTCGGCCATCGGTTCGGCGGCGATCGTGGTCAGCGCTTCGACGCGAATTCCCGATTCGTTCGAGGCTCGCAGTAATTCGTGCATCACTTCTTGTGATCGTTGAATTGGTGAGTGGTCCGTGCTCGCGTCCCAATCGGCGGGCGGCACAACGATGGTTTGCGTCAACACGCGGCCAATCTCGGCGGGCACCAGCGCGTCGGCTAGCGAGATCATGGCTTCGGCATTGTTCGGGTTGGCGATCGGGACAAGCACCAGCGGCGTGCGACCGCGAAGGGTGGCGAGTTCAGGGTCGATCGCGATGCTGGAGACATCCATCACGCGGGCGCGTTGTGCGAACAAGCTCAGGAACAGGATCCCGCCAATTGCGAGCCAGCTGACCGTGATCAAGCCCGCTGCGGGGACCACGATTCCCTGAAACACCGCTAGCCCCATGCAGGCGAAACCGCCGACGACAGGAATCATCGGAAACCAGAGCGTGCGAAACGGTGGCGGATGGCGTCGACTTCGCCGCCGGATCAGAAACGTCAAAAGATGCGAGATGGCAAAGGTGACCAGGAAGATCAAACTTGATGCAGCACCCGCGGCTCCCACGTCTGGAAGCACCAAGGCGATTACCGAGACGAGCGCCGCCGTGACGACAATGGCCATGACCGGGGTGCCACGATGCGCGCTGATGACGCTCATGATCGGGGGCAACGCGCGATCCGATGCCATCGCTTGAGCAATTCGCGATGCCGCGAATAGATTCGCTTGTAGCGCCGAAAACATCGACAGCACCGCTGCCACGATCACGAACCAGTAGCCGGTTGGACCGAGGTAGGATTCTGCGGCGGTTGCGACGATGCCTTCGGGATTCTCGCGGGCCAGTTCGCTGATCGTTTGGCCAGGGGGCGTTCCGGCGGTGGTGATCACAAACAGCAGGGGTAAATAAATCGCTAGCGCAATCAGCAACGACAACACCATGGCTCGCGGGATCGTTTTTGCCGGTTGGCGGACCTCGCCGCCCACCGCGGCAATTAAGTCAAATCCTTGCAGTGCGATGAACGTGTAGCCCATCGCTTGGACCAATCCACCAATGCCAGCGGTGAAAAACGGGGTCAGGGACGTCGTCGTTTGGATCGTGCCCTGACGCGCGACCACCACGAGTCCCGATAGAATCAACAACGCGAACACCGCTACCTTGGCAACATTAACCCAATGCCCGCCGCCGGAAGATTTCCGCGTCAAACTGAATGCCAATAACGCGGTGGTGGCAATCGCTGCCGCGGTTTTGAACCACCCGGCGTGCAGCCAATCCGCAGCACCCTCGCCACGATACGCTTGCCAAAGGTCGCTGGCCATGATGATGGCAAAGTGGGCAAAGCCGATCGCATACAACACCGAGGCCACGATCGACGCAAACCACACGACCCAGCCGACGGCAAAGGCGGCTTCGACCGACAACGCCTTTTTAGCAAACGTGTAGGTGCCGCCGGACTCGGGGAATTTCGAGGCCATTTCCGCAAGACTCAGTGCGGTCAGCAGTGCGATCACACCGTTCAGCGCGAACGCCAACATCGCAGCGGGACCGGTGGTTGCAAACGCAGTCCCCGCGAGTGCCAAGATGCCACCGCCAACGATCGCGCCAACCCCAATTCCGGTGGCGCCGACGAGCCCGATGTGGCGTGAATGCGAAGTCATCAAGTTCCCATGGTTTGCAGTCGTAGGCAAGCCGCTTGCAAACCCACGCGTGATGCGATGGCACCACGCGTTGTGAAAAGGCCGGTTGCTTTCAGCAACAAGGCCTGGCTTTCGCCACTAGGTTTACGACAACCAGCTTGGCAGTTCGCCTGCTTTGGGCAGGTCGATAATCTTGACTTGCGTGACCGCGTCGATGCCTTCGACTTCGGCCAATGCATCCGCAGGAACGTCGCCATCGATGTTCAGAACGCCGATCGCCGATCCGCCTGGTGCATCGCCGCCGCGGCCCACGGCCATCTGAGCGATATTGATTCCATGGGTGCCAAACACGGTACCAACGCGACCGATGATTCCCGGCACGTCTTTGTGAGCGAAAATCAGCAGCTTGCCATCAAGGAAAGATTCCAAACGGTACTCGTCCAGCATGATCAAGCGTGGCATGTTTTGGCCAAGCACGGCTCCGCCGACAATGATGCTGCGGCCGCCGCCTGAAACTTTCACGGTGATGCTTGATGCGAACGCGCCTTTATCGCGGTGTTTTTCTTCGGACAATTCGATGCCGCGTTCGCGGAGCAACATTTCGGAGTTAACGATGTTGGCATCATCGACAATTCGTTCGAGTAGCCCCGCGCAAAATGCGTTGTTAACCACACGCGTGTCTTTGCCGGCAACTTCGCCGCGATAAGTGATCGAAACGTGATCGATTCCACCGCCATGCCATTGGCACGCCAACAAGCCAAGTCGATGAGCGACGTTCAAGAAACCACGCAGCTCTTCGAGCGTCTTCGGATCAAGCGACGCGACATTGACGCTGTGCCGGATTTCGCCGGTTTGCAAGTAGTTGATCAGCAAGTGGATGCCTTCGACCGCGACTTGTGTTTGAGCCTCTTCGGTGCTGGCCCCAAGGTGCGGTGTGCAGACGACGTTAGGCATCCCGAACAGCGGGCTGTCGGTGCACGGTTCGTTCTCGAACACGTCCAACGCGACGCCGCCCAAGCGACCGCTCTTGAGTCCTTCGACCAAGGCATCGATATCGTAGATGCCGCCACGAGCCGCGTTGATCACTCGCAAGCCCGGTTTGACTTTGTCCAGCTGAGCGTGGCTGATCAAGCCTTTGGTTTCGGGGGTCAGCGGTGTGTGCACGGTCAGATAGTCGATCTGTGGCAGCATCTCGTCGACCGTAGCAACGCGTTTGACGCCGATCGCCGAAGCTTGTTCGTCAGTCAAGAACGGATCAAACGCGATGACCTTCATATCGAATGCGATGGCTCGCGAGGCGACTTCGCGTCCGATGCGTCCCATGCCGACGATGCCCAGCGTTTTGCCGGCGACTTGGGTGCCCATGTACTTTTTGCGATCCCAGCGTCCTTCGACAAGTCCCTGGTTGGCCGCAGGGATGTTGCGGCTCAGTGCCAACAGCAATGCAAAGGCGTGCTCTGCGGTGCTGACGGTGTTGCCCGCCGGAGTGTTCATCACGACGATGCCGCGGCGCGTCGCCGCAGGCTTGTCGATGTTGTCCGTTCCCACGCCCGCTCGCACCAACGCACGCATCCGGGTATTGCCCTCGAGCGATTCCGGAGTGATTTTGACTCCGCTGCGAAGAATAGCTCCGTCGAACTCATTTAATGCGGTTCGTAAATCTTCACCCGAAAGCCCGGTACGGACTTCATATTCGACGTTCGGGGAAGCGTCGAGGATATCGAGGCCTTCTTGTGCAATGTTGTCGAGGACGAGAATGCGATGCATGGCAGCAGTTGTTGGGCGAAAGGGAGTAAAAAATGGGGAACGTTAGGAGCGGTTCGGGTTGCGAGACTAGCCGTTCTTTTTAGCAAAGTCGGTCATGAATTTGGCCAAGGTTTCGGCGCCTTCGATCGGCATCGCGTTGTAAACACTCGCTCGAATACCACCGACGCTGCGGTGACCTTTCAAGCTGGCCAAGTCATGGGTTTGGGCTTCGCTGACGAACTTTTTCAGTAGTTCATCGCTGGGCAAGTTGAACGTGACGTTCATCTTCGAGCGACAGCAATCGACAGCGTGACCTTGGTAGAATTCGCTGTGCGAATCGATCACATCGTAGAGCATTTGCGATTTTTGCTCGTTCAATTTTGCCATCGCATCGAGGCCACCGATGTCGTTGGTCAACCAGCGAGCGACTTTGCCCAGTGCGTAAATGGCAAACGTCGGCGGGGTGTTCCATTCGGAATCGGCTTCGGCGTGGTTCTTGTAGTTCAAGTAACCCGGCAGCTCGGTTTTTGCACTGTCGACCAAATCACGGCGGATAATGGCGACTGTCACTCCGGCGGGGCCAGCGTTCTTTTGAGCACAGGCGTACAGCATGCCGTACTTGTTGATGTCCAATGGACGCGACAGAAAATCGCTCGACGCATCACAGATCAACGGCACGCCGGTGGGGCACTCGGGCTCTTCTTGAAACTGAACGCCTTGGATGGTTTCGTTGCTGCAGTAGTACAAGTAGGCGGCATCATCGCGGACTTTGTAATCGCCTGCCTCGGGGACATGGTTGTAATTGGATTCTTTAGCGTCGTAGATGACTTCGACGTTGCCCTCTTTTTTGGCTTCGCCGACCGCTTTTTTGCCCCAGGCACCGGTGAGGAGGTATTGAGCGGTTTTTTCGGTGCCACGGATCAGATTCGCGGGAATCATCGAAAATTGAAGCGCCGCCCCCCCTTGCAGGAACAGCACCGCGTAATCGTCGCTGATGTTCAGCAGCGAGCGGATGCTGTTTTCGGCATCGTGCAAGATATCGATAAACGCTTGGTCTCGGTGGCTCATTTCCATCAACGAGCAACCTGCGCCGGGCAGACACAGCATTTCCTCTTGCAATTGCTGCAGTACCGAAAGGGGCATCGCAGCAGGTCCAGCGGAAAAGTTGAAGACGCGCTGAGCAGTCGCGGTAGCACTCATCGTTAGCGAATTTCCATCACGTGGTTTGCTTGGCACTGAGGAAATGAAATCTCGGCCAAACGGGGAATTAGGGAGCGTAGAAGCGAATTCTATGCTTAGCGGATTAAGTACGAAAGGTTGGCTAAGCGGATTCATCTGGCACGCTTTGCCGCATCAATGGGGGGAATGGTCGCGAACGAAAATCGTCAAGACGCTCGAGGCGGGCGAAATATCGGGGCGGGATTGCTGATTTGAGGCCCTTTAATTGGATTTACCGGAGTCGAATAAAGGAATCGATTCGAGTGCTCGGGCACAAAGGTTGCACCCCGGATAAAAGCGAAAGTCCACTTTTTGTCGGTGGATTTCGATATAACCGCAATAACTCGCTAAGTTTACTAGGTAAATCGATGCGATTTAGCGATTCAGAAACTCACTCAGGATGCACGCCAATGGTTCAGGTTTCGCGGCAGGATTTAACCACGGATGCGGAACGAGCCGTCTCGCTCGCCGCAGAATTGCTCGAAGAGGCACGCAAACTGCAAACGCCGCAGGAACGGCGTCAGCAAGCCGAACTTGATCGCATGATCGGGCACGTCGAGGACAAGGCGACGCTCGTCGAGATGACGGACCAGGCATTTCGCACGCACTCGCCCGCTCGGGTGGCGGACCAGTTGACGCATCTATTGGACGTCCAGGGGATTCCGCGGTTTTTCAGTCCCGTCGAACAGGCGATGCTGAAGGGGTTCCAGTCGTTCGGCGAGTACTTGCCGGGCGTCGCGGTGCCGTTGGTCAAAGAAAAAATGCGGCGTGAGACCGCAAATGTGATTCTGCCAGCGGAGCCGAAGCTGCTGGGCGAGCATCTTCGCAATCGCCAAACGCATGGCATGCACATGAACGTCAACTTGCTCGGCGAGGCGATCCTGGGGGAACAGGAAGCTCGGCGGCGGGTCGATCAGTGTTATGACGCGCTGCGGATGAACGATCTGAAATGTTTGTCCGTCAAAATTTCGACGTTGTACAGCCAGATCTCGCCGATCGCCCGGCGGCACTCGATCGACAAAGTCGCCGATCGGCTCGAGGCACTTTACCGGATCGCGCTGAACAAGGCGGACCCGGTGACAAAACAAAGTAAGTTCGTCTACTTGGACATGGAAGAATACCGCGATCTGTATTTGACTGCGGATATTTTATGCAATGCACTTGATCGCGAATCGATGCTGAACGTGTCGGCGGGAATCGCCTTGCAAGCCTACGTGCCCGATTCGTTTGACGTGATGATGCGGTTAGTGGATTGGTCGCGTCAACGCGTCGCACAAGGTGGCCAACCGCTCACGATCCGCTTGGTCAAAGGTGCGAATTTGGAAATGGAACGTGTCGATGCGTCGATCCAAGGGTGGCCGCAGGCTCCGTATCGATCCAAGGTGGAAACCGATGCAAATTACAAATCAATGCTGCGGGTGCTGATTGATGGGGCTGCCGAAGGAGTGATCCGCGTTGGCGTGGCGTCGCACAACTTGTTCGATGTTGCCTTGGCACTTCTTTGGTCGGCCGATCAAAACGCGACACAGAACGTTCAGTTCGAAATGCTCGAAGGGATGGCGAACCATCAACGTCGTGCGATCTCTGAACGTGATAATAAAATGGTGCTCTACGCACCCGCTTGTTTTCAAGACAGTTTTATCAATGCGATTGCCTATCTTATTCGGCGTTTGGACGAGAACACGGGGCCGGAAAACTTCTTACGGCATACGTATCGGCTGACGCCCGATAGCGAAGAATTTGCGATGCTTGCCCAAGGGTTCAAAGATTCGTTGGCGATGATCGATACCGTGTCTCATACGCCGCGTCGTACGCAAGATCGCCGTGTGAAGCCGGAACAACCGGTGGTGGCAGAGGATTGGACGCGGTTTGTCAACGAACCTGATACCGATTGGTCATTGCCCCACAATGCTCAGTGGATCGAATCGGTACTTCGCAATTGGAAAGATCGCTGTGACACCCTCGATACCGGTAGCGGCGAGGTGCGAGAGTCGACCGATCCGTCGCGTCCTGAGGTCGTCGTATGTCGCTACTCGGTGCCGACATTGGCGGACGTCGAGACGGCGGTGGAAACCGCGACGGCGGCGCAGAGCGAGTGGGGGCAAACAAGCCTCCAACATCGTCATGACTTACTGCGACGTGTTGCGCAAAATCTGCGAGAGCGACGTGGCGATTTGATCGCGGCGATGGTCGCTGATGGCGGAAAAACCGTACTCGAGGCCGATCCCGAAGTCAGTGAAGCGATCGATTTTTGCGAGTTCTATCCGCTGACTGTCGATCATTGGCATCGCCAATCCGCAATCAAGCTCGAGCCCCGTGGTAACGTGGCGGTCGTCACGCCTTGGAATTTTCCGTTGGCGATACCCTGCGGCGGGATCGCCGCGGCACTGGCGGCCGGAAATTGTGTGCTGCTGAAACCCGCCTCCGAAACAGTGCTGGTGGCCTGGCATTTGTGTCAAGCGTTTTGGGATGCCGGCGTTCCCAAGGATGTGCTGCAGTTCTTGCCGTGTGCGGGACGTGTTGCCGAAGCCGGGTTGGTCAAGAACCCGCAGATTGAAACGGTCATTTTGACCGGCGGCACCTCGACCGCGAAACGCATGCTTTCGGTGCGAAGTGATCTGCATCTGTTAGCGGAAACGGGTGGCAAGAATGCTACGATCGTCACCTCGATGGCTGATCGTGACTTGGCGGTAAAACATGTCGTGCAGTCGGCGTTTGGACACAGTGGTCAAAAATGTAGTGCAACGTCGCTGCTGTTACTCGAAAACGATGTATTTGACGACAAAACGTTCCGCGAGATGTTGGCCGACGCCGTCTCGAGCATCCGAGTGGGATCAAGCTGGGATTTGTCGACAAAGATGGGGCCGCTGATCAAACCGCCGCAAGCGGAATTGAATCAAGGATTGAAATCGCTCGAGGACGATGAGTCATGGTTGGTGATTCCCGAGCACATCGTCGATAACCCCAATTTGTATCGGCCGGGAGTCAAGTGGAATATTCGACCGGGAAGTTTTACGCATCTCACCGAACTGTTCGGTCCGGTGCTCGGCGTGATGCGGTTCTCGCGACTGGAAGAGGCGATCGAGATCGTGCGTTCGACGGGCTATGGATTGACCAGCGGACTAGAGAGTTTGGATGACCGCGAGATCACGTTGTGGCGTGATTCGGTTCACGCTGGCAACCTGTATATCAACCGTCCGACCACCGGGGCGATCGTGTTGCGGCAACCGTTCGGAGGCGTCGGTCTAAGTGCTTATGGGCCAGGCGTCAAAGCAGGCGGCCCGCATTACGTGTTGCCGCTGATGCGAGTGACCGATGGAAAACCAGCGGTGGCGCCCACGTCACACGGTGGGGAAAAACACGTCGAGACTTTCGAGTATGAGGAGTTGGACCGTTTGAACTCCTTGCTGGAACGGGCCGTTAACGACGCGGTGGTCGATGATGTTGCCGCGGCTCGGATTCAAACGGCTGCAGTTACGCAACGAGTCGCATTGGAAAACGAGTTTTCGAGTGAACACGATACTTTTCGTTTAATCGGGCAAGACAACATTCGCCGGTACCGGCCGACACAGGCGATGAACCTGCGATTTGACGCGAATGATTCGATTTCAGACATTTGGATTTCGTTGTCGGCGGCGATTACGGTCAAGACGCAAGTGACGTTGTCGATCGATCCTGAGGTGTCCGATGCGATCAAAGATTTACTCGAGAGGATTGCGGATATTTTTCCAGGTTTGGTGCATCCGATCGACGAGTCGGAATCCGAGTTGGTCGAGCGAATCTCGGCAGGCGACGTCGGTCGATTGCGGTTGGTCGGTTCGACGAAGGCAAGTGAAGTCGATGCGGCGTGTGCAGAGTCATTTGTGACGGTGATTCGCGAGCCGGTGCTAATGGAAGGTGCGGTGGAATGTCTGCGTTATCTCGACGAGCAATCGATCTCGCACGACTACCACCGCTACGGCAACCCCGGCCGCCGCGCCGGCGAAAAACGAGCCGAGGTACTTTAGGCTCTCCTTAATTTTTCAATTTACAATTGTCAATTTAACTTTTTCAATTTGCGGCTTTCGGTGATCCACAGCTTGATGCTTCCAGAGAACGTCGCGGTGCAATGGAGTGCTTCAGAGTTGGTCGCGAGGCTGGCGGCTTTTTTTATTGAAAAAGTTAAATTGTAAATTGAAAAGTTTAAATTGATTGTGGTTGTGGCGTCGCTGCGAAGCAGCGGATCCGCTTAATGCAGCTCTCCTTAATTTTCAATTTACAATTGTCAATTTAACTTTTTCAATCTGCGGATTTCAGTGCTCCGCAGCTTGATGCGTTCCAGAGAACGCCGCGGTGCAATGGAGTGCTACAGAGTTGGTCCCGAGGCTGGCGGCTTTTTTTATTGAAAAAGTTAAATTGTAAATTGAAAAGTTTAAATTGATTGTGGTTGTGGCGTCGCTGTGAAGCAGCGGATCCGCTTGATGCGGCTCTCCCAGAATTTTCAATTTACAATTGTCAATTTAACCTTTTCAATCTGCGGCTTTTGGTGATCCGCAGCTTGGTGCTTCCAGTGAGCGTTGCGGTGCAATGGAGTGGTTCAGAGTTGGTTGCGAGTCTGGCGGCTTTTTTTATTGAAAAAGTTAAATTGTAAATTGAAAAGTTTAAATTGATTGTGGTTGTGGCTTCGCTGCGAAGCAGCGGATCCGCTTGATGCGGCTCTCCCAGAATTTTCAATTTACAATTGTCAATTTAACCTTTTCAATCTGCGGCTTTTGGTGATCCGCAGCTTGGTGCTTCCAGTGAGCGTTGCGGTGCAATGGAGTGCTTCAGAGTTGGTCGCGAGTCTGGCGGCTTTTTTATTGAAAAAGTTAAATTGTAAATTGAAAAGTTTAAATTGATTGTGGTTGTGGCGAACGCGTCGCGGACGCATTCTGCGGTTCCGGGTTGTATGCTTGATGCTACTGCAAGGCTTGTGATACAGGCCGTTTAACGTTTTTTGCATTGACGCAACAAGTTGCGTATTTTGATAAGCAAGTTGCCGTTGGGCGTGTTGTACGAAATCGAGTCTCGTGTGGGATGTGTTAGAAATGGACCAACGTGGTGAAGATTTAGAAGATCGGCTGTTGGACTTTGCAGCACGAGTTGGAAAGGCCGTTGATGCATTACCGGACACACGATTGGGGCGTCACATTGCCAGTCAACTGGTCCGCAGCGGCACATCGCCCGCTCCGAACTACGCTGAAGCATGTGCGGCCGAAAGCAAGCGTGACTTCATTCACAAACTCGGTATTGCTTTGAAAGAGTTGCGTGAGTCGCGGTCATGGATCAAGCTAATTCTGAAGGCAGATTTGCTTAAAGAGTATCGTATGTCTCAGTTGTTAGATGAAACAAACCAGTTGTGTAACATTATTGGCAAGTCCGTGGTTACCGCCAAAGCCAATTTGCAATAGCTGAAATGCGCGGCTCTCCCTGATTTTACAATTTATAATTTTTAATTTAACCTTTTCAATCTGCGGCTTTTGGTGATCCGCAGCTTGGTGCTTCCAGTGAGCGTTGCGGTGCAATGGAGTGCTTCAGAGTTGGTCGCGAGGCTGGCGGCTTTTTTATTGAAAAAGTTAAATTGTAAATTGAAAAGTTTAAATTGATTGTCACCGCAGCGACATTTGCACCCGCGTTCCGTCGGCGGGTTTGGTCGAGACGCCGGCACGGACGGGGTTCACGTCGTTGTTAGACTGGAACCGGAACGTTTTCACAAACGCACCGACGACAAGAGAAACTTCCAGTTCGCCGAGATGTTTGCCGGGACAGACTCGCGGGCCATGACCGAAACCAAAGTGCAGGATGTCTTTGGTCGCACAGCCCGATGCGGCTAGGTGCTGCCACCGATCGGGGGCAAATTCGTTCGCTCGATATCCGCTCGCTTGAACACCCCAGTGGTCTTCGTGACGATTCGCATGCCACACGTCTAGCAGGATGTGCGTGCCGTTGGGAATAAAGAGGGTTCGTCCATCGGCGGTGTTCACCCAGGTGTCAGCGGTGGCGCGGCGAGGCAAGAAGTACAGCGAGGGTGTCAGTCGCAATGTCTCATTCAGCACGTCGCGAAGGTAGGTGGCACTGGCCAACGTCTCAGGCGTATAGACATCAATATCTTTCACTTCCTGGAACACTTTCTCTTGTGCCGCTGGGTTGCGGGCCAGATGTGAGATTGCCCACGTTGCATAGGACGTGGTCGCTTCGAGAGCCCCGGCTAAAAAGACTTTCAAGTTGCTGATGAGCTTGGCGTCGGGGGCATCGGATTTGAATTGTTTCCACAACGCCTTGTTCTCGGCTCGTGGGGCTAGAACGCATTGGGTCAACTCTTCAAACGCCGCGTCGTCCTGCCTGGCCTGGGCGATTCGTTTCGTCACCCCCGGCAACTTCCGCCAAGGGATTCCCAATTTGTTGCGAACCGTGTCGCTGACGATATGGTCGATCACCCGTTCCAGCGCCGGCACGTAGCGATTGCATAGCTCGTCATAGGAGATTTCGGCGCCAAAAAAGTTATTGGTCAACATCTCCAACATCACGACCTTGATCTCGGGTTCCAACCGGATGTCGATTGATTCCTGATCATGGCTGGCGAGGTGTTGACGCAGCACCTCGATTCGCTGCTGGACTGTCGTCCGAAACGTCTCGGCAAACTCGCCAAATTGTACGGGTTGATACAAGGTGGTCTTGCCAAACGGGCAAGCGGCTATTTTGCGTTGCTTTTTCCACTCGGCGCCGTTGGCAAACAGCAGCGTATCTTTGCCGGTCGCTCGCGCGATTCCAATCGATGGCATCGTGTCGCGATCAAATTGCCCTGGGCGATCCCCCGTCGCCGTCGCGATCGCCCGAATGATTCCGGGGTCGCGGGTGACCAACACCGGAGCGAAACCGGGAACGTCTAAGTAGCGGTTGTGTCGTCCTGGGCCTTGTTCGTCATCGGCGGCATGAAAGTAGGTTTCCAGGATGCGGATGGGATCATGGAAATTCCAGCGATGCGGAAACGGCAGCGATGGTCGATTGGATCCAGGATAAAATAGACGCACTCGAGATGGCAGGCAATCGCCGTCAAAGGGATTGATGGCGAACAACTGCTTTGGCAGTCGAGCGATTCGCCGGAACGCTGTACGGCAGCCGCCTGCAACTGTAGTGAATTTCGTCATCGCTGCAATTTATTCCTCGAAGCCGAATTCGCGCATCCAGTGCTCGACTTCGTCGCTTGATACTTTGCCTTTGGGTTTGCCGCTGCGGCTATGACTGCCGCCCTGCCCTGCCCCATCGGGGATTTCGATCGCTAATCGGGGATGGTCTTCAAGTAAATCATCTAGCCACGGATCGGCGTCAAATGGCGTGGCACCTCGCCGTTTAGCGGCGTCTTGCAAGCGGTGGTCCGATGACACGACCGCAAGTTGTTTGGGCGCCGAGTGTTCACCGATCAGCCGCTCGATCAAATCGTCGGCTTCCGGTTCGTCGACCGCAAATCGGATGTCGATTCCGGAAACCTCATACCGGCTGACGGCATTGCTCGGCGGACAGCGGGCGTCAAACACGACGCAGGTGCGATTGCGAACAAATTCGGGCAGATGATCGCAGAGCCGAGAGATCAGCCGATTGCGTTCGGCCTCCAACCAGCGTGATTGGTGAGTCGTGGCGCGAGCGAAGCCGCCGCGTCCGGGCGCCGCAACGGGCCCAATGACGTTGTATCCATCCACCAGCAGTAAAAGTGACATCGATCGAACTTTGTCGCGAAGTAGCTCCTTTGGAAAGAGCGCGGTCCGCTCGCAAAAAGCGGTAACGTCGCATTGTCGCGGATTCGTGTCGCTATTCAATCCCTTTGACGATTTTCACCGGCGGGCCGGATTGGAAGCGATAAACCGAATAGGAAAAGAGCCCAATCACCGCGATCGAAATCAGGACCGCACCAATCAATTTCAGTGATTCGAAGTCGCTGGGTAACGAAATCGAAGGCAACCGCATCGGTGGTCGCGATGTCTTGGGTTTCGGGGCATGCGACTGCGTGGTTTCCGCCTTCAGCTTTTTCGGCTTTTCTAAACGAGGTGGCGGTTCTTCGCTCAGAGTATCGGCTTCGGTCGAAGGATTGGATTCCGTCAGCGTATCGGCTTCGCAGGCTGAGTCATCCGACTTCAACTCCGAGATCGCCCGGATTGCTTTGTAGCGTTGTTCGCGATCCGAGTCGTCCGCCGAATGGAGCATGTCGGCGACATCACATTCTTGCCATGCTTCGCCTTGCAGCATCGATTCGGCCGGCCATGCCTGTGATGAGTCTGGTTCCGCATCGGTGATCGCTGGGACAAATTCATCTTTTTCGGCCGATTCCACATTGGCGTGGGTGCTCGTTTCGATGCTGACGTCAAACGCGACTTTACCACATCGCAGTTGGTCGCCATGATTCAGTTTGACCCAACGGTTCGGGATGATCTTTTCGCCGTTGATGTAGGTGCCGCTGCTGCTGTCGAGATCCAACGCCAACAATTGTGTTTCGGTGTGGTGCAGAATGCAGTGGCGTCGGCTGACCGACCGGCTTTTGGGACGAATCTGACATTCACCATGACGTCCGATCATGTAGTAGCCGAGTTGGATCGAGGCCGCGACGCCTGCATGACTTCCCGTTGCGAGAATCAATTGAGCGATCATCGACGGCGATGTCTCTGTTGTTACTAGAAGGGGCATAACGCTATGACTTTGTCTCGTTTTAAATTTTAATTAACGACAATGACGTGGCCGCCTTTTCCATCTTCCAGGCTTTTGATTCGGGGCGATGGCGTTTCTTGGGGCCGCATGATCGTGTAGGCGGTCATCCCCATGACAAGTAAGAGTGCGGCAATGGCCACGGTTAGACCGACACCCAGCAGCAGCATCTGCTTCGCGTCTCCGGAACGTCCGTTTGTCTCGTTTGATTTGGTCTTCGTAATGCTCGCCGAGTTGGTCGATGAGATCGCAGACGGCTTGAGCGGTCCGCTGGCCAGACCGAGATCAACCGGTGGCAAGCTGTCGAAGTCAATCTCGGTGACTTCGGTTGCAATCGGCACGGCACCATCAGAGGACAGTGACGAGTCGTCGATGGTGGCTTGGTAGAACGATTCGTCCATCACTGTTTCGCCCGCCGGAGCGATCTGGCCCAATTTCTTCGCTGCCGCCGATTCGCTGCCGGAGATTCCGCTTAAACGCTCGAATTGAACCAGCAGTTCGGCAGCCGACTTTGGCCGGTCTTCGGGCCGTTTGGCCATCATTCGCATCACGAGTTCAGCGACGGCAGTCGGACAATCGGGGTGAATCAAGCGGACGTCCGGTGGTGCCGCAGTTTGGTGTTTCGCCAAACGCTGTGCAATCGTGTTGCCCGAAAACGGAGCTTGCCCCGTCAATAAGTAATACAGCGTGCAGCCGAGCGAGTATATGTCGGCGCGAGCATCGACGTTCTTGCTATTGATCGCTTGTTCGGGGGCGACGAAATCGGCGGTGCCCAGTAAGCGGTTGCTGGTGGATTGCTCATCGATTCCCATCCAACTCACACGCGCCAGTCCCATGTCGCTGACTTTGACCACGCCATCGGTGCGGAGCATCAAGTTCGATGGTTTGATGTCGCGGTGGATAATGCCGCGGTCGTGAGCGTGAGCTAATCCGCAAGTCGCTTGGCGGATCGCATCCAGCGCCAGCGGCACCGACATTACCCCGTCACGCCGAACCGCCGCCTGTAAATCGATACCGTCGATGTATTCCATCACGATGTAAAGCTTGCCACCGGCTTCGGCAAAATCGTAGGCGCGGACGATGTTGGGGTGATCCAGTTGTGCCGAGGCGCGAGCTTCCTCGCGAAATCGATCCGCACGTCGTTTGTCGGCGACCGAGTCAGGCGGCATGATCTTCAACGCCATCAACCGCTTCATCACGTGATGTTCGCCCAGATAAACCACCCCCATGCCGCCTTTTCCAAGCGGACGCAGCAACCGGTAGCTGCCCAGGTAAAATCCTTTGCTCTTACCTGCCAATAACTTGTTGGCTTGCCAATGCGTCAGGAGTCCCGCGCCAATGAGGCCTTCGGCGAGCCGTTTTGCAGTGATGGCGGGATCGTCGGCCTGTAGCGAAACGACCACCTTTTTGATGTCGTTGATTTCCACGAGCCCGGCCGACAGACAACGCTGGACGAATGAGCGTGTCGGCTCGTCGAGGATTGGCTGAGTAGCAGCTGTCATGGGCTGGTTCCTGTTCAACTCAACGTTTGCTTGTGTTGCGTTGGCTTGCTCTGGTTCGTGGCACGCAGTCATGCTTTGGGAATTCATGGCTTTTAGGGATCCATTCAGTGTTGTCACGCTGAGACAACCGATGACAAAGTCTCCGATAGACTCGACGACATGGATGTAGTCTAGCCATCGACAGGATACGAAGCACAGGTGAATCGTTCTGGCAAACGCCAGAGTACCAGTTCAATACGACCGGAGTGTGAAGGTCGTGTGAATGGCGAATGTGCGTTTGATGAATGCGTTCAAGTGAACGGCAAGTAGTCGACGCGTTTTAGAAACAGAGCTTGCGGCGGAGCGGTAGGGCCAGCGGCATCGCGATTGGCCGCTTCGATCACATTGTCGATGTGCTGGGGGGGATACTTGCCCTTGCCCACCTCCATCAACGTGCCCACGATGTTGCGAACCATGTTGTACAGAAAGCCATCGGCTTCGATTTCGATCGAAAACAAATTGCCACCGCCATTCATTGAAGGTTCACGAATAATTTCGCAAACCTTCACATGCCGGGTGGTTGTTTTGCGTGGACTACCGACTGCTTGAAAGCTGGCGAAGTCATGTTTGCCCACGAATCGACCGGCGGCTTCGGTAACCGCATCCAGATCGATGTCATGATACAGATGCCAGCGATAGCGATAGTCGAACACATTCCGCTGGCCTCCGACCTGCAATTGATAGCGGTAGCGTTTGCCAATGGCATCACGGATTGCATGGAAGTCATCGGGCGCGTCGACGGCGTCAGTAACCACGATGGTCGGCGGCAGATTGACGTTCATCGCTTTGACTAAATCCGACGCACTGGCACGCCAATTCGGGGTTCGCAGGCTGGCGACTTGGGCCAATGCATGAACCCCGGCGTCGGTGCGTCCGCTGCCGGTCACATGTACCCGCTGGCGAGTCAGTTTGACGAGCGCACGTTCGAGCATGCCTTGGATAGTCGGCTTTTGCGGTTGAATTTGCCAACCTGAAAAGTCGGTTCCATCGTAGGCAATGGTCAATTTGAACGTGCGATCGACCAAGCCAGCCATTACGCTGTTTTCGTTGCCGATCGCTTGATCAACAGTTCAGCGATTTGCACCGCGTTGGTCGCGGCGCCTTTGCGAAGGTTGTCACTGACGCACCAAAACGTGATGCCATTGCCACCGCTGATGTCTTTGCGAATGCGGCCAATGAACACATCGTCTTTGCCATTGCAATCGCGAGGCATCGGATACTTGCCGCCCGGCAGATCGTCGACGATCGTAATCCCTTCGCCTTGACGGAGCAATTCTTTGGCTTCTTCAAGCGACAACGGAGTTTCCGTTTCGACAAGGATCGATTCGCTATGTCCGGTGGAAACGGGGACACGCACACATGTGGGGCAGACCTGAATGTCTTCGTCGCCCAGGATCTTGCGTGTCTCGTAAACCATCTTCATCTCTTCGCTCGTGTAGCCTTCGTGCTTCTCCGAACCAATTTGTGGAATCAGGTTGAATCCAATCGGGTGCTGGAACGTTTTAGGTGGATGCGTTTGACCCACCAACGCGCTGCGAACGCTGTGGTTGAGTTCCTCGTTGCCCGCCAACCCCGCGCCGCTGGTGGCTTGATACGTGCTGACGACCACGCGGCGAACGCGAGCGGCGCGATGCAGCGGCGCCAATGCGACGACCATTTGTGTGGTGCTGCAATTCGGGCTGGCGATAATGCCTTGATGATTGTCGACTGCTTCCGGATTGACCTCCGGTACAATCAATGGAACCGTGGGGTCCATTCGCCAATAACCGCTCTCGTCCACGACAACGGCTCCGGCTTTGACTGCCCACGGCGCAAATTCAGCCGAGACTTCGTCGGGAGTGCTGGCGATGACAAGATCGATATGGTTGAACGCCGATGGTTCCAGCAATTCCACCTTCAATGTTTCTCCGCGGAAATGCACTTCTTTGCCAACCGATCGCTCCGACGCAAGCAATTTCAGACGCTTGATCGGTAGTTCGCGCTCGGCAAGTTGTTCAAGGACAATGCGACCCACCGCACCGGTGGCGCCAACGAGAGCAAGAGTTTCGTACACGGAAATAGGTTCTCAGGTAGGTGGTTAGAAAAATGATTGAAGGAATCGGTCGTGGGATCCGCCCGTCATAAAAGGCAGCCCGGTCATGAAAGGCTGCCCGTTATCAACGGCTGCCCGTTATCAACGGCAGCCTGTCATCAAGCCGCATGCTGTGCGAGAGCGATCGGTCGAGAGATCCAAACTGCGGATTCCGCCCTGCCCTGCCCCGGCGACGGTCGACGCGGAAACGTCGCCGCAGTGCCCGCTAGCAACAGCAGCCCGCTAACGCCGCCAACCCGCTAATGATGACAGCCCGCTAACGATGACAGCACACAAGCCCCTTAGGCTCGTGTGCCGCATCCTCGGAAAATCGGGGGATCCGCCGTATTGTGATATGTCGACGCGAATTTGGGTATGACCTGACTGATTTTGTCAGGTCATCTCCAATTGAATCGCGTGACTATTGCTTCTCTTTCATCGTCTTGATGACTTCGGGAAGCTTCTCGTCGACCAAACCGTAGCCGCCGCGACCTTCCATCACTCGCGATTCCACATCCAATTGGACCTCGCCCGAGGTGGAGTCCCAAAATTTGGTAATCGTTTCTTTGTCGAGCGGTTTATAGGATCGGAACAAACGGAAACCGATGCCACGCGACGGATAGTCGGTCAACCACCATGGGCTCTTGGGAAAGTTGGGGTCGGAATCTTTCCATTCAACGTCATCCGATCCCAAGCGAGCGGCACTGCGGAGTTCCTCGGGGTCCATTTCCCAGCTGCCGCCACGGACGACGCAGGGCGACGAGGTTTCCGGCCACTTGACTACATCGATGGCGTTCAGCGGCGCTTTGTCGGCGAACGACTCGTAGCCGTCTTCGGTGTACTGATTGACCGTCCATTCGGCCACGTTGCCGTGCATGTCATGCAGTCCGAAGGGGTTTGGTTTTTTGGTTCCGACCGCTTCTTGGCCTTCGTCGGCGTTGTCGTAATACCAAGCGTAATCGTCAATGTCGTCAGCAGAATCACCCCAGCTAAATGCAGTCGCTTTACCACCGCGAGCGGCATATTCCCACTCGGCTTCGGTGGGCAATCGATACTGCTCGCCGGTAATGCGGCTGAGCCATTTGGTGAACTGCTGGGCCGCATACTGAGTCATCGTGACGGCGGCCTGCTCGGGACGCTCGCCGTATTCGTAAGTGAAACTGGGTTCGTAAAGCTGAGTCGGTGCGGTGATCGCGTCGGCTTTATTCGAGTCGTCGACCGGGCGAATCCCCTCACGCTCAAATTCCTTGAACACGTTGTACAGCGACATGAATTCCTTGTATTGGGCCCAGTTGATCTCGTTTTTGGCCACCCACATTGGGTCGACGTTGACTTTGATCTGAGGACCTTCGGCTTCGCCACGATCCTCTTCGTCCTCGGGGCTGCCCAACAGGAATGATCCGCCTGGGACCGGAACCATGTCGATCGTCAAATCGGTGCCGGGGATCGTCATCGTGTAGGGAACCATGTATCCCTCATCCACCTTGACCGAGGGGCCTTTGCTCGGTTTTTCCTTGGCAATTCCCACTGCCGAAGCGGACTTTCCGGCATCCGGAGCGTCTGCCCAGGCGTCAGCAGCGAGAAACGTGAGCGAAAAAGCCAAGCAAAGCGAGCTTGTTTTGACGATTTGGGTCGGTAGGTATTTCATACAGAAGCGTAATTGGAGTGACGAAAACATCGGGTTTTTGCTGTCGACAATTTGTCTAAGCCCATACTAGCCATCGAACTCAATAGTGCAATCACGGGAACGCCGTAGAATGCGCCGCAATTTACGTGGCCAATCGGTCGTAATGACCGTAGCTGTTGAGCGAGGGGGGGCTCAACTTGTGCCATCTGCTGCTTTATTGGCGGCGCGAGGCCCCGCCTGGTTGCAGCGAGTAAAAACGTTCGATTTTGACCGGGCGGCTCGCGCCGCTCCGCTCCAAAAGCCACCCGTTTAATGCCAAATTAGATGGCACAGGGCTCGCACCGCTGCGGCTAAAATCGCTGTAATAACGCATCAAAACGGCTCAAAATCGGGGCGGCTGCCCAGTCGAACGGGGACGATTTGCTTTTCGTTCTCGCGATAGATTTCCACATCGACGATCGTGTCTGCCAAAGATTCGCCGATGATTCGCATTAAATGGCCACGGTCCGTGACCTGTTTGTTGTTCACCCGCAGGATCAGATCCCCTTTACGTAATCCCGCCACCGCAGCGGGGGATTCTTTGTCTGCCAATCCCGAAATCATCGCTCCGCGGACGCGAGCGTCGTCCCCGATCAATTCATGATCGGCAACATCGGCCAGCCCGACGCCAAGCCAGCCTCGTTCGACACGGCCGGATGCTTTCAATCGTTCATAAATTTGCTGGGCGACGTTGCTGGGAATCGAAAAGCTGACCCCCTGGTAAGTGTCGCCCACAATCGCAGTGTTGATGCCGATCAAGGTTCCTCGAGCGTCAACAAGCGGTCCGCCGCTGTTTCCAGGATTGACCGCCACATCGCTTTGCATGAAATCTTGGTACTGAGTGCTGGCTCGGACCAAGCGATGTTTGCCACTGAGGATGCCGAAGGTGACCGTGCGATCGAGTCCAAAGGGGCTGCCGACGGCCCACACCGGTGACCCCACACGGCAGCGGTCGCTGTCACCCCAGCGGATCGGCATCAGTTTGTTGGCGTTGATTTTCAAGACGGCGAGATCGGTCAGCGGATCAGACCCCACGACCACTGCCGCCGTGCGTCTGCCATCGCTGAGCGTCACCATCACATCTTCGCCATCGGCGATCACATGGCGATTGGTGACAATGTAGCCTTCTTCGTCAACGATGACGCCACTGCCTTGGTCCGAAGTCGTCAGCACCTCGGAGCGTCGGAAACTGGTCGCCGATACGAGCGCATCACCGGGGCGTCGTTTGACTTCGATGTGGACGACGCTGGGGGCGACCGCGGCGGTGACCATTTGATAGGCATCGCTCAGCGTGTCCAGCGAAACGTTTTTCAGCCCCTCGCTGCCCCAGTCCGTCTCAGCCCGCAATTCACCCCGGTGCCACGAATAACGAATCTCTTCGACAATTTGAGGAACGGCGAAACGCGCCGCAGCCAACATCAATGCCATCGTCGCCAACAGCATTAAACTTTGCAGGATCGGATCGGGATGGCGTTGCGATTTACGGCCGGCTGGTTTGGCGTCGGACTGTTTCGAAGCATCGTCCTGCTTGCGGTTGGAATCGATTTCGCTCTTTGACGTGACCTGCTCTGCCGCAGTCGCGTCAAGCGTTTCGAAGGACGACGGCTCGTTGACCGTTTGGGCCTTGTTGGTCGTTTGGTCTTTGTTGGTCGTTTGGTCTTTGTTGGTCGTTTGGTCTTTGTTGGTCGTTTGGTCTTTGTTGGTTTGGGGTTGGGGGGCCAGTATCGACGCTGAGGGATCCGCCGCCGATGGATCGATTGTCGCGGGCGGCGAGGATACTTTCATCCGCACCAGCGTCACTTCGACGGGAGGCGGGACTGGCGATGACGACGACCGCCGCGGTATTTCAATATCGCAATTTCGCGACAGATTCGGTGTTTGCGGATTGCGATGAGCCACATCGAAACGCGGCTCTCCACTGGACGCCGCCGATACGGAGCTTCGGTGTGACTTGTCCGCTGAGTCGGAACCGCTTTGCGGCGAGTCGGTCGAGGGATTCGGAGTCTTCGATGACGCAGGATCAATGGGAAGCATGAGTGAACGGACTCCGATCGCACCGAGAACGTGCCCTTGATCGCTCATCGAGAAAAAGGGCTGGGATTGCGGTCCTATTGTAAAGCAGTGTCCTGCCAATCGGGAAATGATTTTTTGGCTTGGTGGGGATGATTTTGCAGAACAAACGCTCAATCACCACCCTAATCGGGGCGGTATTGCGGAATAGTCCGCTTCGCCTGGATTTGCCGGTTAGGCGACGATGCGGGACTGTTGTATGGCGGTTCGAGCGATGCAGGCCGATTCGGGCAAGAATCGATCTGCAGAGATTGTGCAATAGGGTCAAGACGAATCGCCTCGCAACAATGTATGCTAGGGGCGATCATTAAACCCTGTTTTTACGCATTCCCGCCGGCGCCCCAGAGTCATGTCGCATCCAGCCCGAGAGTCGATTTACCAAGCCATCGCCTCGATCCGATTGATCGATCCCCACACCCACATCAATCCGCATGCTCCGGCATCGCGAACGCTCGCCGATCTGCTGGGCTACCACTACTACAGCGAACTGGCCCATTCCTCGGGGATGCCCAAGCACGAAATCGAAGAGCCGGGGATTTCGCCTCACGAATTGGTGCGTCGCTTGGTGCACAACCTCGGGCCAATCGAGAATACCTCTCAGTACCGCTGGCTGGTCGAAATCTGTAAGAAATTTTTTGGCTTCCAGGCCGATCGCATCGACACCTCCAACTGGGAATCGGTTTACGACACTGCCGAACGTTCGATGGCATCGGCTCAGTGGTCCCAAATGGTGCTGGATCAAAGCAACGTCGAAGCGGTTTTCTTGACCAATGATTTTGATGATGAATTGAGCGGGTTCGATACCAACACCTACATCCCGTGTTTGCGGACCGATGACTTGGTGTTCAAGTTGCACCAACGTGAAGTCCGCGAACGACTCGAGCGCTGCAGCGGCGTAGCGCTGAATGGTTCACTCGGCAGTCTGCGGAGTGCGATTCGTCAGCGGTTCGAACACTTCACGCAAAACGGAGCTCGCGCGTGTGCAATTTCGCTGCCGCCTTGGTTCGAGCCGACGATGGTCAACGAAGGTCGTGCGGCCAATGCACTTGGCGCCGTGCTGCGTCATGGCGAATCGGTCGATGCGGCTCATCTTGCCGCGTTATCGCGAGCAGTCTTTTGGATGCTGGCCGAACTTTGTGACGAGTTCAAGCTGCCGTTCGATTTGATGATCGGGGTCAATCGTGGCGTCTATGCCGAAGGCGTTTTCCAAGGCCAAGACCTCTACGATTCGCGAGTCTCGTTGATCCAGTATCGTGAACTGTTCAACACGTTTCCTGAAGTCAAGTTTCCTGTTTCGGTGCTCGCCAGTGTCACTAACCAGGAACTCGTTAGCTATGCTTGGATCTTTCCCAACGTGATCACCAACGGTCATTGGTGGTACAGCAACACGCCTTCATTTATCCACCGCGACGCTGCGGGGCGACTCGAGGCGGTGCCGCAAACGAAACAAATCGGCTACTACAGCGATGCCTACAAGTTGGAATTTGTGTGGCCCAAGTTTGACATGTATCGCAATATCTTGGCAAACATTCTTGCCGAGCACTTTGTGGGCTTCAATGGCTGGAGCGAAGAGCAAGCGATTGAACTTGGGTACAAGGTGTTGCGAGGCAACGTCGAAGAAATTTTCCCCTCTCGAGCGAGCGGTGACACCACGGAGGCCGCTGTTGAAACTTCTGCCCAGCAACCAGGCGGTGCCGAGGATCTCGGCTCGATTGGTTTCGCCGATGCCGCACTCGCGGCTTCCTCCGCGGCGTTGACCGGAGAAGCGATCGGCGTGGTCGAAGTCGATTCCGAATCGAGCGAATCGGACGAGGAGGTTTCGGTGTTGGAAACGATCGAGATCGACGAGGATTTTGAGCAGCAAGATGAACTCGATCCGCTGCCCAGCGAAGACGAACTGGGGGCGGTGGATGTCGCGGACGTCGAACTAAAGGATCCTTCATCGGATCGTCAATCAGTGGATTCCGATGCGATCGAAAGCGAGGCTGATCCCGATCCACTTGATGTCGGCGATTTGTTTGCCGCGGATGACGAAAGTCCGGTATCGGATACCGATTCACCGGCAACCGATACCTACGCCACGGTGTCTGAGGATCTCTTGTTGGAAGATGCCCCCAGCGAAGACGATGCGGAAGCAAGCGAGCCTGAGATCAGTTTGTTACGGGGCGAAGAATCGTTCGCCCCGGATGAAGACTCGTTGCGAGTTCAGCCCGATCCACTGACGGGGGAATTGACGTTTCCAACGCCCGACAGCGATGCCAAGGACGAAGACATGCTCGATCAACTCGGCATTGGTTTCGTGGAAAAGGATAGTGAAGAACAGGTTCATTTCGAGTCCACCTCGGAAATCGAAGAGCCCGAAGAACCGCAGCGTTAAGCCGCGATTTCTCCGTACGCCCCCATAGTGGATCTTGCTAAAGATCCCGCGTGAAGGATCTTTAGCAAGATCCACTACGGAGGCCATTTGCTCGACGAACCTGCTATTTCTGTTTCGCGATGATCCGGTTGATCGCGTTCAGCATCGCCAGGATCGTGCTCTCGACACTATCGGTGCTGGCCCCGACGCCGCGATGACTCTTGCCTTTGTGCTCGACTTCGAGGTTGACTTCGCCGATTGCGTCGCGGCCCAGTGTGGCACTGCGAACACGGAAATCTTTGCACACCAGTTCAATGCCCGTGATCTTTTCCACCGCCCAAAACGCAGCGTCAATCGGCCCGTCGCCTTGTTCGACTTCCTCGGTGATCTCGCGGTCGCCATGTTGCAAGGTGACACGGACATGGGGTGTTCGGCCTGTCCCGCTGGTGACCTCGTAATCGACCAACGTCCATTCTTGGGCAACACTGCCGCTGATCTGCTGCTGGATCAATGCAACGATGTCACCGTCGTAGATGTCCTTCTTTTTGTCGGCAAGCCGTTTGAATTGATCAAACACGGTTTGCAATTGTTCGCTGGTCAACGTGTAACCGAGCGTTTTGGCGCGATCCGCAAGTGCCGCGCGGCCACTGTGTTTACCCAGCACCAAGTCGGTCTTTGCAACTCCGACGTCATCAGGGGACATGATCTCGTAGGTACTGCGTTCTTTGAGCATCCCGTCTTGATGGATTCCCGATTCGTGGGCGAACGCGTTACGACCGACGATCGCTTTGTTGCGTTGGACTTGGATTCCGGTCATCTTGCTGACCAATCGGCTGACGGGAACCAATCGTTTTGTATCGATGCGGGTATCACATTGGTAGAAGTCACGACGCGTCTTCAATGCCATCACGACTTCTTCGAGTGCCGCGTTGCCGGCGCGTTCGCCGATCCCATTGATCGTGCATTCGATCTGCCCTGCCCCGGCTTCGACTGCCGCCAAGCTGTTGGCGACCGCCATCCCAAGGTCGTCATGGCAATGCGTGCTCAAGACTGCTTTGTCCATGTTGGGAACACGTTCACGCAACATGCGAAAGACGTTAAAGATTTCTTTGGGGTTGGTGTAGCCAACCGTATCGGGCACGTTGATGGTGGTCGCCCCCGCGTCGATCGCCGCTTCGACCACTCGGCAGAGAAAGTCGTGTTCGGTGCGACAGGCGTCCTCGGGTGAGAACTCGACGTCGTCACAGTAGTTTGCGGCGCGACGGACGCCCGCGACGGCTCGCTCGACGATTTCGTCGGTCGTCATTCGCAGTTTGAATTCGCGATGGATCGCACTGGTGGCAAGAAAGACGTGGATCCGTGCTTGCGGAGCGTACTTGACCGCTTCCCAGGCCGCATCGATGTCCTTGTCGTTACAGCGAGCCAAGCCACAGATGGTGGATCCGCGAACGGTTTGCGCGATCTGTTTGACCGCTTCAAAATCGCCTGGCGATGCGATCGGGAACCCTGCTTCGATGATATCGACACCCAGATCAGCCAGCGCCTGAGCGACTTCGAGTTTTTCGACCAGATTCATACTGGCACCCGGGGATTGTTCGCCATCACGCAGCGTCGTATCAAAAATACGGATCATGCGTGAATCGGACGCGTCGGATGGTTTCTCGGCCGCTTCATTGCCCGAAGGGGACTGTGACATCGCAGTGGTTCCTATTGGAATTGGTAATCAGTTAGCGAAAACAATAAAAAAACCCGGGTCGCTTGGCGACTCGGGTCTCATGTGTTTTTGAATTTGCCACTCAAAAAGTGGCTAAACAAAGCCTCATCACCCGCCGCCGAAGCGTCGCAGCAGTAGCAGCGATAGGAGAATAAGGTTGTTGTTCATGGCAGTATCATACTTAGAGAAGCCGACCCACGTCAACGGTTCACGGTTTTTGCCCAGATAATTCGAAAAAGGGGACTTGCAACGCACCGTTAGAAGTCAATTAGGGTTGGTCGTAGCGGAAGTCGTCAAGACTTTCGTTGTATTTGCCAAACGAGCCGAAACTCATGCGCGAGTTCCGCTACCCAAAAATTAAGCTGCGACAAAGCACTAGGCAGCGGTCGCCTTCGGGATCTTCTTGCCTTGCAATTGGTAGACGTAGCGAAGCACTTCGGCGACCGCTTGGTATTGGTCCGCAGGAATCGAATCGCCGACGTCGACCGTCTTGTACAGCACTTGGGCGAGCGGTTTTCGCTCGACCACCGGAATGCTGTTCTCCAGCGCCAGACGGCGGATCCGCTGCGCGATCACCCCCGCTCCTTTGGCCAACACGATCGGAGCGGGCATCGTGGTCGGATCATACTGAATCGCAATCGCCAACTCGGTCGGGTTGGTGACCACGACGTCGGCTTTGGGGACTTCGCTGCCAACTCGCTGCATCATCATTTGACGCTGCACTTGACGACGACGCGCGGCGACTTGGGGATCGCCCTCGGTTTCTTTCATCTCGTCACGCATCTCTTGGTCAGTCATCATCAACTCTTGCTCGTTCTTCCATTTCTGGAACGCGTACTCAAGAACCGCCAACACGAACAGAGCACCGCCCACCCAAACGCAGGTACCAATCAACGCGTCAAATAACACGGTGGCAATTTGGGGAACCGAAAGGGCCGCGAGTCCGAGGATCGAATCTTGGTATTTGCGGACCGCGTAATAAGCAACCACGCTGATGATGGCGACCTTGAACGAACCAAATCCAATCTTGGCAACGCCCTGCATCGAAAGAATACGTTTGGCACCGGACAACGGGCTGATGTTACTCAGTTTCGGTGTAATCTTCTCCGGCGCGATCAGTAGCCCCGTCTGCATTACATTGGCAAGCACGCCGGCGACTAGCATTGCCAACAACATCGGTGTCGCTGCGATCGCTAAACGGCCTCCGGTTGTCAATAACCAATGCGAGGCATCCTCGGTTCCAAACGGCGTGATACGAGGCGTCGAAAGTGAATCGGCAAGCGCCGTGGCAAGAGTTTCCGCAGCAGGACCACCCAGCATCCACAGGGCTCCGAGTGCAGCCAGCAGCAGAGCGGCGGAGGTCAGGTCTTGGCTGCGAACCACTTGGCCTTGTTCGCGAGCCTGCCTGCGCCGCTTCTCGGTCGCTGAATGTTTCTTATCACCACTGCTGTCAGACATGTTCGGTCGCGTTTACCTTTTATTACCAAAGTTGGCCGAATTTTGCTGCCACGGCCACTAGTTCTTGCTCAAAGATCAATCCCACCGAACCGATCGTCAGCGTGGTCACCACCAGTAATGCTAGCGCATTAATGCTAAGCCCGATCGCGAGCACGTTGATTTGTGGCAGTGTTCGGCTGATCAATCCAGTCAACACGTTGCTCAAAAGCAATGCCGCAACCACGGGGGCCGAGACGCGAACGCCGGCGGTCATTCCGGCGGTCATCTGGTCGACCACCAACGTCATCATCGAGTCGTCGAACGTGACTTTGCCCGCGGGCATCGCTTCGAAACTGTCAACCAAAATCCCCAGCAACATGCGGTGACCACCAACGCCCAGCATGACTGCGGTGACCAGTAATCCGATCAAACGAGCCAGCGTTGGCATACTGCTTGACGTGGTCGGATCCACAGCGTCGCCCAATTGCATGCCGCCGGTGCCTGTGATCGTTTCGCCAGCAAGTTGTAATCCGGTGACGATCAATTGGATGGTCGATCCAATCAACAATCCGATCAACCCTTCGCGAGCCACCGCGATCGTCAGTTCAAGCAGATTGTCGATTCGAGGTAGCGAGTCATTGTCGACGTGGGCTGCGACCGGCGGAAGCAATAGCATCGTGATCGCAATCGCCAATAACGCGCGTACCCGCTTGGGCACTCCCACACCGATCGCGGGCATCGAGATCAACAGCGTACTGAGCCGCGTTAACACGAGCACCGCGAGGACAAGATGATCGATCGCCCATTGAACCAGCGACGGAAAATCGGACGGTTCCATTACGGCGACCCTGCGCTCTCAAACACATTTCGCGTGAATTCAACCATCCGGCTCATCAACCAAGGCATACAGGCGATCATGACCGCTGCCATCGCTAGAACCTTGGGCACAAATGCCACCGTTTGGTCTTGGATCTGAGTTAGTGCTTGCAGCAAACCGATCAACAATCCGGCGCCCATGCCGACGATCAACATCGGGGCCGCAATCACGACCGCAGTCATCAATGTAGTTCGGCAGAGGTCGACCGCAGTAGGAGCGTCAATCACAAACGTAAGCCTTAAACGAGAGTTCCAAAACTGTCCATCAACATCTGGACCACCAAACGCCATCCGTCGACCAAGACGAACAGCAGCAATTTAAAGGGCAGCGAGATCACCGCAGGGGGAAGCATCAGCATCCCCATCGAGATCGTCACGCTAGCGACGACAAGATCGACAATCAAAAAGGGTAGGTAAATCTGGAAGCCCATCAAAAATGCGGTCTTCAGTTCACTCAAGATGAATGCGGGCAACAGCACTCGCATCGGTACATCGGCGAACGTGCTCGGCAGCGGCGCGTCGGGATCCATGTAACCATAAAACAAATGCACGTCTTCATGATTGCCGGCCACGTCAATTTGATTGGACATGAATTCACGAATCGGAATCGAGCCGGCTTCGTAAGCTTCTTCCATCGACATTTTGACGTCGGGATCGGTGTACGGTTTAACAGCGTCTTCGTAGACACGCGTCCACACCGGAGTCATCACGAATAACGTCATGAACATCGCGATGCTGGTCATCACCTGGCTGGGCGGCAACGATTGCAGACCAATCGCTTGTCGCAACAATCCAAGCACGATGATGATGCGGACATAACACGTCGTCATCAATAAAATCGCCGGTGCCAAACTCAGCACGGTCAATAGCAGCAAGACTTGCAAGCTGCTCGCCAAGCCTTCGGGGCTAGTCCATTGTTCGGGACCGCCACCGAGGACGTTCAGCGATTCCGCAGCGATTTTGACCGGTTCTTGCTGCACAATCGTCGGCTGTTGAGCCGCTGCGGTCGGCGCAAGCAACATCGCAGTGATCAGCAGAATCAGTGGTATTGCAAGCAGTCGGATCAAACCAACGTCGCTCCATCAACGCGAGACGCCTTCGGCAAAGAGACCCTTGGACTTTAGGGAAATTTGCCAACAAAGCGAAAGAGCGATTCAGCCCCCGGCGTCTCAAAGCTCCGTCTTGTCGGGGAAACGGCGGAGGGAAGTAGAACGGCGGCTACTTTACAATCCGCCAACAGCGGTGGATCCGCCGATTCCGATACTCTTCGGGGACCGTTTGATTGCTGATCTCGTGGATCGTCGTTGCCGGAACCTCCGCCGGATCGAATTTAAAGCCACGGAAATTGTTCGAGAAATAAATCACTCCGTTAGGCTTCACGAGTGCTAGCAATTGATTTAGAAACGGCACGGCACAGGTCTGCACGTCCCAGTCGTTTTGCGTGCTCTTGCTGTTGGAAAACGTCGGCGGGTCAAAGACGACGAGGTCGTACAGTTCCGCAGGTTTGTGATCTTTGATAAACTGAACGGCGTCGATCGCGAAATATTCATGCTCCGGCCCATCAAAGCCGTTTCGCCGCATGTTCACCTTGGACCACTCGATGTAGCGTTTCGACAGATCGACGCTGGTCGTCTTTGCGGCGCCACCCGCAGCTGCATACACGCTGAACGAACCGGTATAGCAAAATAGATTCAGGAAATTTTTGCCTGCAGCGACCTCGCGGACCATTTGCCGAGTCACGCGGTGATCCAGGAATAATCCGGTGTCGACATAGTCGGCCAAGTTGACCAGGAATTTCAGTCCTCCCTCTTGGACCTCGATCCGCGAATCGGTCTCGGCGACCTTTTCGTGCTGTTTGGTTCCCCGTTGCCGTTCGCGTTTCTTCAAGTAAACGTTGTTCGCAGGGATTTCCAGCGTCTCGCCCGCCGTTTTTGCCATCAAATCGAGCCACTCGGAGTGCTCGGCCGGTTCGCGATCGTGCGGCCGTTCGTACTCGGTGATGTGCAGATTGTCTTCGTAGCGATCGACCACCAATGGGATTTCAGGGATATCACGTTCGTACAGTCGATAGCATGTGATCCCGCGTCGCGTGGGATAACGTCGTAAATGGCGTGCTCGTTTGCTCAACCGAGTCGCAAACAGATTGGCTTGTTCGATCGTTTTTTGGGAATAGGAGGAGCTGTTCTTCATACAGATCGGCTTGAGAGGATATCCGGAAAGGGGTCTGACCCTCTCCGGTGAGGCAAAAAAACTCAATGAAAACGACTTGCTTCCAAAGGGTCAGACCCCTTTTCGGAGACTCTCTGAGATTTCTTCGTTTGAATTCGTTTTGGATTTGCTGGCATCCGACCAATAACTGGCGATCATCGTGTCGATGACCAATTGGGTGAAGTGGTACATCATCATTGGGATCACGCTGACGCCACAATCGATGGCGATTTGCAGCCCAATCGTCAGCGTTTTTTGGCTGCCGGCGATCCCGACCGCAATCTGACTCTCGCGGTCCGCCCGGACCACCCGTGCCGCGAATACGCCAAATACGAGTGCCGCGACGTGCAGCATCGCCACCGAAACAAAAAGCTGTCCGATTTGTAGGCCAAACAGCGAGGCATTCTCCTGCATCGCTTCGCGGACCACCATCGCACTCGCGATCGATCCAAAGCCCACCATCGACAGAATACCGAGCTGGGCAAGGAACGATAAGCGGAGCTTTTGGCGATCTGCCCATTCCGCAAGTCCTGCCATCCGCATCGTTTGCGCCAACACGATGGGAATAATGACGACCCACGTTAGATTCCAGACCTGGTCGGTCACCGACAGTTCCGTGGTTTTTGCTAGCACCAAGGCGACACCGATGGGCACCACCGCGATGCAGGCCAAATTGGTGACGACGGTCGTCATTAGTGCGATTGATTCGTTCCCACCCGCTTTGCGTGTCCACACGGCCGCCGATGCCAACGTGCACGGAACCAGCGATGCGACGAACAAACCGCCAAAGATCGGGGCTGGTAAATACGCCCTCATCGGCCAACACATCATCGGCACGACGACGATATTGATCGCGATTGCTAGCAGAGTTGGCAGCGGCTTGCGAAGACTCTGCCGCACTGACTGGGCGGGCAACGTGATCCCCATCGACCCCATCACGGCGAACACGATCGCACTGCGTAGTGTGGTCAATTCTAAGAGCGGAGTCAGTGCTTCGCTAGCAAAGAAACCGATGGCAAAGATCAATCCGAGTGAGATCAGAAACCAATGTGATTTTAGCCTTGCCCGCATGTTGTAATTTTTCCAAACGACCTATCGGCAAGCAGGGTAATGAACTTAAGATTCGAACGTGTCTATCGCTGTTCGCTAGCGTGCAGGGTATCAGAAGCACCCGCTGCTTCCGACGGCACACAGCAAACGGACTCGTGATGGGTCCGAAAAACACGGTTTTTTAAGTCAACGGTTTCGGTCGCCCTCGCAGGGAAAGGATTCCCAATGCATGAACGGACACAACGAGCCTTTGCTCGCTTGGTGTTCGTTGTCTGCTGCGCGCTGCCGACTTCGATCGTTTTGATGACGATCCTGGTGACCTGGACGCCCTGGTACCACCGTCATTGTTTGCGAACGATCACTGCGTCGATCGCCAAGGACACAGGGTTCGACGTCGAGATCGAAGATTTCGATCGCCCCAGTCCCTCGCGATTAGAACTGCAAAACGTTCGATTGCTGGATCCGGAGACGAAACGCGAAGTTGCCAAGGTCTACAAGCTCACCTGGACCGAAGTGAACGATGGCGTTTCGATTGTGCTGCATCAACCCGAGCTGCAGTCTTCGGAACTGGGCAATACTTGGCGATTGGTGCACGACCGGTTTTTGTGCCAATCGATTTGTGTTTCGACGCCGGTGCGTTTTGCTGCCAACGACTTAACCCTTCACAGCGACAGCGGGCCGATGACGCTTCGTGACGTTGATGCCTGGATCGAACCGGGCAACCCATCGATGATCGGCAGTTCCACCCGCGCGACGATTGAATGTTTGCCCACTGGCCAGCCCACCGATCGCGGTTTTCGCATCGAAGTGGTTCGTGATCGCAGCGGTGTGACCCCGGTGACGACGTGGACGCTGGAAACGGGCGACACCGCCCTGCCCTGCTCTGCCCTGGCTCCCTACAGCGACGCGATGGCGATGCTCGGCAACGAGGCCACGTTCTCGGGCATGATGCGATGGAGCATCGAGCCTGATGGTTGGTGGGTTGATTTAAGCACGTCGCGATTTGATCAGGTCGATTTGGCGAGAGTGTTTCAGCGACTGCCTCATCAATTAACGGGCGACGCCAGTTTGCGATTTCGTCGCGGCATGATTCGTCCCGGTAAAACAGTCGACGTGATTGCCGAGCTTCGTGCCAAAGAGGGTTTTGTGGGGACGTCGCTTTTGGCGTCGATGCAGCGAGATCTTGGTATGACCGTCGTGACCGACACCACAAGTGCACGTCCAGTTCCCTACGACCACTTGGCAATGCAGTTTCAGATCTTTGGCGCCAAGATGACGCTCGACGGGATCTGCCGCACCGAGCAAGGTTATGAAGGCTTGCCTGCGGGCGTGGTATTGATTGCCGATGGCTACTCGATGGTACAAGCTCGTGAGTTGGAGATGCCCGCGATCGAGTTGGCCAAAGCGGTTGCACCGTCACACAGCGTCATGGTGCCGATGTCCGAGCAGACCACGCCGCTGATGCAGTGGTTGTTGCCTCCGAGCCGATCGCTTCCAAGCGACACCAGCCATTCACCCCCGCCGCGAATCCAGACCGCTCAAGAATTCAGCGGCGGCCCCACGATCAGCGAGCCCTAACCAATGTCGCTCAGCTCTCCGAGCTGTTAGCGTTCATTAAGCCTATGTCGGATCGATAATGGGCAACGCGTTCTTCCCAAAAACAACCGGGTGTTCCAACGTCCTGCAAGGCGTCTTTCCTGTGCGGACATCTTTTAATCTCGTTCTGAACGGGAATGTCGTGTTAAGAGAGCGACCTGCTTCGATAGCCGCGGACTTTAGTCCGAGGGATTTCTGGACGTCTATATAGTCCGATAGATCGTGCGCCCTATCGTGAGAGATTTGGAGCCTAGTGTATTCAATCGAACGACGATTGATTTCTGACCGATTCTAAAACAGCCAAGGAAGGCAAGTGCAAGCACTTGAAGCTCGTTTTTGAAGCCGTCAAATGGAACAGGCGTCGTTTCGTTTCGTCGCTAAACTCAAGACTCTTGGCTCTTTTGTGTTAGCATTGACTCCATCGGCTATGCCAGTTCCTTCGTCACAAAGCACACACGATGAAACATCGCTTGAAACAGTTCTTCAAAGTCTCGATCGCCTTGATCGCCATTTTGGTAATGGTCGTGGCATTTTTTAGCTGGCGATCGTATGCCGAGGTCGAAGCGGCGTTGAAACCGATCCGTGATCGAGGGGAACCGGTGTCGCTCGCAAATCTGCGGGCAGCTGCCGTCGCCGAGGACGAGAACGCCGCGACCTATCTCAAGCCGATCGCCGACGAGGTCGAACAAGTCGTCAACGAAGCCTACCCGATTGCCTATCCCGATGACTTCTCCTGGCGTCACGGGCTGGCGGAAGGGCAGATTGCAAAACTGCGTCAGATCTTTGACTCGCACTCTCACCTACCCAACCAACTCGCTCTGGCATCGCACTGCAACAGACTCGCTTGGCCGCTCGATTTCGAATCGACGCCGAACCAACTGATGGAGCAGGTAATGCAAGTGAGCCAAGATGTACGTGCGATCGCACGGCTACAGGTTATCCGGACTCGCTACCTCGCTGCGATCGGAAAGCCGGACGACGCGGTGGCCGTTTGTCTCGAAGAACTGCGACTGGTTCGGCTCCAAGCGGACACACCTTTGCTCGTGTCGTGGATGGTCAACTTGGCCTGTCGTCGTGAAGTTTTGTACCAGCTGAACGGTATTCTGCAAACGGAAACATTGACGCCGGAGACGCATGCTGAGATCGAGCGTGAGTTGGCTCAGCAATAGCTGGCTAATTATTTCACGCAGACACTCAAGTCTGAACGTGCCTTCGGCATCGAGAGCTTTCGTGGGTTCTCGATATTGGCTGCCTCTTTGACTCCGCAATTGGCGAATTACATCGAATACATGAACGAGCAAATCGAGACCAGTTCACGACCACCGAACGAGCCAGCGTCGACATCAAAAGTGACCGCCGTCGGCATGACCACGCTACTTGTCCCCGCGATCGATAGCGCACGTGACGCTATGAAACACACGCTCGCGACGGAACGTTGCTTGAGAGTTCTCAATGCGATCCAGTCGCGTCAGGAACCGACGTCTTCAGTTGACCTGCATGATCTGGGGTTACCCGCCGATGCGATCATCGATCCGTACAACGGAGAAACGCTACTAACCCAGTCCGCCGAGTCCGGTTGGATCGTGTACAGCGTGGGCGAAAACGGCAGCGACGATGATGGTCAGATCGAGCCTGACAACGTAACGAACAAGTCCGCTGATATCGGTGTCGGCCCACCATCTAAATGACGCCAGCGGAATCATCTGCATTGGAGCAAGACTGAAAGAATGATGCGGTAGAAAGATTAAATCGCAGGCGATCTACGTTTATGATGTGGGAGGGGCTCCAGAGCAATCCGGGCCCTATCCCGCTCGCGATGGACGCCGCTCATTGCGTCAGTATACGAGTCGTTCGAGTTCTGCGCCCGACGTACAGCCCTACAAGAAACGAACCGGTCACGACAGCAGTCGCGAGAGACTGTTTGAACATCCATGCGGGAATTGTCGATGTGGCCAACGTTGCCTGGATATCAACAGCGCGTTTTTTAATTAGATCAGCCACTCTCTGTTCTCGTTTAAGTTCGGTGAATGCGAATTCCACCTCTGCGTCTGAATCAGCAGTATCACGCATACGATTTATCCCCGCCTCAATATTACGTATCTTTGATTCTCGGGTCGTCAGTTCCTGATTCAGCAGAGCAAGTACACGTTGAGTCTGCTGTCGTGGTTTTCCACCGCCGGCCGGTATGGCTGTATCCTGGTGTCGACGTTCGTTGACAAGCCAACCGCTGCAGAACGCTGCCACCGTTAACGTTATCGCAAACAATGTTGACAATCCGAATTGCCATCGCTTTGCGTTCTCGAGGTATGTCTTGGTCATTGATGTTTCAACCGAAATTTCGAGTGTTGGCAAAATGTTTGGCAATCAATGCCTCGGCGTTACCCGTTGTCAGTTTGAGATCATATTCTCCGGCGAACGCAAGGAGCCGATCAATCATGAGCGAGATCGCACATTTCTTGTCTGATGAAGTGAGTTTCTTGGCTTTCAGGTGAGATCCGTTGACAAGCCGAGCACAGATAGGACAGAAGCAAGTGCCACCGTATTGATTACGCAGAACGACACTGGGATCGTTTGTCAGATCGAAAGAACTCGTCAGATACGTCCCAAAGAACGCCGCAAATTCTCGAAGCTTGCCTTCATCCGGTCGCATGTCCCGTGGAAACGAGTCGCGGCAAGGCTCGATCCAATCCAGAGTCGCGGCGGTAACGTCGTCCGCGTGGCGAGACGACACAACACGTGGTATCGGAATTTCGCCCGCGTTTATTGCGAGACCAAGCCAACGAAGCAGCTTGTAGCTTCGCGAGTGGATATCAAACGCTAATCTCAGTTCGTCGGGAGGAAGCAATTGGGTTTAGCGGCATAAAGTTGAATTCACCGCGTTGCGGCAAAAGATTCTCAATTCCAACGGACCGCACCACCGCGACTTCGGGCGAGTAGAACGGTGTCTTTCGGATGTTAGGATACGCTTTATGTTCACGGTTTGCCACCAATTTCTCCATGGGTGTCTCAAGAATTGATTCTTGTCTCATTGATATTGGGCGCCGCTAACGCATCCGGCTCCCAGCCGACACCTGTCATCACTTCCAACAGTCGCAACGCGACGAATAATTAGCTGCATCGCAGCGGCAGAAGTTAGCCCCTGACGCGAGTCCCAGGTATTCGATCGGCAATGCTCCTCGTAGTCCTGAAGGGACGACAGAAATCCTGCGTCAATGCAACAGGTTGGGCAGGAAGATGAAGGGGGCAGGAATATGTCAGAATCCAAACTCCGTGGTGACATCTCTGCTGCAAATTGCTTCGAACTGGTTTGTCCAACGCAACGGGTTGCGTCTTGTGAGGTTAAAACATGGAAGGTTAGAAAACGGGGAAGAGGTGGATGGTTGGTCGCGGTGACGCGCTCCATGGTCTCTTCATTTTTCTGTCACGCCAATTTTTCTGTCTGCTCTTTAGCAGAGTGGCCCCCACCCAGATGTCGCTGAAGGCTCCATCCGAGCTCCCCTAAGCGAAGGAGACTGCTGATTTAGTACGGAATCATCGCTCTCATGTTAGCCGTTTGGGCGCTAGCCCCGGTTGGATGCTGACGAAACCGTGGCTAGCGCCAAAACGGCTAACTAAGTCAGTTGTCTTCTGAAGGGGGCACAGACAACTTTCGAAAAGAAAGGATATAGGTAGGAAGATTCCAGGCAGAATGCATTTTCCTACCCCTAATCTTCCTACCTAATATCCGCGAGTAGCGACCACGCGTTATGCGGCAATCTCTCTGTCTACTGAGACCGCCGCCGTCGCTACCTCAGCTCGGTCCCATACGCGGCCCGCAGTTATTACGCGGATTCAAGGTCGCTGGGTTTGCGACCGAACGCGACCCCGGCCAAGATAAAGGCGGCTTGGCTTGCGATGTACAGGCTCAGCCACATCAAGACGCCGGAGGTGAATCCGTAGCTGTGCAGTCCAATGCCCAGCTCGTTCGTGCCAAACCAGCTCCACGTGGTGACGATGTTGCCACCGATCGCCAATACACAGAAACCGCGTGCTTTGACCATGCCATCCCAGCGAGCGTGCAACATCAGCGCGTTCCAGATCACGATCAACAACGCTCCGTTTTCTTTCGGATCCCAACCCCAGAAACGGCCCCAGCTGTCGTCGGCCCACAAGCCACCTAGGACTGTGCCGACGAAGCTAAACAGGATTCCGAAACAGGCCGCACCGTAACACATCCGGTACAGGTCTTTCATCACCTTGGAATCTTTGCCAACCCAACCCGCGATCAAATAGCCTATCCCGATCGTGCCAGCAACCAACGTGGCAACATAGCCAAGCGTGACGCTAATCACGTGAGTCGCCAACCAGAACTGGGTATCCAAAACCGCTTGCAGTACCGGCATCGTGTCTCCGGTGTTCAGCCCATAAGCGACCAACAACGACATTACGCCCGCAACGGCGGACAACAGGTTGCCAGTGCCGTATTTGAAAATTCGTTCGACGACTAAGCCAAACAGCACCGCAGCCCAGCCGATAAAGACGGCGGACGAGTAAAGGTTGATGACCGGAGCGCGGCCGGTAATGCCAATGCGGCACAAAATCGTAAACGTGTGAATCGCAAGCGCGATGGCTAGCGTTCCCCAAACCGCCTGTCGCATCCGAGGCAAGTGGAACAAAAAGTACATCAGCCCCAAGACGGTCGACGCAAGATACAAAAACATCGTTACGCCGGTGGGCCAATTTGACTGCATCCATCGTTCCAGTGAGACCATGGCTTTGTCATAACCAGGGATGCTGTAGCTTTGCACCGCGGCGAGATGTTTATCGACGGCGGTGTTAAAACCGACCGTGTCCATGTCGCTATACGCTTTAATTATTTGGCCAAACGACTCGATCGATGCTTGAGGCGTCACGCCGGACCCGAGCGAATTTTTGGCCATGTCAAAAAACGCCGGTGCATAGGCCGACCATTTCGGATTATCGACCGCGGCGTCGGCCACCTCTTCAACCGGCGGGATCACGGCCGGCGCTGGCATCTTGGCCAGACTTTCCATTCGCATTTCGAGTTCACGCAGCGCGAACATTTGACGCGTTTGTTCATCCGTCCCCTCCGGAAAGAAGCTGGCCGGGAATCGCGACGGTGTGGGAATCCGAAACGCTGCAGCGGTCAACGTGTATTGCCGCGTACGACGATCCAATTCGATCAACTTCTTTTCTTTGAACGATTGATGAAGCGTTTCTTTTTTGCCCGCGGCTTCGACAAGCTTCGACGCTTCGTCCCATTGCTCACGAATTTCGTTCAGCGAATAGAGTTTGCTTTTGCGTCGCTCGAGCCCCAGTTCGCTGCGTACCTCTTCGGCATCAATGCGGAACATCGGCAAATCATGCAGCGAGGGATCGTCGATCGCCACTTCCATCAACCACTGCATCGCCGACACCGAACGGCCAGTAGTATGGTCTTGAATCTCTTTCGGTGCGGTATCAAGTGGCAGTGATTCGCGATTGCTGATCGCTTTAAGAGTTTGCCGTGCGTAGGCGTCCAGCGGCATCACGCGACCGCCAAATTGAGTCGGGATTTTGCCAGCGGTGTAGAAGTCGAACTGTTTCATCCGTTCGCTTGGACGCATCGAATTCATCACAGCAGGCCAAGGAATCAGCATCATCAGTGCGATCCCCGCAAACGCGCCGACGGTAGCAAACACGGGCCACTTGGAGGGTGGTGATTGATTGAATTCCGCCAACGCCGCGAGCTCTTTGCGGGTTTCACGTTCACGACGATCCAGGAATCGCGTCAGCGTTCCGAGGAAGTGAACCAGCATGCCGAGCGCGGTGATACTGCAGGCGACATAGGGAATCAGCCAGCCCGAGTTGCGGACGACTTGGATTCCAGTCATCTCTTTGCCGCCGGGAAGTGGCGTGTAGTTGGATTGATAAAACGTTTCACCACGATAACGCAGCGGATTGTTCATCCACACGCGGTCTTTGCGGTCTTCGCCGGTTTCCGTATCGATGATGCGAATGAACGACGAGTAATCACGCGGTGTGTCGGTGCCGCTGTAGTTCACACGGCGAACGTCTTCGAGTTGCACCCAATACGGTTTGACTTCGCGATGAAAACGCAAGCCGATGTCATAGCTCTTTTCGTTGACTGTAAACGAATCAAAGTCGTCTTTGACCGGTTCACCGGGGATCAACATCTCGCGATCCGAGATGACTTGGCTGACCAGGTGTGTGCTGATCGATTCGCCCGATGCCTTGTCGATCAGTTCGACGTAAGCCGACGGAACATTGATCGCGCCATCGGTTCCGCCTGCCTTGGTCACCGCAATGGCTTTGACTTCCAACCCGATCCCAGCGGTAGCAATGTTGTCTTTGCTGTCGGCTTGTTTGAGCGTCGAGTTGGGGAAGTACTGGATCACTTTGACGTTGACCGGAAGCGTCTCGTCCTCGATCAGCGAACCTGATGCTGCGGCTTGTTGCAAACGACTTGCAGGGATCGCGATGATGTTATCGATGCCATCGAGTCGCTCGATAAAGGTCAATTCAGCAGCATCCAAATTGATCAGTGTGTTGGTCGAATCGCCTTCGACGAGACTGAGACGTTGTTCAAGTTGGCGGTCGCCAAAGGTGAACTGCCCCAGCATCAAAAGACCGACGCCCAGGTGCAACAGCACGTTGCCGCCCTGTTTGTTAAACACCAGCAGACAGCCCACTAACAACAGGCCGCCGACGCCAAGTCCTTTGGTCAATTGCCAAACGATCCTCAGTCCAGGATCACCGATGCGGAAACCGTAGAACAGGGAAAACAATAGAACCAGCGTTAGCAGTCCGCCCAATTGGTACAGCAGCATCGCAATTTTTGCGTTGCGAACCTGAGTTCCCCATGCCACCGCACCGGCGGCCAACAATCCAATGCTGACCAGCACCAACCCCCACAACGCGTCATAAGAAATCGGTGGCGTGCCTTGTAGTCCGTCGCTGTTATGTCCCGCCATCACCACGAATCCGGTGGCGATTAAACCGGCAACCAAAAATCCGATGCCCAGCATCAGTTTCGAACCGCTGGCGTGAATTCGGAACCGCGTGATTTTCGCCGCGACCAGATTCACCATCAACAGAAAGCCGATCAACGCCCCGCCCGGAAACGGGATCTTGCCGGGCAAGGGCTCGCTATGGCGATAAAACGCTTGCGGCACGAAATCATCAAAGTGCAGCATCGCGACCCATGACAGGAAGTATCGCTGTTTCACCTCCAACATATTCATCTCGTCTTGGGCGAGCGTGCCCACCAGGACGATGATCAACGACAACGCAAAGAGCGTCACGGTCAATTTCAGTGAACCGAGCCAACGCAGCGCAACATGACTGAACTCGCCGAATGAATCTTCGGTTTGATGATCGATGTATTCGGTATGCGAAGTGGTAGTGGCCATGATTTTGATGAAGAGTGAGGTGGGGGGGAGAGGTGGGCGAGCGTTTCGTTGTTGTTCGAAAACAACTTCAATTGTCAGTGCTCATCCATTGATTTTACACTGCTAGAGCTTGATCGATTCCAAGAACGACTTGATTGCCTCGGATTCGGCGGTCACTGTTTTCGCAGGGCCCGTCATTTTGATGAACAAACTGAACCCTTCGTCCAGTGGAACAATGGTGGCGTCGATCGCGGTGCCTGCCTCGGGGTCCGTACCTAATAGTAAGAACCGTTGGCCATCTCGACCATCAACTTTGACTTTTTCAGCGTCTTGGAGTGCTTTGTCGACGACTTCGTCTGCAACGCCTTCGGGGCGAATTTGGCCAAGCCAACGAGCAACGTTGCCACGCAGGTCGCCTCCGGCCGGGATGACCGTGATTTCGGCTTCGGCATCTTCGGGGCCGACGTTGAATGCGGCCATTCGCATGCTGGACATTCGCCCATCACGCCAACCTTCGGGGCGATCATACTTCAATCGCGATGCAGGACTTTCTGACGCCGCACCGTTGTCGGATGCCGGCGTCGTCGAGGGTGAGGAACCCGACTCCATCGAGCCGCCAGCGACGCCGCTATGAATATCGTCGTTGGGCATCTCGCCCCGAGCCATTGGGCCGCCAGCCATTGGACCGCCTGCCATGCCGCCCATCATCGGCGGTGAACCGCCGCTTGATTTGCCAACGATATCGACCCACACCGCAGGTCCGTCGGCCGATTCGATTTCCAGTGGCTTGCCGCTTGCCCATTTCTCAGTCGATGCGGGCAATCCGACCTGGCCTCGCCAACGATTGACGTTCATCGCCACTTCGGCGTCCCAGTCGGATTGTTTCGGCAGCGACGACACGCTGATATCGAGCTGCTTGTCGGGCGTGTTGACGTCGATCGAGGCAAATCGCATCGGTTTGGATCCACCGAGTTGCCAACCCTCTGGCAATTCATCAAGCACAGGCTTGTCGTCCTCGAATTGGATCGACTCGACGAACTTGCGAAAATCATCCTCCACTACCGCCACCGCTTTCTCGGGGGCTGCGGTGATCTTAAAGAACCACGTTTGATCGCCTTTGGGAACCATGGCAGCTAGCATCCGGTCGTTGCCAGTACGAAGCTGTTCTGGCATTTCAGTCGGAATCGAGTAGGTCACAATCGGATCGGTTTTCTGACAACCGGACGCGGCTGCTAGCACTAGCATGACGCAGGAGATCGCGAAGTATCGGGGGGCGAAAAAGCGTAAGGTCCGCAACATGTCGGCCATCAGAATCCTGGAGCTGGCTATAGGGGTGGGGCGAAACGGGGATCGCTGCATTTTGCAGTTCCAGCCCGCTTAGGTACGAACCCATGAAGGTAAGGTGCCCCCACTGAATTAGAAACCCCGCAGGCGATTGTTTCGTACCCACGATTCTAACGTGCTGGGGGTTCCAGGGGCAGCGAAATTTCTCACCGATACCGGTTCGATCCGAGCATCTCAGTGGTATGCCGAGATTGAGGCCTGGCAACGAACTTCACCACGATTGCTGCGTGCAATCATCGTCATTCGCCGCGAAACACGGCATCTAGGGCCAACCGAGGAGCGAAAGCGACGGCATCGAAAGCATCAAGACCCTTGTCTCGATGCAGATGAAATCTTGATCTGCCTGCGACAGCGTGTCACGGCGGCAAACGTTGATAAAGGACCGTGATCGGCCGCCCTTGCGGCGTCTACCAGCCCATCAAGCTGATCAGCGAATCGGTCAACGAGCTGACAGGGGCGGATGGCTCGCTATAAGTCCACATGTTGCGAAGCAAATCGGTCATCAACATTCCCCCCAGACTCAGCACACCGATGATCATCACAAGCGTCAAGCATTGCAGCAGAGTGAAGGGAACTTCGTAAGTGCTAACCGCGGATGGCCCGCTGGCGGTTTTGGTGCGTGTCGACGTCGAGGCGATTCCGACACCCTCGGCCACCACTTCTTCCTCTTCGACAAATCCTTCTTCGACCGGAGCCGCTTCGGCATCAAAGGCGTCACCGCCAAATGCATCCGCGTCACCGAACGCATCGCCGCCCAATTCCACTGGCTCGCCGATCAACTCGGAATCTTCGACTTCGATGACCTGAGAATCACTATCGATCTCGGACTCCAATCCGATACCCGATGGCGACAACTGGAATTCTTCGTCGGCTTGGAAATCGACCATCGATCCGTCACCGCCGACACCCGAGGCACTGCTGCCGATCCCGCTGCCGTGTGAAATTTCGCCGCCCAGGTCTAAGGCGGAAACGCTGCTGCCCGCCAAATCAAGTGGTTCACTTTCCAGTGACAGTCCACTGTCCGATGGGCTCATCAAATTGATACCGCTGTCACCTGCAACGGACAAATCGTGTTCGGCGCTATCGATCACCAAATCATCGTCGTCGTCGGCGATCAGCAAGTCATCGTCATCGTCAAGCGAAAGAGCGTCATCACCGCCGGGGATCACTGCACCGGAGCTGAGAGCGCCGAGCCCGAGACTGCTGCCCAATCCTGAGGAAGCGAGCAAATTCTCGCTGTCGCCCGAGATCAATCCGCTGCCACCCTGTTCGGCACCCAGCAAATCAAGCTCACTCAAAACATCGCCACTGAGGCCCATGGATGATGCCCTGCCGCCTGCGGCGGGGGAATCGAGTTCGTCCATCAATTCCAAGCTACTCATCCCCGAGGATTTTAGTTCCGAGCCGCCTTTGGAACTCGACGCAACGTCGTCCTCGAGGATATTTAGTTCGCTGTCGTCGACGCCGATGACGATGTCGTCACTGTCCTCTTCGCTAATCGGAGCAAAGCTCAGATCGCTGCCGTCGTCGATTCCGCTGCCGACAATGTCACTGCCAAGGTTGATGCCTGATTCGGACGCCAACACGTTGGTCGGTTCGGAATCCAATAGTTCTTTGAGCTCGGCGTCGGTGACCGGGCCTGTGCTGCCCGCGTTGGGTTCGATCGACAGATCAATTTGTGCCGAGTCGTGGGTGATCGCAGGTTCGGCAAGACTCAATTCGCCCGAGTCAATCTCGAGCATCTCTTTTTTGACTTCCAGATCGCCATCGTCTGGGCTGATATCGGCAAGATCGCCCAGCAGATCGTCGCTGTCGCTGGCCACCAAGGCGACATCGCTTCCCACATCACTTCCGCTGGTGATCAAGTTCACATCGCTACCAGCACCGCTGGTGGAAGGTTCGATACCGAGTTCGACGTCGCTACCGCTGCCGTCACCTGCATCGGCGTCGTCGCCGCCAATGATGTTCGTGCCGCTGCTAAGCGAAAGACCGGATCCGAGATCCATGTCGCGGACTAGATCGCCCGAGCCGCCAAGCATGTCGCCCGCATCCATGTCGGCCAATTCATCGGCAAGCCGACTAATTTCGTTTTCTGGGAATTTCCAGCTCGCTCCGTCGCGGAATCCTCGGACTTCACCTTGACTACGAAGCTCGACCAAACGGTCGGTGGGAATGCCTAGCTTCTTCGCAGCGTCTTCGAGGGAGAGATAATCGGCCATGGGTGTTCTTTGGCTCCGGTAAATCGCAATGCGAAATTCAGGATGGCGAATAGGGACAAGCGGCCTGAATCGTTGCAGACCGGTCGGAAACTGTTGAATTGTGGGTTACGACTAGACGCCTATTGTGCCTCAAATTACCTAATTTGCTACTTTTTACCCTTGTTCATTTGGCGAATTTCTTCGGGTAAGGGCGATGTGGCATTGAGCTGAAGCGAAAAATCCGCGTCGATCGGGCGACTGCTGACCAGCCGAATCGTTCCCGATCTATCAATATGATACACGGCCATCCACGATTTTCCGGTATCGATTAGCGTAATTGTCTGACTTCCCGAGCCGTCAGAATGGGAAAAACCGATCATGTCGCCTGCCGCACCCACCTGATAGGGGCGAGCATTGGCCTGGCCGACCACCCCCAAGACCTTCTCGGCTTGGCCCCCAGAAATCGTTTGCTCCTTTAATTCTCTCGTTTCCGGCGAAGTAGGCAAGGTTTCCGCCGGGGGGTATGACGCTGGTGCCTGGCTGAAGACGTACGACGTCGCAGCAATCACCACGCTGCCGAACAAGAGAATTCGCAGCGGTAGATTTGCTTGCAATCGTGGCAGAAATCGGGTCTGCGAACCGATCGAGGCAGTTTTAGGACGGTTTGGCATCTTCCTCGCCTGATGTTTTGATGAGGGGGTCATTGCGTGGGGGGAATTTCCGGATGGTTCCGCCCCCGCGGTCATCCTAGTGCTTTGCTGCGGCAGATTGTAGTCCGACCGTGGCCTGCGGCCGCAGGCAGAGCGTCCGGCTTCGGCAAATCGCAAGCCGACGCGTCAGTTTTGAAGTTGCGTGTTTAGACGTTCTTCGGGCCAAAGACGTTCTTCGGGCCAAAGGCTGGGCAATTTGCCTAGCCTGGCCCAGCGGGCCAGGTTTTCGATGCAAAGAAACCTAAGGGCCAAAGGCCCGGCCATTTGCTAGCCGCCCTCATTAAGTCCCAGCAAACGGCCGGGGCTTTACCCCTAAATACAAACGCGCAACTTCAAAACTTACGCGTCGGGTTAGGACGGTGATGGCTCGGCGGACTCGTAAATAATGCGGCTTGCGAAGCCGGACGGTCTCTTTAGCTGATCGCCCGTGGCAAAATCTATCGATTGGGTGAAGTGGCATGGTCGAAACGGTCGATCCTTTTGTAATGAGTACCGCATACGTGCGCGCACTCGTGTCGTCGAGCTTTTTTGGCTCGGCGATATCGCTGAATCGCTCCAGGCAAGTTGAACTCAACCATCGAGGCTCGAGTCGTGAACCGCAAGCAAAACGACGCATCCCAGCATTCACCTAAACCGGTGTCCTCTAACGGCATGTCCTGGGGGGCGCTCGGAATCGTGTTTTCTGCAGTGCTATACGCCGGCGTCTATGGCAGTGGCTGGGCACCGCTGGAACGTTATTTTCTCGGGCATCCGGTCGCCGTCGCCGCCACCGTGCTGTTTTGTATCGCGGCTGCGGTGCTGCTTGGCAAATTTTGCCAGACCACCGTCCAGTGGAACACGCTTGCGGCAATCCGTGACGAAGATCTATCGCCCGCAGGCCAAGACAAGACGTTGGCTCAGCGATGGCGAAAAAAACATGACGCTGGTCACGTCGCCAGCCATTGGTTGACGCAGCTGCGTGAATTGCCCGCTCGCACACGATCCAGTTTGTTGCTGCGGCGATTAGAAGAATTGCTGACGCGTCAAAGTCAACGTGGCAGTACCAAGAACCTTTCGGATGACTTGCGTGAACTTTCCGGTCGCGATGCCGATGCCGCTTACGACTCGTTTGGTTTGGTGCGGATCATCGTCTGGGCAATTCCCATGCTGGGATTCTTGGGCACGGTGATCGGGATTACTCAAACGCTCGGTGGGCTCGATTTTTCCGATGGGACCGCTGCCGTCGATCGACTCAAAAGCGGCTTGTATGTCGCCTTTGACACCACGGCACTTGGGTTGGTGTTATCGGTTGTTGCTATCTTTTTGCAATTTCCAATCGAACGCAGCGAACAACGTTTGTTGTCAGTGATCGATGCTCGCGTTGGACATTTGGTCTCGGATTCCTTGCCAAGCGATGAAGCGGCGGACGACCAGATCGCGATGATTGCCGATCTTTGTGAAGGGATTCGCATCGCCATCGCGACCTCAATCGAATGTCAATCCAATCTGTGGCGGCAAACGATCGATGAGGCCAAAGATCATTGGAAGAGTGTGCATGAAAGCGATTCCAATAAGATCGCCGAAGCCTTTGACAAGACGCTACGTCCGGCACTGCAAGAGCACGCCAGCGTATTAGATGATTCGGCGCGTTTGGCCAGCGATCGTTGGGAACAACAATGGCAAATGTGGTTGGACGCCACGTCGCATCAAACGAAGTTGATGACGGTTCACCAGGACTCGTTGCAGAACCAATACGAATCGCTCGCCGAGTTGAACCAACGCGCCGCCGCGGTTGCCACGATGCAAAAATCGATTGACGCGAGTTTGCAACAATTGAGCGAGACCAATTCCGCGATCGATCGCAGCATCCAAGCCTCTGCGGGCGATGGGATGGCTGACGCGATGCGTGTCCTCGCGCGTGCCGTCGATGTGTTGACCACGCGGTTGCCTTCGCCATCGAGTGGTTCGTCCAGCGGCTCACCGAGTGGTTTGTCGTCGGTTGCCAACACCAGTTCGTCGGTTGCCAACAGCAGCGTTGAGCAACGAATTGATCAGGCTCATCGTGATGGAAAACCGCTTCGTGATTCGAATAAAGTAAGGCGTGCAGCATGAGTGGGCGAGGTCGCCAACAACTTTCGCCGACCTTGTTCCCCTTTCTCGCTGTTCTTGTTTGTACCCTTGGGACGTTGATTCTGTTTCTGGCTCTGGTAGCTCAGGATTCAACGCAAAAAGTAAAGCGGCAAGTCGAGGAAGAGGCCAAGACCCAGGCGAACGTGGCACAAGCGGAATCGGAACCGCCGATCCCCAGCGGGTTAACTGCTGCGGCGGTGGAAGCGATGATCGCCGAAGAAGCGTTTCGCGTTTCGCAGTTGGTTGCGTTTCGTGATGCGCAGGCCGCCGACGTCGAACAGCGACGCGATCAACTGACTCATCTCGAGGATCATTTACGGCGTATTCGCGACGAGTTGCAGCGGCTCAGTGATGAAGTCAAACGGGCAACCGGCGAAGCCCAGGCTGATCAGATCGACGAGGCTAGCGTGGCGGCGCTGCGCGAGCGATTGCAAGCCGAGGAGCAGTCTTTGGTTGAACTGAAAGAACAGGTTCAAAGCCAATCACCGCGTATCGTCATCGTTCCGCACAAAGGACCCAATGGGACCGATCGTCGACCCATCTATCTCGAGTGTACCGCGCAAGGACTCGTGATTTGGCCTGAGGGATCGCTGATTCCGATGAAAGGACTTCGCGATTCCCAAACAGGATCGAATCCGCTGGACGAGGCACTCCGTGTCGCTCGCCATCATGTGATGCAGAACTATGGTGATAACGTGCCGCCCTACCCTTTGCTCGTCGTTCGTCCGGATGGCTACGCGTCCTACCATTTGTCGCGGATGGCGCTGGGCGATTGGGATGATCAATTTGGCGTCGAACTGATTCCCGATGAAGTCGAGCTAGCGATCCCCAACGCAGATTCCAACCTGAAGAGCCGGATGGATGAGGCGATACAATCCGCGATCGCTCGACAACGCAGCGCGGGAACACGCGAAGTCATCGCGTTCGGAGAAAAACGAACCGGGAAACCGCGTCCACTCTCGGCCAAAGATCTTGATATGCAAGCTCAATCCAATGGGTATGAATCAGTGCGTGGCGTACGGACAAGCGGTTGGGATCTGAGCAAGGCATCTCCGTATAACGTGGATCGGTCGGGGCAATCACAACGCCGCGGGGCGACCAGCGATACGCATGCAAGTGAACCGAATCAATCGGCGGCGATCAGTGCTCGAGAACTCGCGCAACTCGAAGATGAGATGCGGCGAAGTGCGGCTGAGATGCGGCAGTCCGGCAGCGATGGCCAACAAAACGCAGAAACATTATTGTTGGGCGACCCCAATGCTAAGGGTGGGAACAGCGATGCCGCGTCGAGCATGGCTTCCGCTGGCTCAGGATCGTCGCTGCTTGGTAATCCCGCGACCGGCACCTTCGGCGGGGGCAGCATGGGGGCGGAGACGCCTGCATCGACCGATCCCCCGAGTTTGCGGACTTCAGCTGGGGGCGACGCGAGAATCAGTGAACTGCTGAATCAATCGCATGGCAAACCGGAAATAGGAGGCGGCCCGAAATCCAACACACAGGGAATGTCGTTGTCGATGCCCAGCGGTGCCAATGTTGGATCGGCTGGCTCGGGCGGCGAGACCGAAGCCGGTGACAACTCAAATGCGGGTGAATTGTCCCGTTCGCCGGCTTCCGAAGCGGGTTTGACGATGCCAAGTTACGCCGCGATGGGCCCTGGTGATACTGCAACGGGTGATACTGCAACCGGCAGTGACAAGGGCGTGAAGGGCGCAAGCGGAGGGACATCAGGATCACAGGCCTCTGGTCAAGCGTCGGCATCAGGATCGCCGCAAAGTGGCGCGTCCAGTGGCAGCGCAGGAGCGGGTGGTTCATCGCAACCGCCGGCCGAAGGGCAAATCGGTGGCAGTCCGCCGCCACAGAATCCAAACCTTGTCAAACCAAACAAACGCGACTGGGCGTTGCCCGATTCGGTAGCGCAATCGCGTGGCAACTCGATCGTGCGAACCATCCGCGTCGTTTGTGACGAGGGCCAATTTGTGCTGCTCGGATCGGCGATGAGCGGTGGCACCGAGGTATTTGGATTCAGCGATAAACCGGTCTCCACCGCGACGCTTGAATTAGCAACCGCCGTTCGTGATCGCATCGATCGATGGGGGCCCTCGTTGCCAGGAGGGCGTTGGTCACCGGTGCTTGACGTCGAAGTCATGCCGGGCGGAGAAGCTCGCTTCGAGCAACTTCGCGAATTGATGCAAGGCAGTGGCGTCGAAGTCGTTGGGAAGGTGGCACAATGAGTGGATCCAAACGTAACCGAACGACCTTCGAGCTTGGGCATGATGCGTTTTTAGACATCATCGCTAATCTTGTCGGCGTGTTGATCATTTTGGTGGTGGTGCTGGGTACGCAATCGTCCAAAGTGATTGAAGAGATCAAGACACAATCAAATCTCGAAAACGAGCTTGTTCAGGTCGACGCTCCGGCCAGCGGGCAGCAATTAGAATCGTTGGCAAGTTACTCGATGCGTGCCGCTTCGGCGCAATCCGATTCGGATCGTCTCGAAGCCACGGTGAAACGTTTTGATAACGAGCTCGAGATTCGCCAGCAGCAACGTGACGCAATGCTCGATTTGTTGACGGAAGCCAAAGCGGCTTGGGAAGCCGAGAAGGGTAAGTTCGACAAGGACGCGACGGCACTCGCCAAACGGAACCGCGAATACGATGAAATGATCAAGCGGATGAACGAACTGCAGGGCGAACGCGAGCGAATCGAAGGGCAAGAAGCACCGGTCGTCGCAGTCCAGCATTTGCCCACTCCGATGGCGAAGAAAGCATTCGGCGACGAAGTCTATTTTCGGCTCAAGGGCAATCTGTTGTCGGTCGTTCCGCAAGTCGCACTGTTTAAATCGGTGCGTGACGCGTGTGTGCCCGACTTGCGGACTTCGCGAACCGGATTGATCAAGTCGGCGGTCGGACCGATTCGCGGTTACGTTTGCCGCTTTGTGATGAACAAGGAACAGGAGATGATTCGGATCAATGGCCAAGCAGGGATTCGTGCGACGATCGAACCGGTGCGACTCAGTATCGAGCCGCTTGAAGAGCCGATCGGTCGACCGGTCGACGAAATGCTGGTCCAAGGAAGTGACCTGCATGTAGAGCTTGCCGGTCGCGATCCCGCGACGACGGTCGTGGTCGTGTATGTCTATCCCGACAGTTTTGCCGAGTTTCGCAGGCTAAAGGAATATTTCTATTCACGCGGGTTTGCCACCGATGGAAAACCGATGCAAATGGATAGCGGCATCACCTTTGCCGAAGGTATGCCTGGCACGATCGCGCAGTAGCGTCGACTGCGTCGCTGCCCGTCGCGGGACTCGTCAAGAGTTCCTTCCACCCTTTGGCCCCCCGGCGAAATTCACGCACGACTTTCGCTACACACGCGCCATCGAGACGATTCGCCGTTGACCGCTGAGGTCTTTGATGAATCGCAAGTCACCGAGGGTTGGGGTCACTTCGACAAGTTCCTCGCACAATTCCGCGATCATCGGGCTGATTTCAATGATCAATCGGCCGCCAATTTCGAGTCGCTCGGGAGCGGTTTCGAGCAATCGTTTGATGATATCCATTCCATCAATGCCGGCGACCAGCGCTTCGCGAGGTTCGTGATCGCGGACGGTCGGATCGAGCTGCTCGTACTCGGATTCGCTAACGTACGGCGGATTGCTGCAGATGATGTCAAACGTGGCGGGTTCGGCGACCGATTCAAACAGATCGCTGTGCACGAAGCGAACCGAGTCGGTCGCATTGAGATGTTCCGCATTCCAGGTCGCGATTTTCAAAGCCGCCTCGCTGAGATCGATAGCAGTGATCTCGGCATCTTTGATGTTCTTGGCCAGCGTGATCGCAATCGCTCCGCTGCCGGTACCGACATCCGCAATGCGAATCGGTCGGTCGCTGATCTTCATCGCCTTGGCAACATCGAGTGCTTCAATCACAAGATGCTCGGTTTCCGGACGCGGTATCAACACGTTTTCATCCACGCGAAAACGCAGCGAGTAGAACTCGCGATAGCCGACCAACTGAGCCACCGGAGTGCCTTCACCACGACGGCGAATCATTTCGCGAAACGCCACACGTTGCTCTTCGGTTGGAACTTCGCTGAACGCGGTGTACAGTTCGATGCGGGCGCAATCGCGGGCATGCGCGAGCAAGACTTCGGCATCAAGCCGAGGCGATTCGCTTCCCCGACTTTTGAAAAAGTTGGTGGTCCACTCCAACAGTCGCAGCACCGTCCACGGCTCTTCCTTGGTGTCCGACATGAGGTTTCCTTTTAGGGGAATCGAGTCAACGCAGCGTTACAAAACCAAATCGCAACTAGCGAGCGATTAGTCAATCATATCGCCGCGAAGTTGGTCGCGATCGTATTCGATCATCGCTTCGGTGACGGGGCTTAAGTCACCTGCAATGATTTGGTCGAGTTTGTAAATCGTCAAATTGATGCGGTGATCGGTTAAGCGGTTCTGAGGATAGTTATAGGTGCGGATACGCTGACTGCGGTCGCCCGAGCCGATCAAGCCTTTGCGTTTTTCGGCAAGCTTTGCGTCTTCCTCTTCGCGTTTCTTTTCGTAAACGCGTGCCTTGAGAACTCGCAGCGCGCGAGCCAGATTTTTGTGTTGACTCTTTTCATCTTGGCACTGCACGACGATGCCGGTTTCATGGTGTGTCAACCGAATTGCCGATTCCGTTTTATTGACGTGCTGACCGCCGGGGCCGGACGCACAAAACTTGTCGACTCGATAGTCGTCGGGCTTGATGTTGACTTCGACGTCTTCGGGTTCCGGCATGACCGCGACGGTCGCCGCGGAGGTGTGGATGCGGCCTTGCGTCTCGGTTTCAGGAACACGCTGGACACGATGTCCACCGGATTCGTACGCCAGGTCGCGATAAACGTTTTCGCCCTCCAACGTCAGCGTGATGTCTTTGAACCCGCCCATTTCGGTGGCGCTATGGTCCATGATCTCGGTCTTCCAACCTTTCGATTCCGCGTAGTGGCGGTACATTTCGAAAAGGTCACGAGCGAACAACGCCGCTTCATCGCCACCGGTGCCCGCGCGAATTTCCATCACACATCGAGTCCGGTGCGAATCCTCGCCCCCGACCGTTAGCGAGAGTAGATCTTCCCACAATGCCTCGCGGCGTTTGCGAAGCCCTTCCATCTCGGCTTCGGCCATTTCACGTTCTTCGGAATCCTCGGCCGCTTCCGCCATCTCTTCGCAGCCGCGGATTTCGTCGGTCAGTTTTTTGAACTCGCGGTACTTCCCTGCGACCTTGGCCAGCCCGCCGTGTTCGCGTGCCGCGGCACTCATGCGTGCCCCGTCGGCAAGCACTTCAGGGTCGGACATATCGAGTTCGAGCTGCTTAAAGCGAGCCAGCTTTTCTTCGAGAGTGTCGCGGATCGTACTCATGGGGAGTCATTCAGGAACGAGGCGGAAAGCAGGGTAAAACCAAGGAGAAAACGGTCTGTCACACGTATCATAAAAAACAGCCGCACGCGTCCCAATCGAGGACGGTGCGGCTGGATGTCGTGTTCAGTCGTGGCGAAGCTATTTTTTGGCTTTCTTCACTGGCTTCTTCGATGCCAGGCTGCCGTAGGTTCCTGCAGCAAATTTCTTCTGGAACTTGTCGATACGGCCCGCGGTATCAACGAACTTCAGCTTTCCGGTATAGAAAGGATGACATTCGCTGCAAATGTCGACCTTCAATTCAGGTCGCACGCTGCGGGTCGTAAAGGTGTTGCCACAACCACAGGATACGGTTGTGTCTTGGTATTTAGGGTGAATGCCGTCTTTCATGGCAGTTTTCTCTCGTGGTGTGGGGTTGAGCGCACTGGCTTGGTACAGTATCGCGAGCGAGGAATCCTACGCTATCGGCCCCGCTTTGTTCAAGGGCCTTTGTTGCCCAGAAACCCCCGGTTTGCCCGGCCATACCCGTTTTGTCAGGTATTGCCGTTTGCACGGGCCCGCTTGAAGGGGGGCCAATTGCCAAAATCACCATTGCGGTGAAGACTTTCAGCCAGGGGGGCAATAGTGTAGATGTGTATCCTATTATGGCGGACTCAGGATGAAATCCGCCAGCGAGCATTGGAAGGATCCACTGGTGATCGGCACTTCGAGTGGCATGCGTGCAGCGAAAACGCCACAAGGACCGATCAAACTGCGTAAATCTGGTACAGCATCAGATAAACCAAGACCCCGGTTACCGAGACATACATCCAGATCGGGTAGGCGAATCGAACCAGCTTCTTGTGGGCGATGATCCGTCCTTTCATCGCCAAATAAACCGCTCGCAACGCCAGAAACGGAACGGCGATCGCCAACACGAGGTGAGTGCCCAAGATGCTGAAGTACGTGTATCGCGCCGCGTCCGAAGCAATCGATGGGTCGGTCGGGAATCGTTTGTTCGGTTCCCCGGTCGTTTGATACAACGCCACTTTGTGCAGCAGGTATAACGCCAAAAACACCCCACTGACGCACAGTGCCGCCAGCATCATCTTTTTGTGTGCTCGCGGATTGCCTTGGCGAATTCGGATCAAGCCGAGTGCTAGCAAAACAGTCGCCGTGGCGTTCAGCGTTGCGGTTGCGTGAGGCAGATTGTCTGCCAGGAATTGCCACATCGCTCAGGATGCCTTTTTCTCGGAGGACGAAATCATTTCTTGAATCTTCTCTTTCAGCTTTTTGAACTGAGCTTTTTCGGGCCAGTTGTAAAAGCCTTCGATTTCACCCTCGGGATCGACGAGCACGAAACGCTCGGTGTGAAATTGTTTGTCCACAGGCATCCGGAATACTTCCGATCCGACGCGGCGAATGTAACCGAGATCACCGGTCATGAATAACCACTGGTCACGGTCGGCACCAAACCGGGCCGCGTACTCACGCAGGATTTCGGGGGTGTCGGTTTCCGGGTCGACCGAGATCGCAACAAAACGAACACCTTGGCCGGCGAATTCGTCTTGCAGTTCCTTCAGCTTCTGGTTCTGGGTGACACAGATACTCGGGCAGGTACTGAAAAAGAAGCTGACCACGTAGGGCTGGCCTTTCAGATCTTCGCTCGCAACCTGCTCGCCACTTCGCTCGGTCAGTTCGAATTTGCTCAGCCACTCTTCGTCTTCCGGTGGATGACTTGGCATCGCATTTTCAACGTTGCTGGGGTCGACCGCGTCGACGTCGACACCCGCATCGGTAAAGACTTCTTCGCCGGGGCCAGGACCGTTGGCACGTTCGGATTTGCGGATTTGACGCATGCCTAGTCCGAGCACAAGTCCGGTGATCAGGATCAAGATTATATGGAGGGTCGTTCGCATGATCGATTTCTTCAAAGCGAGTCGCGGATTTGATTTTTTAGGTGGGATGTCGCGGTGGTTTGCGATTGCGTTAAACAATCACATCCACTTTGCGGCTGCCGCGTACGAGTCGCCATGCAATCAACGTGACCACGATCGTGGCAATGATCGTGACGCTCCAGCAAGTCGCGCTCGAGGGGGCGAAGCCGGCACTACTAAAATCGACTTCGGGGTAAATCAACCGCCGCATTTCCAACATCGAATAGCTGAGCGGATTGATTCGCATCATGCCGCCAAGGATCATTTGGCCAATCGTGGAATCGCTCCAGGCAGGGATTGGAAAGAACGATCCACTCAGCAGCCACATCGGCATCAAACCGAGCATCATGATCGCATGGAACCCCTGAGTGCTGTCCATCGGCCATGCCACGATCATTCCCAGCGAGCACATGCCAATGGCAATCAGAGCCAATAGCGGCATCAGCAGAAAAATACTGCTGCTAATCGACGCGGTGCCAAACAGATACACCAGCAACAGAAAAAACATTGCTTGGACCCAAGCAATCGCGCTGCCGCCGATGACTTTGCCCATCAGCACGGGCCAACGTCCCACCGGTGACACCAATACCGATTGCATGAACCCTTCACGGCGGTCTTCGATCACCGAGATTGTGGCAAAGATCGCGGTGAACAAAACGATCAAGCCGACCGTGCCCGGCAGAAAGAATTCCATAAAGTTCTGGTCGCCCGCGACGGTGAACGCACCACGTAGTCCGGTGCCAAACAGCATCCAAAACAGCAGCGGTTGCACGATCGCCGCCGAAACGCGGTTGCGTTGGCGAAAGAACCGCGTCCATTCGCGTCGGGCCAGCATCCAAGCCGCCGACATGCCCGCACGCGCCGAAGTCGGGTTGGGTTGGCCGACGGAATCGGAACTCGAGGAAGGAGATGTCGTGATGGCGCTCATAAAGGTCTGCGTGATTACTGAAACTGGTGACCGGTTTTGGCGATGAAAACGTCTTCCAAGCTAGGGCGACCGATCGAGATCGATTCAGCCAATTCGCCAAGTTGTTCGGAGATCAATGGGACAAGTTGTGCAGGGGTATCGCTTTGCAATCGCAATTGATTGCCGATCGATTGCGATTCCAGTTGCAGGTTTTTGCTCAGCTGACTCGCGGCCGCCTTGGGATCACTCGTTTCGATCGTGATCACACCATCGCCGAGGTCACGGCGAAGTTGGTACGGCGCTCCTTCGACAACCTTTTGTCCCTCGTGCATGATCGCAACACGATCCGCCTTGTCTGCTTCCTCTAACAAGTGCGTTGTCATCAGCACCGAGGTGCCCTGGTCGCTCATCGCGCGAATCGCTTTCCAGAGGTCGAGGCGTGCGCCAGGATCCAGACCAGTGCTCGGTTCATCCAAAAGCAGCAGTCGTGGTTGGTGCAGCATGCCTTTGACGAGTTCGACGCGGCGTTTCAAACCACCCGAAAGCGTTTCGCAATAATCGCGGCGACGATCGGTCAGATTCAATTGCTCGAGCAGTGCATCGCGGCGGACGTTCAATTCACGTCCGGTGATTCCGTACAGCGCTCCCTGGCAGGCGATGTTTTCATCGACGGTCAGTTTGTTGTCCAAGCTCGGTGACTGAAACACAATCCCGATTTGACGGCGAACCGCTAACGGATTGGTGCGGCTGTCGATGCCGCCAATTCGGATCGTTCCATGTTGGATCGGCAGCAGCGTGCATAGCAACCGGAACAACGTCGTCTTGCCGCTGCCGTTTGGCCCCAATAATGCAAAGATCTCACCGGCGTGCGTGGTCAGGTCGATGCCTTGTAACGCCCACGTCGTCTCGCCCGACTTGGTGTCATACGCATGGCGAACGGATGTCGCCACGCAGATCGCAGTTTGTTTCGCTTCGCTCGAGGGAGACGGTATCTCCGCCGGCAGGATCGTAGATTGATTCACGCTTTGTCTCACAACACCGTTCGTACGGTCACAATGGCCAACACCGCAGGCAACACCAACAGCGAGGACCGCAACAGTTTGCGAGCCATCACGTCGTCCGGAGTCGCGGAGAAGCGAATCGATGCACGCAGCATCGGGTAGCATGCGAAAATCGCAGCCACCGATGCAATGATCATTGCTGGGATCGAACCGCCGGGGATCACGCACAACGCGACACTACAGCCCAGGATCGCAATCGAACCGGCAATGCTTTGTGCCCCGGCCGATCGGCCGCTCGGGTCGACCGTCGTCGACATGCAGAATCCTGCTTCGCCATATTGGCGGCGGTACAGCCAAGCGATTGCCATGAAGTGCGGGTATTGCCAGGCGGCCAAAACCGCGACCAATAACCAACCCGTCCAATCTTCGATCCCACCGCCCGCGGCGGTGTAGCCCATCAACACGGGCAAGGCTCCGGCTACCGCTCCGACGGTGGTGTTCCATGCGGTGCGTGTTTTCATCGGAGTGTAAACCAGCACGTAAAGCAACCAGGTCGCAACGCCTGCCAAGGCCGGGGCGTAACCAAACTGCCAAACCAGAATCGCAGTACCGATCACGACGAGCGCTGCGGTGTAAAGGATCGCTGGTAGCAGCTTGACTCGCTCGGCCGGCAACGGCCGCGACGCGGTTCGCGTCATGTTGCAATCGATGCGTCGTTCCCAAATCTGGTTGGCCGCTCCGGCGCTGCCGGCGACCATCGCGGTGCCCATCAGCAACCAAAGCATATCGAGCGTCGCGATCCATCCGCCTGCCGCGATCATTGCCGAAGCGACGGTCGTGACCAAAATCATGGTCACAATTCGCGGTTTGGTCAGTTGGATATAGTCAGAAAAAAGACTGGGGCGCGTCGCCACAACAGCCTGTGTCGTTGTCGGGGCGGCGGCCTGTCCCCTGCCCTGCCCTGCTCCATCAGCATCATCCGGCCCATCGGCAAGTTCGTGGGCGGCATCTCGAGGGTGGGATTCCCGCTGGCTATCCACTCGTTTTCCTTCGCTCACGTAACGAACCCTCGCCGACGAGGGCGTCAGTGGATCGGCGATTAATATCTCTGTCGACACTTTTTATTCGTTCCTAGTTAAGTCGCCGTTTCGCTCGTGACGGAAGCCATGTTCAGGTTGCGAACACGCAGTATACGGACCCATGCAAACGTGGAAACCGCAAGAATCAAAGATCCGGTCGCAACATGCGAAGTGACAAGTAACGCATTGGCGTAATTCTTTGACTCAATGACATAACCCTCCGCTCCAGGAAACCATCCCAGAAACGCAGGCCAGCCATAGTGAACTACCCAAGTGCCAATACCCAGCAAAATTTGAATGCCCACTAATCCTATCAAGGCAACCCCAGGACGCGACAGCGTCAAATCGCCGCACTTGCGTAATCGGGCCCAGGCAACGACCACCATCAACCACAACACAAACGCCAACACGACATGCGTCGCGGTTGTGTGTAAAAAGCCTGTGGGAGACCCAGTGGGCTGCAAATGCCGTAATCTCGCCCCTAAAACCAGTTGCAGATAGCAGGTCACCACCAGCAGAGAGAGGATTCCAAACGTCCCTTTGGCGAGCCGAGGTAACGCGACGAAATTTTCCGAATCGGGTTCCGTTCGTTCCGGCTGAGGGGCCGATTCGGATTGCGTCTCGTTTCCTTTGCTGACTGGATATCCTGCGTTGCCGGAATAACGGAACCACCAGCGGCTGGTGATCACCATCCCCGTGACGGTCAGAGCAAAAACGATCGGGGCGGTCGTGCCATGGATCATCGCAAACGTGCGGTCGCCCAGCACCACTCGGATGCCGCCGAGCCCCCCTTGGATGATCACCGCCACCAAGATCATCGTGGCAAAGCCTTTGACCCAGCCTCGGTGCTCGGTCCGCCAAGCTGCCACGACCAAGCCAATCGCGGTGAATCCAAGCAGCGCACCCAGCAAGCGGTGCCCATGTTCAATAAACAAGTCAAACGGGCCCAACAACCAAGTTTTATAGGGGTACAAAAACAGGTTGTAGCCGTAGGTGTTGGGCCAATCCGGGACCGCCATTCCAGCGTCGTAAGTCGTCACCATCCCGCCCACCCAGATCAGCGGCCAAGTCAGGCAGACGGTCAGGATGGCCAGTCGATGGACGGTACGGTGATGAGGGATGCTTTTAGATTGCATGTTGCATTTGTTAACGAAAGAAGGTCGCGTGGGGGCGGCGCGTGGGTGCGGACTTAGCGATTTTTGTGTCGCATCGAATGAACGCGTTCCCCCAAGATGCCGCCTAGGACTGCGCCGCCTGCGCCAAAGCAGAAGCCGGCAATCAGCCCCGAAAAGCCGAGCAGTGCCATGGAAACCACTCCGATGATCACCCCGACAATCGCGCCAATCGATCGATACGTTTCTTGAGTCATGTGAAGGTTCGTTTCAGCAGAGAGTGTGTGGGGGAAGGTCCAGCGACCAGGATCGAAACGCCGAACATCTAACGCAACGAGCATTGCGGCAGCGGGAATTCAGCAAGCCTAAGGTTTTCCGAGCGATTGAACATAGCGGACCAAATCCCAGACTTGATCCGGTGTCAATCCTTTGCCGCTCTCGGTCTCGGTCACCTCCAAGCTTGGCATCGGGGTTCCTGCAACGCCTTGGGTAATCCGTCGATAGAGTGTCTCGCCATCGCCCCCCCCACGGAATACGCCGCCTTGTAATCGCCGCGGAACAAGGGGGCGTGGTTTTGGGGCACCCGCTTTGCGGAACGGTTTCATCGCATCGCGATCGGTCGGCGTTAACCCCAATCGCGTCGAGTACTCTTTGGTCCAATCATCGTAGTCCAGCGTCACTGCGGCGCCGTTCCCCTGGGGGCCGTGGCAACCGACGCAGTTCGCGATCTGGCCATGGAACAGTTCACGGCCTCGTTCGATCGAATCGCCGTCACTTGTCGCGGCAACGCTTGTCGCTGCGGGCACTTCCACCACCGTCTCGTCGGCGCGGGCCCAATCGTTGACGACATCCTGAATGATTTCGCGAGTGGCCTCGGCGCCTTCGCTTGCGGTTTGAGGATCGCTTGCCGATTCCACATCGCTGGCGTTCGCTATGCGGATCCGTAAATTCTCTTCGGGAGGCGCCGTGTCGTAGCCCAATTCGACCGCTTCGGCCAGCAGTTCACGTTCGACTTCGCCACGAATCGACAGATAGATCACATAATCGACCAGTGCGTCGATTTCCTCATCGGGCAGTACTGAAAACGAAGGCATTGCCGTGCCCGCTTCGCCATGAACGAGTGTGCGACGAAGGTCCGCTCGCGTCGGTTTGGCATTCCGTCGTGTCGATTTCCATTTAAAAACGCCATGCCGAAAATCGCGAGGGTAGGGATTCAGTGCCAACGAAGTAGGGCCGAACCCGTCGCCCGATAGCCCGTGGCAATGGACACAGTGTTCGCGATACAGTCCCAGATGGCTGCCGTCTTGCAAGCTCGAAATGGGGCCTGCTGACCTCGCCAGTCGGTCAACATCGATCAGCGATCGGGCCGATTCACTTAGCAGTTCGCTCGGCCATTTTGGCTCGTTCGGCGTTCCAAACACCTGTTCCAGCACCGCCGACGTGTCGGTTTGGGCGGCATCCATCTCCGCCGACCGCGATTCAGCGAGCGTCAGCGAATAAAGCGTGTTGGGCTCAAATTGTTCAATCTTTGCGTCACATCCGGTGATCACAGCCAGCAGCGGCAGCGGACAGAGGGTCAGCACGAAAGAGCGGACGAGAGGGGGCATATCGAAAACGGTCGCAAGTTTTGGGAAAGGATTCGTCCCCTATTGAACCGCGTAAACCCGTCCGCCGTAAACTCCACGGATTGTCGCATCGGCAAAAAAAAAATGGCAGGCACATCAAGGATGGGCCTGCCACGAATCGTTGGATTGGGATCGATCGCGATTTGACTCGCGTTTCCCTACTCGCCGCTCAACTACTCAGCGCTCAACTACTCGGCGCTCAACTACTCGGCGCTCAATGCCCCTGCAGGAACCACAACGGTTCCAAGGTCATTCACGCCAGCTTTGATGGTGACGTCAAAACGGCTTCGCGACCATTTTTCAGCTTTGCCGTTAATGGTGACATCGTCAATTTTGCCCGCTTCGTGGAAGACGCGGAACGTCAATTCCTCGCCTTCGGGCAGGTCCTTGATGACCAGGTCACCGTTTTCGTCGCTCTTAGCAACGTAGGGGTGTTCCAGGACCACGACGTAGGCTCGCATCCAAGGGTGAATGTTGCATTCCACTGGGATTGGCGCAGGTTCGGTTTCTTCGAGAACGACTGATTTGTCTTGCCCCGGTGGGATCAAGAAGTTTTGGGCCGCGTTCTTAAAGAACGGCAGGTTCGCATTGTGGCCCACGGCGTCGGGGTTGGTCACTTTCAGCGTGTCGCCGGTTTGGCAAATCACGATGTGGGGTTCAAAGCGACAGGCATTGTTTTCCAACACATGAGTGTTTTTCTTTTCAGGGACATCGTCGAGTTTCGATCCACCGCGGCCGGTGTAAACGTAAACCACGACATCTTTGATGCCCTTGTTCTCTTTGTTGACCAGCAATCGTTCGTTGAAAATCTGGTGTTTTCCACAGAATTCTACGTCTTTGTTGACAACCAGGGCCGAGGGATCCTCAGCGTCACCTGCGTATTCGAAACGCAGTTTCAGATCGGCAGCGTTGGAAACGGCAGCAGTCGAGGCCAGCAGAGATGCTGCGGCGACACCGCAAAACATGTGAGTTAATCGAGTTTTCAAAGCTTGTCGTCGAGTCTTCAACGTTAATTCTCCCAAGCAGGGTTAGAGGATTTCAATCCTTGGCGGTCATCGGCCGCAGGATCATCAGCGTGGTTTCAGTTCTCAAATCGTAACGATTTTTGGTTTTAATGCCGCCCCATTAGACAGCCAGAAATTTGGTCAGCGTGTCCGTTTAACCTCAGCATGATGGTGACCTATGTCGAGTCGGAGGATCAGGAGACCGAGGATCAGGGACCGATTGTCTTGCGTGACGGGGGAGCATGCGGCAAACAGCGAATTCTAGTTGCCGGTCAGCAGAACGCACGCAATTTAAGCGATTTTCTACCGCCGATTTCAACCATCGCAAGCCACGAGATTCAAAGGGAGGGAAGGACTGTTTACTGGCGAGGTTATCGCAGCGACTGAGCTACGGTGGACGTAAACTCAGTCGCTGCTTCTAACCAAACTAGTTTTTTGCGAAGAATGTGCCGTCCTTGGGGTGGGGGGTTTAGCGGACAGCAGAATTTCATTCTTCGGCAGGACGCTACCCATTTTAGCTGCTATTGGAAAATTGTCTACCGCTTACGCCCGCTTAAGCTGGCCAATTCCCACAGTGCGATCCGCCGGGGGGAATCGGTGACACTTGGTGGGTCCGCCAGGCTTTCGCAGCGAGAATTTCTTGTCCGCGCCAGCCGAGATTGTGGTTCCCACCGTGGCGATTTTTGATTGGTTTGCTAATTTACCGGTTGGGTTTTGACTTTTCCTTTCTTGAATCTCTGCGACAGTGTGGTCCCGCGATGAAATTTTTAATTGTTGGTAACGGCGGACGTGAACATGCGCTCGCTTGGAAGATTGCTCAAAGCCCTCGTGTGGAAACGGTCTACGTGGCTCCCGGCAATGCGGGAACCGCGATCGACGCAATCAATGTTCCGATCGAAGTCACCGAGACCGCAAAGCTGGTCAAGTTTGCCAAAGAAAACGAAATCGACATCACCGTCGTCGGCCCCGAGGTTCCTTTGGTGGCGGGGCTCGTCGATGCGATGCAGGACGAGGGACTCAAAGTATTTGGCCCCTCCAAAGCCGCCGCCGAACTCGAAGGCAGCAAGGTGTTTTGCAAGAATTTGCTGCACATGGCCGATATTCCCACCGCGGGTTACCGAACCTTTCGCGACGCCGAGGATGCGGCTCGCTATATCAAGGATCGCTATTCCGAGCCGAATGATCCGGTGCATGTGGTCGTCAAAGCCGACGGTTTGGCTGCGGGCAAAGGGGTGATCGTTTGTAGCACACGCAGTGAAGCACTCGAAGCGATCGATCGGATTGCCCATCAACGCGAATTTGGCGAAGCTGGCAAAGAGTTGATCATCGAAGAGAAATTGATCGGGCAAGAGGCAAGCGTATTGGCGATCACCGATGGGGAAACGATCATGACGCTGCCCGCCGCCCAGGATCACAAGCCAGCCTACGATGGCGATGCCGGTCCCAACACCGGCGGGATGGGCGCGTATTGTCCGACGCCGATCGTTGACGAAGCGATGATGGAAAAAATCGAAGCCGACGTGCTGGTTCCGATCGTGCATGCAATGAAGCGTGCTCGCCGGCCCTTTAAAGGTGTGCTGTACGCGGGTTTGATGCTGACCTCGGCCGGCCCGAAAGTGCTCGAGTTCAATGTGCGGTTCGGCGACCCCGAGTGCCAACCGCTGTTGATGCGTTTGAAGACCGATTTGGTCGATGTGATCGAAGCGACGATCGACGGACGCCTCGGTGAACTTGAACCACTGCAGTGGGACGAACGCCCCAGCATTTGTGTCGTGATGGCCAGCGAAGGTTACCCTGGCGACTACGAAAAAGGCCGCGTGATCACCGGGTTGGACCGCGCTGCGGAGCTAACCGACGTCAAAGTATTTCATGCCGGTACTGCACTGCAGGATGGGAACGTGGTCAACGCCGGCGGCCGTGTGCTTGGCGTGACCGCGATCGGAAATTCGATCAGCGGTGCGAAACTGCAAGCCTACAAGGCGGTCAAAGAGATTCGCTGGCAAGGTGCCTGGTGTCGCAAAGATATCAGCGACAAGGCGCTCGAACATTCCAAGTAATCGCATCCTCGACCGACGCGAAGTCCGTCTCACACTCACAGGCTGGCGCAGCCTGTGAGTGCGGCTGTCGCTCAGCCCGCCTGATAATCAGCCCGCCTGGTAAAACGTAAAGTCGCGGACATCGACACAGTCCATCGAGGCTCGCGCGGCGGCGTCCAATCCGAGCGGCGAATCTTCGAAAACGAGACAGGTTTCCGGCGCGACCTTCAACAACTCTGCGGCCTTTAGGAACACATCGGGTTCCGGTTTGTGTTTCTTGGTGTCCTCTGCCGTGACGACGGCGGCAAACAACGATTCCATTTGCAAGTGTTTGATTTGGGCCCACACGCCTTCGCGGTCACCACCGCTGGCCACCGCCATCGGCACGACGTTGTGGTAGGCACGTGCAATATCGCAGACGCGTTGCAGTGGCGTTAGCCGCGGGATCCGCTGGCGAAAGGCGAGTTCCTTTTCAGCGCCCGCCACCTCGGGGTCAACGTCGACCGATTGTTCGTCTGCCAAGACGCGAATGATTTTATCAGTGGGCATGCCTGCCATGCTGTAAAACCGCTGTTCGGTAAACTCGATGCCGAAACGGGCCATCGTTTCACGCCATGCTTCGAAGTGCAGCGGCATCGAATCGGTGAGCGTTCCGTCACAGTCAAAGATCAGTCCGCCGTAGCGGCTAAGGTCGTTCACTTGTTGGTCCGTCGTATTCAGGAAGTATCCAATAACGAAAGTGGCCAACCTCTTGCGAGATTGGCCACTGAAAAACGTCACTCTCGTTTCATCCGTTAGACTAGCGGGTCGTGATGGTTTCGAACAGCGAGTAGTATGCGTCTTCAGTTGGACGCGACGCTTGCGCTGGCGAGGGAAGCGAGTACGGCTGGGGGGCTTCCGGAGCCACCTGTTCCGCAGGCATTGGAGCTGGCGGAGCCGGGGCGTGTTCGACCGGAGCGTGTTCGATGGAGTGGTGTCCACCGTGGCTGTGTCCGCTGTGAGTGTCGCAGCAGGTTGCTTTCTTCTCGGCCGACCACGAGTACTCGCACTTCGGGCACTTGTAATCTTTGGTCTTCAGCACGCAGATGCGACGCGTTTTCGCACCGTTGTTGCAGACCGCGTCACAGTTTCCCTTTTGCCAAGGAAACACGACTCGCGGGATGCAGATCACCTTGGATTCGACTTCAAAGCAAGTCTTCGTTTCGTCGACGACATCGACGGAAAAATTGCAGGCGTGGTCACATGCAGGGCATTTGGTGCAGCAGCCGGTTTGGTCGACCAGTTTGTGGCCAAATCCAGCAGCCGCTTCGTTAGCGACAAAGGGGATCGTAGCGATCGAGAGCAAGCCCGCAGCGAGCGTCATTCGGAGTTTTTGGTAGAACATTTTTGGGTCCCTTCCTTGGACAAATGATTGGATCAATTTTACGCGGTGGGTAAGAGGACGATTTTCAAGCGAAGCTTAGAAATCGGCCATGAAGCGAAAGCCAAGTGCGGTGAAGTCGCCATCGACGCCTGCGGCCAACGGCACCGTGGTGCCGCTGGGGCCACTGTTCTCTTGGCCTTGCCCACCGTTGTTGATCGAGCCCCAAATCAAGTTGGTTTGAACTTTCGAGTAGGCGGTCCAGTACCAATTAAGTCCGGCGGTGACCGCGTGGCCATCGCCCCCACGAATGTCTTCGTCGCTAAGATCGAGGTAGTCGTAGCGAAGGGCCACTGCGACTGCACCCAACCCGGAACCCGTGCCTCCGGTGCATCGATCAACCAGGAAGAAGTTTTCAAATGGCTTGACCCGGTCGATGGTTCCCGAAACACGGTCCAGCGGAATGTGTTCGCCGGTGAGGAAGTACGATGCAAAGATGTAACCGCCATGGAAGAACAAGTCTTCACCCGAGAATCCACCGACTGCGTCGCGTCCTACCCAGTTGCCGTAGTATTCGCTGGTGATTTGCAAGGCACCGATATTGAGCATGAATTCGTAGCCGAGTTGTTGGTAGTCCTCGGCACCCAGGATGCGATTGGTGTTCCACCAACGTGAATCGGATCGCGCTAATGGACGCGTGCGGAAACGAGCTTCGTTGCTGTTTTGGTCCGCGTCGGTTTGGCCGTCGGGATCGGTATCGTTTGCGGATCCAGCGATTGCCAGGTGCAAATAGCCGCGGCCGCCACTGATTTCGTCGTACCAGGGGCTCGCCGCCAACCGGCCATACACGCCGGCCTGCATGTCGTCACCGCGGTAACGGCCATCAGTGGCAATGTTTTCTAGCAAGAAAACACCGTATCGCCAGTTGAACATTTCGTCGTCGCTATAGCCGTACATCGCTGCACCAAGACGACGAGCGTCTTCGTTGAACGTTTCAACCGCCAATGGACGTTCGGCGAACACGTTGTGACGGCTACTGTTTAGATGGTCCAAGCCGATCGGACGTTTCTGGTTACCCAGCAACAGTGTGTGATTGCCAGGTAGGTTTTTCCAGCCGATGTAGCCGTCTTTGAGTTCGGGCGCGCTTGGATTGTTAAAATCGACCTGCAACCGGTACAGCATGTTGTTAGGGATGTCGCCGGACAATTCGATCCGCAAACGACGGAAATCCCAGCGGTCCTCGGGATCATCCAGCGGATCGCCGGTTTCCAAGAAATTGGTACCCGCGTCGGACTCGAGGAAGTTCCAGTTGTCCAAGTGCACACGACCACTGATCTTCATGGTCGGCTTCTTTTTCTTCTCCGCCGATTCCTCAGCGAGCTTGTCTTGGTATTTCTCCCAAGACGATTCCATGTCGTCGACGCGTTCAAGCAGCTTTTTGTAGTCCGCTGCCGGTACCGACTCGACGATCGGTTCTTCGACTGGTTCGCTTGATTCTTCTCGGCCAATCTCTCCGTCATCTAACAGACCGAAAGGTTGATTGTAGTTCGTTGCCTGAATTTGACTTCCGCTCATCGTTGGGAACGTGAGGGGGCCGTCGCCGAACACCACTCCGGCACTGTTGGTCACGAAAGCCAAGAAGACTCCCGCGGCTGCAAGCTTGGCTTGCAATTGGTTGGTACGAAACGTGATTCGCATCGCCTTAAACTTCCATGTAATTGTAGTGGCAGTGCTGGCCATTCCGTTGGGGTGGGGACCTTCGGAAAGGGCCAGTCACTTATCTGCCGTTCTGAAAAGCCAACCTCCTGTTGGCACTTGGAAACACCCGTTTCCCCAACCGCGGTGTGGAAAACGCAGTCGCGGTCAATGAGATTCCCGGCACTAGGGTTATCGGACCGGGGCGATTGACTCACCCATTCGAAGTGTGCCAATTCGCATCTGCCGGAAAATTGCAACTTTACGATCGATTCAGTTTTTCTAGTGGGATCAATGCTGTGTATGCTTAGAACCACTACAATCGGCAAGACATTATGAAGTTTAGGTGAAAGCATTGCTTTCACTGTGCTGACGGCTGATCCAATCCGTCTCGTCTTCGGTGTTCTGCCACCGTTTTGTTCTCGTTTTTGCCACAGACCGTCTCGACGAGATCGGCTGTGTGAAAAATAGGTGAAGTCCCTCCCTTATCGGAAAACCGCCCCATGAACCGAGCATTTAATTTGGCGATCCTTCGTTGGGGGGGACTGGCGATGCTGGTCGTGGCTTTACAATCGTTTTCTCCCGCACAATCGTTACCATCACGTGATCAGGTGAAACGGTCGCTATATCAGGCGACACAATTGATGAGGCAGCGGATTGCCGATCATGGAGGCTATGCCTGGGTCTCCAGTGTCGACGGACGTTACAGTCATGGTGAAGGTGTCGCCGGAGCCAATCGCGTTTGGGTTCAGCCGCCAGGAACCCCTGCCGTCGGACTCGCTTTCTTAGCCGCTTATCGTGCGACGGGTGACGCGATTCATTTAGATGCGGCCAAGGCAGTCGGCGATGCATTGATTCAGGGGCAATTGCAAAGTGGCGGTTGGGGATACTCGATCGAATTTGATCCTGCGCTGCGTGCCCGTCTGCCCTACCGTGTGTTGCTGAATCGCTCCGGCGATTCGCTTTCCGGTGCATTCACCACCGCTTCGACGCCTTATCCCGGCGGTTGGGAAGTGTGGAGAAACCGGCAATTCAAAACCAATATGACGCTTATTGATGACGACACCACGCCTTGTGCGATTCGGTTCCTGTGCGATTTAGATCAAACGCTCGGGTTCAAGGACGCGACCGTCCACGAAGCGGCCGAGTATGCGCTGCGGTCGACCAGCATGGCTCAGTATCCCGGTGGCGCATGGGGGCACAACTACGATCGATTTTCAGCCCAGCCGCCTAGCATCGATCACTACCCCGTGCTCGCCGCGAGCTATCCCGAATCGTGGAGCCGGACATGGGCCAAGACGTACGAAGGATGCTACATGCTGAACGACCGCATTACGCAAAATATGGTCGAAACGATGTTGTTTGCCGCGAGTGTTTACGACGACCAGCAGTACCGCAGCAGTGCGATGACGGGAGGCGATTTTTTGTTGCGTGCGCAAATGCCCGAGCCGCAGCCTGCCTGGGCTCAGCAGTACGATCGGCACATGCATCCGGTGTGGGATCGCCAATTTGAGCCGCCTGCGATTTCCGGCCGCGAGTCTCAGGATGCACTGCGAACCTTGTTGGTCTTGTACCGCGAAACCGGTGAGCAGCGTTATCTAAAACCGCTGCCCCGGGCGATCGAATATTTGCGGACTTGTCTGCGCAGCGATGGCAGGCTCGCTCGCTACTACGAACTCAAAACGAATCGTCCGATTTATTTCAGCAAAGATTATCAATTCACCTACGATGACCGCAGCATGCCCGACCATTATGGTTTCGTCGTCGATTCCCATCTCGACGAGATCGAGCGAGACTATCAAGCCCTCGCGTCAGGGAAGCCTTTGGCTGCTCAAAATAAGGTGAGCGGTGAACAGGCGGTTGCCGTGATTCAATCGCAATCAAGCAGCGGCGGTTGGCTCGAGCAGGGCTTTGTACGCGACGAGCAGGGGAAAAAGGTGACGCCGAAGGAAGGCGTCGTCTCCTCGGCAACCATGATTGCGAACATCGAATTGCTCAGCCAGTATCTCGAGCAAAACTGAGCGATGACGCCGCAAATGTAGCGGAACTCGTCAAGAGTTTCGAGGTCTCGGGGGAAACTCGCGGCATTCGCAAAAGACAACGAAAATCACGTGTGGCTTCCGCGACGACCCACCCCAAAATTCATCGGCTGCAGAGCAATCAAGTCGGACAGACGTATTTGACACCGATTTTGAACAAAGATTCAGTATCCCTATTCCGCTACCCCAAGGGTCGGTGACGCGTTACATTAGCCGTATGACTACTACATCAATCAAACTTGCTGTTCATGGTGCCGCGGGACGAATGGGGCGACGCGTCGTTGCCCTGGCTTCGGAAGATACCGAATTCCAAATCGTTGCCGCGATCGATCACGCCGGAAACCCGCTGCTCGGCCAAGATGCCGGAGCAGTCGCGGGGTTCGCTCCGATCGGCGTGTCCCTTGCCTCGGATTGGCCCGAAGAAGTCGACGTGGTGATCGATTTCTCGCTTCCCGAAGCGCTGAATCATTGCATCGAAACGTGTGTCGAAGCCAGCACGCCGCTCGTTGTCGCTACCACCGGGCTGAGCGACGAGCAGAAAACAAAACTGCAAGCTGCGGCAACGCTGATTCCCATTGTTTGGGCTCCCAGCATGTCGTTGGCGGTCAATTTGACGATGAAACTGGCCGAACAGGTGGCCGATACGCTTGGCGATGTCCAGGGCGGCTTGGATGTCGAAATCATCGAGCGTCACCATCGCTTCAAAGCCGACGCCCCCAGCGGCACGGCGCTGAAGTTTGGTGAATTGATTGGCAAAAAACTGAGCGACGAAACGCTTCATGTTCATGGCCGCGAAGGTCACACCGGCGAACGAACCCGGAACGAGATCGGTTACCACGCCGTCCGCGTTGGTGACAATCCTGGCGAGCATACGATCGTGTTCGGAATGCTTGGCGAAAAAATTGAACTGAACGTCGCCGCCAGCAACCGCGATTGTTACGCCGCCGGAGCTCTGGCAGCCGCAAAATGGCTGCAAGGTCGCCCGAAGGGACTCTACAACATGTTCGACGTGCTAGGACTCGAGTCGTAGGTTGTTCGGAAAGGGCTTCTGCCCTCGGTACTGAAAAAAATCGAATGGCAAAGTGTGATCAAGGTTATCTGTGTGAAGTCTGCGGCCAAGACGTGGCTGCGATCGTCGACAGTGATCTGTACCTTCGCTATGTGATCGGTGAACTCGACCCCGAGGTGCTGCACACGACCCCCGAGCGGCACCTTCGTTGTAACCCCGTGCTTGCTCAATTTATCGACCATCCGGACTTTGAACGTGTCGTGGTCCCGGGCGAAATGGGGTTGGCGAATTTAGATCCCGATTTTGCGGCCGAGCGAGTCGCGTTGCTCACGCGCGGCTACGAGCGACTGCGTGAGATTGCCGCCAGCGACGGAGATCGAGACGTTACCGCCTACCCGCTGCCCGAAGTGATCGACCGCTATCGCCACTAAATAGGGTGGCGTTTGTGTGTTTTTGGTGAATCCGCCCATTCAGTGCTCCCCTGCCCTGCCCTCGGTTCTCATCGGCGTCGCGGCGCGAGGGGCGTTTCTGCTAAGATTTCGCGGTCCCCCGAACGTGACCCTTCATCAAGCGAAAAAACGTGCCAAGCCACCTCCTCAGACGCGGTTTTCTCGGACTGCTCGCCGCCCAGTTTTTCGGAGCCATGAACGACAACGTGCTCAAGGGCGTTTTGACGTTCATGGTGATTCAAGGCGGCTTGTGGGCCGGCGATCTCGGCGAAGGGGGCCAAGGGATCGTGGGGATCTGTTTCACGCTGCCCTTTATCTTTCTGTCGGGCTATGCCGGCCAAATCGCCGATCGCTATTCCAAGCGAACCGTGACGATGTGGGTGAAAGTCATCGAGATCCCGATCGTTATCCTCGCCGGAATCGGGTTCATGATGGGCAGTTTGTGGGTCACGCTGCTGGCACTGTTGGCGTTGACCTGTCAAAGCTCGTTCTTTGGGCCGGCAAAGTACGGCATGATTCCCGAGCTGGTCGATGCGTCGGATCTCAGCCGCGCCAACGGCACGATCAATATGATGACCAACGTCGCCGTGATCGTCGGAACGCTGGTCGCCGGCGTGGTCAGTAACGCCTATTTCCGTGAGCAAACGAGTGGGCTGGTTTGGTTGCCGATCGTGGTGTTGGTCTTGATCGCGATCGCGGGACTTGCGTCGGCCTTCTTGCTGACTCCGCTACCCACAGGCGATCGCGATGCAAAATTTGATTTCAATCCGCTCACCACTTACGTCACCACCGTACGCGAGATGTCCAAGACGCGGCTGCTGATGGTGATGATGGCGTGGGGCTATTTTTACCTGCTGGCCGGAATCGCGTTGTTTATCGTTCCCGAATATACCGCGGTTCTCAAAATTTCGAGCACCGAAGCCAGTATGTTGATGGGAGTTCTGGGAGTTTCGATTGGAGTGGGCTGTGCCGTTGCCGGGCTGATTTCCGGGCACCGCATCGAACCAAGATTGATCCCGATCGGAGCCGCCGGTTTGGTGGTCTTCTTTGCGCTGTTGTCATTTGTACCGCCGTCGCTTCCCGATTTGCAGCCGATGCTGCGAGTGGCGCTCAGTAACGTCGGCTTCTTCATCTTCGGAGCGGGCTTTTTTGCCGGATTCTATATCGTTCCGCTACAAGCTCTGCTGCAATACATGTCGCCCGATAGCGAGCGAGGCCGGTTCTTGGGGACTGCGAACGCCGTCTCGTTTGTGTTTTTAACCGTCGCGGCTCTGCTGTACTGGGCGATTCGTCCCGCGTTTGGCGATTCTCCTCAGCACATCTTCATGCTCAGCAGCATCTTGATGGCCGCCGGAGCCGCGTTCTTTCTGTGGCAATTGCGAGGCACCGGCATCTTGATCGGCAGTGGCGCCGATATCGCCGCCAGCGAGTAAACGACATCTTTTATTCACCCTCCCAACGAAGATCGGAGGGTCGAAAACCTGAGCCTCCAGCGAGATTTTCGGCGAAGGGTTGGTGACCCTGAACTTGCACGCTGCCATCTCGGATTCTCCAGGGCCGCTGCCGGTGAACGAGTACCGCCCAGCGTCCACGAAAAAAGCCCAGCGTCCATGAAAAAAGCCCAGAGTGCTGGTCGCAACCCTGGGCTTTATGTCTCTCGAATGCGTTGTCGATGGCAAGTGTGAGGAAGAAGTGCTAACTCGCACGTTTCAGACCGTCGAGCGGCTGTAACGAAAGTCTTGACGACTTCCGCTACGACCACCCCTCTGTTTTGCACCCCGCAAAACTAGTCTTTGATTTCGACGAGCTGCCCTTCATTGGCCATCTTGCGGATGTCTTCGGTGATTTTCATCGAGCAATACTTCGGTCCGCACATGCTGCAGAAGTGGGCGCTCTTGAACGTGTCCTGCGGCAGCGTTTCGTCGTGGTAACGCTGTGCGGTTTCCGGATCCAATGACAATCGGAACTGCTCGTTCCAATCGAACGCGAAACGGGCTCGGCTGAGCGCGTCGTCACGGTCTTGGGCTCCCTTGCGTCCGCGAGCAACGTCGGCTGCATGAGCCGAGATCTTGTAAGCGATCACGCCTTGCTTGACGTCTTCTTCGTTAGGTAGTCCAAGGTGCTCTTTCGGCGTCACGTAGCACAACATCGCAGCTCCGTGCCAACCCGCCATCGCGGCGCCGATGGCGCTGGTGATGTGGTCGTAACCCGGCGCGATATCGGTCACCAATGGGCCAAGCACGTAGAACGGTGCGCCATTGCAAAGCTCGATCTGCTTTTCAATGTTCATTTGGATTTGGTGCATCGGAATGTGTCCCGGTCCCTCGACCATGACTTGCGTTCCGTTGTCTTGACCCCGTTTGGTCAATTCACCGAGTACTTCGAGTTCAGCGAATTGAGCGGCATCCGAAGCATCCGCGATCGAACCCGGTCGAAGTCCATCGCCAAGCGACCAGGTCACGTCGTACTCGCGCATGATGTCGCACAGATCATCAAAGGCGGTGTACAGCGGATTTTGTTTGTTGTGAGCCATCATCCATTTCGAGATCAGCGATCCACCACGGCTGACGATTCCGGTCACGCGGTTGACGCTCAAATGCAGATGCTCGAGTTTGACGCCACAGTGGACGGTCATGTAATCGACGCCCTGTTTGGCTTGGTGCTCGACCATGTCCAAGAAGTGCTGGGCGGTCATGTCTTCGATGTTGCCGCCGAGTTCTTCGAGCATTTGGTAGATCGGTACGGTTCCGATCGGCACGGGGCTCTTTTCGATGATCTGACGGCGAATGTTGTCGATGTCTTTGCCGGTCGACAAATCCATCACGGTATCGGCACCGTGGTGGACCGCGGTGTGCAGTTTTTGCAGCTCTTCGCCGGCGTTACTGGTCACGGCACTGTTGCCGATATTCGCGTTGATCTTGCATTTTGCCGCGATCCCGATGCACATCGGCTCGAGAGCCCCGGCGGCGTGGACCTTGTTTGCAGGGATGACCATTCGTCCAGCCGCGACTTCGTCACGGATCAGTTCGACGGCGAGTTCTTCTCGTTTGGCACAGAACTCCATTTCGGGAGTAATTTCGCCTGCGCGTGCCGCCAAAATTTGTGTTTTGCTCATGTTTTTGCTCCATCGGACGGCCAGCCTCGGATGATTCTTTGCTGTGCCGTCTCAGTAACGTCGAGATCGGAGCCCTGTTTATACGCTGCCAGAGCGAAATCGAGTAGGCGTCCGGGCATGTACCCGGCTCTCGATCCCCCGAGATCTCAATTTCCCACCAAATTAGCCCGATTACCGAGTTCGAAACCTTACTGGAACACCGAAGAGCTAGCAGGAGTGTTGCGAAGTGTCCTTCACGCAAAAACTTCGGCTTACCGCTGCTCCGCAGCGTCAGGTTTACGGTAGAGCGATCCGTCGAGCGGATTAGTCCTTGATCGCATGAGATCTTTGCGTACAATGCTTGCGTGCTGCGTAAGCTTTGCTCACGCAAATGGCGGGTGTGAGTGCGTGCTACAACCTAATCTTATTGAAAGGCTAACGATGCCCTACCTAATGGTAAATCTTGACGACACGAATGATTGCCGCAAAGCAATCAAGCAATTGCGATCGGCGATCAATGCTCCGGATTGTGATCGCGATGCAAATGACAGCGTGGGACGGCGCGGACGCAAGGGCAACCGACTCGCGGCGGACGCCGACAGTCCAAGCAAGCCCCAAGGCGAAGACGTGGCGGCGCTGCCGCTGCCGATGAAGTTGCGGCGAATCAAGCAACGCCATATCTGGAAGCATCTGGTTCGCATTGCCAACGCTGCTGAAGACGCCCAGTCGTTGCCGGAGTTAGACTTGTTGCTGGATCTGCCCAAGAACAAGATGCGGTCACTCAAGGCGATCATGGCGAAGCTTGAGAATCGTTTCGATCTAAAGTTCCTGCGAGTCGTTCCTGATGCAGGAGTCGATGCGTCGGGCAATCCACGCTACGCGATGCTGCCAAATGTCCGCAGGCAGATTCTTAAGATTGAAGCTACCTGAGTCGTTTGCAATGCCATGGGACCGTCCCTTGCGACGTGCGATTTATAGGTTGATGTTATAGCCCAGAGGGCGGCACAATTCCTGCCGTTAACCCCCGGACTGCGTCACCACCCCCTTCTCGCGTCTGCGATTGGCGGCTTCGCCGCCAATCGCAGACGCGAGAACATAGGCTAAAATTCGGCACCGGTGGCTTACGCCGAGCCCTTTCAAGCTAGCATAAACCATATTCGTGCCGCATTCGTAACTGAATGTAAGC